>JAZFYI010000104.1:0-35945 GCA_036443455.1 Gammaproteobacteria bacterium
ACGCCGGCGATCCGCAACCTGATCCGCGAGGGCAAGGTTGCGCAGATGTACTCGGCTATCCAGACCGGTCAATCCATGGGCATGCAGACGCTTGACCAGTGTTTGCAGGATCTGACCCAAATGGGGCTGGTGAGCAAGGAAGAAGCCCGTTTCCGGGCGGTCAACAAGGACACCATTTAGGAGTTAGTGGAGTTTCGATATGGCAATGGAACGAGAACAAGCGGTCAAGTTGATGCAGGATCTGCTGCGCCGGATGGTACAGGTCGAAGGCTCGGATCTTTTTATCACCAAGGGATTTCCGCCGGCCATCAAAGTCGATGGCGAAGTCAATCCGGTAATGGACAAGGCACTGACCTCCGAGCAGAGCGCGTTGATCGTGCGTTCGATCATGAACGACAAGCAGACCCGTCAATTCGATTCCACCAAGGAGTGCAATTTCGCGATCAACCCGAAAGGCATAGGCCGTTTTCGGGTTAGCGCTTTTGTCCAGCAAGGCTACACCGGCGCCGTACTCAGAACGATTATCACCAAGATCCCCACGATCGACGAACTTGAGCTGCCCAATCAGCTGACCGACGTGGTGATGAACAAGCTCGGCATGGTCATCATCGTCGGTGGCACCGGCTCGGGCAAATCGACCACGCTGGCGGCGATGATTCGGCATCGCAACGAAAACACCCATGGCCATATCGTCACGATTGAGGACCCGGTCGAGTATGTCCACCCGCATATCAATTGCGTCGTGACCCAGCGCGAGGTCGGCGTGGATACCGAGACCTGGCTTGTTGCTCTGAAGAATGCGCTGCGCCAGGCGCCCGATGTGATCCTGATCGGCGAGATTCGTGACCGCGAAACCATGGAGTACGCGATTCAGTTTTCCGAGACCGGTCACCTGTGCCTGGCGACGCTGCATGCCAACAGCGCCAACCAGGCACTGGACAGAATCATCAATTTCTTTCCCGAAGAAAGACGGGGCCAGTTGCTGATGGATCTGTCGCTGAACATCAAGGCGCTGATTTCCCAGCGGCTGATACGCCGGGAAGCCGCCAAGGGGCGAGTCGCGGCCATGGAAATCCTGCTGGCTTCGCCACTGATCAACGACCTGATACTTCGCGGCGAGATTTACGAACTCAAGGACATCATGGCCAAGTCGAACCGGCTGGGCATGCAGACCTTCGACCAGGCGCTGTACACGTTGTATGAGGATGGAACGATTGCTTATGACGATGCGATGCGCAACGCGGATTCACGCAATGAATTGCGTTTGCGGATCAAGCTCGAAAGCGAGCGGGGCTCTTCGGCCGAGGATGCCGCAGCCGAAAAACTCTCGGTTGTAGGAGAGGAAAAATAGCCGGACAAGGGACCGATGCCGGCCGTCTGAACACAGGGATACGCAATGAACACGAAGCCTTTATTCAAATTGATGGTGGAAAAGAACGCTTCCGATCTTTTCTTTACGACTTATGCGCCGGTAAAAATCAAGATCGAGGGCCGCATTATGTCGGTCAACAAGATTGAGCTGACGCCAAAAATGGTCAAACAGGCTGCGCTCGGACTGATGAACGAGGAGCAGATCGAGTACTTCAACAAGAATCTCGAAGTCGATTTTGCGATCTCCGAGCCAGGGCTGGGCCGCTTCCGCGCCAACGTTTTCCACCAGCGCGGCAACGTGGCCATGGTCCTGCGCTATGTCACCTCCGAGATGCCGCGGCTGGACGACCTGGGACTGCCGCTGGTGCTCAAGGACCTGGCGATGATCAAACGCGGTTTGATCCTGATGGTTGGCGCCTCGGGTTCGGGCAAGTCAACGACCCTCGCCGCGATGATCAACCACCGGAACCAAAAGGTTTCCGAGCACATTATTACGATCGAAGATCCGATCGAGTTTTTGCATCCCAACCTGAAATGCATAATCAACCAGCGCGAACTGGGGCTGGATACCAAGTCTTATGAAGTCGCGCTGCGCAGCGCGATGCGTGCGGCACCCGATGTCATCCAGATTGGCGAAATTCGCGATCGCACGACCATGGATGCGGCGCTGACGCTGGCTGGAACGGGCCACCTGGCGATCGCGACTTTGCACGCCAATAATGCACCGGAAACGCTGGACCGGATTATCAATATGTATCCCGTCGAGCAGCAGGCACAGATTTTTATGGACCTGTCCCAATACATGAAAGCGATCATTTCGCAGCGGCTGGTCATGGGTAAGGACCAACACCGGGTGGCGGCGGTGGAAGTCCTGCTCAACACGCCGCATATTTCGGAGCTGACGCTAAAAGGCGATATTTCCGGCGTCAAGGAAGCGCTGGCGGACAGCGACGAAGCTGGCATACAGGATTTCGATACCGCGCTGTTCAGTCTTTACCGTGAAGGCCGGATCGAGCTTGAAGAGGCGCTGATCAACGCCGACTCGCGGACCAACCTGGAAACGAAAATCAATTTCGGTTGATTGCCCGCCGGGCTAGTCGGCGTATATGGTGCGGGCGTCGAACACCGGTCCGTCCACACAGACTCTTTGCATTGCGACGCCGGTCGCGGTCTGAACTTCTACCGTACAACCGGCACAACCACCGACCGCACAGGCCATGAACTCTTCGAGGGATATCTGGCAGGGCAGGTCAAGCTCACGCGCCAGACCGGCAACCGCCGCAAGCATGGGTTCAGGCCCGCAGGCAAATATTTCGACCTCTGCCAGTTCCCGGTCGCTCATGGCTCGCAGACAATCGCGCGCGAGTTCGGTGACAAAGCCGCGGTAACAACCGGAAAATTCCGACCCGCTCGCCAGCCGTGAAGCGATGCCGAGCGATTCCATCAGTGGCATGCCATGCGTGACCTCATTGCCGACGCCCGGAACCGGCAATGCCGATGCCACCGTCTGAAAAGGAAATGGCAGCTCTGAGCCCATCAGAACCAGCGTTCGTTTCGCCGCGCCATGATCGGCGGCGAGGCTCTCCGCGAGAAAAACCATCGGTGGAATTCCCACGCCGCCACCGATCAGCAAGGGTCTGGACTTCTCGGTATCGGCGACAAAAGGATTACCGATAGGACCGATGATGCTGACCGAGTCGCCGCGCTGACGGCTCGATAAATGGCGCAGGCCATCGCCAATGACTTTATAGAGAAGTTCGATCCAGCCGCCAGCCGCGCTGGCTCGCATGATCGAAAGCGGGCGGCGCATCGGGACCGCCGGGTCACAGCAGACATGCGTAAATGAACCGGGCCTGGCCTGGGCCGCACACAGGGGCGCGTGCAAGCGAATCACATACTGCTCGCCAGCGTATTCGTCCTGCGCCAGGACAGCCGCGTCTTCTACAAAAATGGTGCCGCGGTGTTCTTTGCCCCCACCGCTCAAGACTTTTTCCCTGCGGCGATCGCCGCGAGTACCGCCATACGCATCGCGACGCCATTGCCAACCTGCTGGCGGACCACCGACTGGCGACCGTCGGCGACTTCATCGTCCATATCCGTACCCCTGTTTATCGGGCCCGGGTGCATGACGATCGCGTTGCCGCTGGCGAGTTTCAGGCGTCGTGAAGTCAGGCAGTATTGTTTCCGATAGTTTTCCAGGTCCGGGATATCCCCGGATTTCATGCGCTCTTTCTGCAGACGCAACATCATCACGACATCACAGTCTGCAATCCCGGCGTCAAAATCCGTGTAGCGGCGCGCATGAGTCAGCTCGTTCGATTCCGGCAGCAGGTTTTCAGGCGCGATCAGCCTGAGGTCATGCACCCC
Organism: Gammaproteobacteria bacterium; assembly: GCA_036443455.1. Lineage (GTDB taxonomy): Bacteria > Pseudomonadota > Gammaproteobacteria > Steroidobacterales > MnTg04 > MnTg04. The sequence goes on from JAZFYI010000104.1 coordinate 3,739, forward strand.
GAGCGCCAGCAATGCGTGACAGGCTGAGCGCGCCACCCGCGAATGACTGATATCGCCGGTGATAGCAACGCTGAGATTCTTGAAATCTTTCTTGTGCTGCCGAATGGTCAGGACGTCCAGCAAGCCTTGGGTTGGATGCGACTGTTGCCCTTCACCGGCATTGATCAGGCTTGCACGGTCGCCCAGTCGCGTGGCGATGCTGCGCATCAGGCCGGCTTCTTTGTGGCGGACGACGAAAAAATCGACCGCCATGGACTGGATGGTCAGCAAGGTATCCAGCACGGTTTCGCCTTTTTCCGCGGACGAGGTTGGAATCACCAGGTTGACGACATCCGCCCCCTGGCGGCGGGCCGCGAGTTCGAACGAAATCTTGGTCCGGGTGCTGGCTTCAAAAAACAACTGGCAGACCGTCAGGCCCTCGAGCGAACCGTCACCGGGCCCGGGTTGCCCGGGAGCGATCAGGTAGGCTTCCGCCCGATCCATCAATCCGCTCAGCACGTCCCCGCTCAGGCCATCCAGTGTGACCAGGTGGCGAAGATGACCCTGACTGTCGAGTTGTTCGTTCACGCCTGATCCCGTTCCAGTGACCTGCGCGCTGGTTGTCTGCAGCGCACGACCGCGCTGCGCATGCTAATGAATCGCTTCGTCGTTGTCATCAACTGGCTGCGCCCAGCCACTGCTGCAGTATCAGGCGGGCGGCTTCCTGGTCGATCAGACCGCGGCTGATCCGCTTTTTGCGCAGCCCGCTGCGGCGTTCTTCACGCAACTGGTCCAGCGCCGCGCTGGAACTCAGTCTCTCATCGATCGCCTGGACGGGTATGCCACTTCGTTCCCGCAGTTCGGCAGCGAACAGCAGGGACAGCCGCGACATATCGCTCGCGCTGCCATCCATGTTGCAGGGATAACCCACCAGCAACAAAACCGGATGCCAGTCACGCAGTATTTTATCGATGGCCGGCCAGTCCGGTCCGCTCGCCGAATGCGCCACGACGGCGAGTCCGCGGGCATTGCCAAGCAAGGTTTCACCGATAGCGACGCCGATGCGTTTCAGGCCGAAATCGAAAGCGATCAGCGTGCCTTTGACTTGCTGCGAACCCTGCTTATTGAAATCGGCCAGCTCCCGCGGCTCGCCGGTGCCGTAATCAGGCATGCCCGGCGTAATTGCTGATATTTTTGACATCCACGCCGAGCAGGGCGGCCGCGGACTCCCAACGTTTGTCATAGGGTGTTTCAAACAGTATTTCATGGCTCGATGGCACGGTGAGCCATGCATTTTCCACGACTTCGAGCTCCAGTTGCCCAGCCGTCCAGCCGGCATAACCCAGTGCGACGATGGCCTGGTCGGGGCCTTCCCCCCTCGCCATCGCCTGCAGGACATCCCGCGACGTGGTTACCTGGATCTGGTCGCCGGTCTCCATGCTGGAGTCCCACTCGCCCTTGGGGTGGTGTATCACGAAGCCACGCTCCGGTTGCACCGGCCCGCCGAGGAGTATCGGCGCTGACTCGCTGATATCGGGGCTGCGCTCGAGATTGAGCTGATCGAAGATATCGCCGAGGTTGAGATTCATCGGGCGATTGATGGTGATCCCCAGCGCGCCCTGTGCGTTATGCTCGCAAATATAAGTCACGCTGTGGTGAAAGTTCGGGTCTCCCATTGCCGGCATCGCAATCAGGAAGTGATCGTTGAGAAAGGTGTCTTTGGACATGCCCCAAGTATAGGCGAACGATCAACAGAATCGGGACATTTTGTCCCCACTTTGGCATCAGGCTATTCGCCCGCGATGAATTGCCACTCATAGGCGAAGCGGACGACATCGTACTTCTTTCTCAACTCTTCCGGGAATGGGTCGAAAGGCGCCGCCAGGCGCAGGGTCCGCAGCGCCGCTTCATCCAGGTGCCGCTGGCCGGAGGATCTCAAGACCACGATCTCGCGCAACAGCCCATCCGACTGAACGACGACTTCCAGCGTGGGGTTGCGCGCGCCGTTGGGATTTCCCGGGTAGTTCAAAGTGCCGACTTTTTCGATCTTGCGTTTCCATGAATCCAGGTAAACGGCGATATCGGAGCTCGTCGTATCAGCGGTAATGAGCAGCTCCCTGGTGCCTTTGAGCTGGGCGTTTTCATCGATATCGGCGATGACATCCAGGCTCAAATCGTTCTGTTCCCGATCGCTCGGGCGTTGACGCATCAGGTCCGGCTGCTCGCTCGGGTCCGGCACCGTACTCACCTTGCGCTCGTTTTCGGCGCGGCTGGCCAGGACTTCGCGTTGCTGCGTGCGTGAGCCGGGATCGCTAAGCTCGAGATCCCGGCCGCCGGGCATGCCATCCAGCGGCAGGCTGGCCGGGGTTGGCAGGGGCGTGGTCGGTATGCTCGATTCGGCATTGGTGCCGCTGCCGGCCTGGCTCGATTGCGCCTGGTATTCCGCTTCGCGCGGGTCCGTGTCATCCGTCGAATCAATCAGCAAAGCGACCTGCAACGATGGCCGGTAGGGCTGATCCGATGGCAGCACCGGCGCAAAGCTGATGCCGAGGATGATGATGCCGTGAACGACGACGGCGACAAAAATGGTCGTGGCCATCCTGTCCTTGATCGTGGTTTCTGTCGCCAGCTGATCGTTCATTTAATTTTCCGCATGCCGATTACGCCTGCAACAAAGGCCGACCGCAGGGAGGTCCGATTGCTTGCACTGGTTAGCCGTGAATCTGAGAATCTCACTCAATGACCTGCACCCCTTTCCAGAAGGCAATTCGACCTCGGATTTCGTTCGCGGCGTCCTTGGGGTCCTGGTAGTACCAGGCCGCATCCGGGTTGGTTTCACCGTCAACATCTATATTGTAGTAGTTGGCGGTTCCCTTCCACGGACAGACCGATATTGTGTCACTGTCTTTCAGAAACTCCGTCCTAACCGATTCTACCGGGAAGTAATGATTTCCTTCGATGACTTCTGTTTGATCGGATTGTGCTATTACCGTGTCCTTCCAGATGGCCTTCATTTCTGACTACTCCACGATTCTTAAATTTACGCCTAACAGTCAATTATAACGTGCAGACTTCCTATGGTTTATCGACAATGATGACATTCAATTGCCCAGGATTTTCCAGCATTACCCGTTTTGCCATTGCCGCGGTCATTTCCACGCGGCCGTCGCTGGCGACCAGCATCACCAGTTCGAGGCCCAGGGCCTGGGCGAGTTCCGGCCATTTGCCAGGCCCGGCGACGAACAGCGCCGTTGCCGATGCATCGGCGAGCGCGCCGTTGCCGGCGATGACGGTCAGTGACACGGTCCCCATCGCGGGATAGCCTGTCTCCGGGTCGAGAATATGGTGATAGCGAACGCCCTCGTTTTCGAAGAACCTTTCGTAATCCCCCGAAGTAAAAACGCTTTCATCGCCGTCGATATCTATGCCGGCGATCACGCCCGCGCGGCGGGGATGGCGAATTCCGATGCGCCAGGCGCGCTCATTGCGCCGACCCGTCGCGCGCAGGTCGCCGCCTGCATTGACGATGGCGTTTTCGATGCCGGCTTCGCGCAGCAGTTTTATCGCGCGATCGACGGCCAGCCCCTTGGCGAATCCACCCAGGTCGATCGCCCAGCCACCGGCCGGCGATACGAGGCGGTCGGGGAACCAGTCTATTTGTTGCTGGCGGGGCATCGCCGCCAGTAATTCCATTAACTTTGTCCGGTCGGGGGGAGCCGATATCGGCGCCGCCTGGTTAAATCCCCATTCCCTGACCAGCGCGGCCACGGCCGGGTTGAAGCGGCCGCCGCTGAGCCTGGTATAAGCCATCGCCTGCCGGATCGTGTCGAGCAACTCGGCATCGCCGGTCGCCGACCCGGTGTCCATCAGTTGTGCGTTGAACCTGCCGAGTTCGCCGTCGCCCCACGGATGCCAGCGATGATGCAGTGCCTCGAACAAGACTTTGATCCGGTCGCTTGCCTGGCGTGCGCTTGGCTCCGGCACTCCGGCGATGGAAATCTCGATCCGTGTTCCGAAAGCGGGAAACTCGGTGTGCCAGACCTGCGGTTTCGGCTCGCAGGAGATCACCAGCATCGCAGCGCCGATAATCAGCAGGCGCCTAAGCCGCATAATTCACCAAGGTGGTCGCCGCATTGGTGACATGGGGGCTACTTGCCGGTTGCCAGCCGTGACTGAATCGCGTCCATGATCAGGCTGCCGATATCCAGGTCAAACTCTGCGTCGAGTTCACGGATGCAAGTCGGGCTGGTCACGTTGATCTCGGTCATGTAGTCGCCGATCACATCCAGTCCCACAAATAGCAGCCCCTTTTCTTTCAGGGTCTGGCCCAGTTCAGAACATATCCAGTAATCGCGTTCGCTCAATGGCACGCCCCGGGAGCGGGCGCCGGCCGCAAGATTTCCCCGGGCTTCGCCCTCCGCCGGAATACGGGCCAGCGCGTAGGGTACCGGCTCACCATCGATCAGCAGGATCCGCTTGTCGCCGGTTTCATTGATTTCCGGCAAAAACCGCTGGGCCATCGCGAAACGCTGACCGAAATCGGTCAGGGTCTCGGCGATCACGTTGGTGTTGAGATCATTCCTGGCGACTATAAAAATCGATCGTCCGCCCATGCCATCCAGTGGTTTGACAACGATTTTGTCATGGGTCCTGGCAAATTCCCGGATGCGATCCATCGATCTGCTGATCAAAGTGTCCGTGCAGCACTGCGGAAACCATGACATATAAACTTTTTCATTGGCATCGCGCAGGCTGGCGGGGTCATTGACCACCAGGGCGCCCTGCTCCTGCGCCAGTTCGAGTATATAGCTGGTATAGATGTATTCCATGTCGAATGGCGGGTCTTTGCGCATCAAAATGACATCGAGATCGCCCAGTTCCATGTCATTGCTTTCGCCCAGCGAGAACCAGTCCGCTGGCTGGTCGCGCACGTCCAGTGGGCTGGCCATGGCCATGGCCTTGCCGTTTTCGACCCACAGGTCGTCCTGCTCCATGTAATGCAAGCTCCAGCCACGGGCGGCAGCGGCCAGCAACATGGCGAAAGTACTGTCCTTGTACGGTTTGATATCGGCGATCGGGTCCATGACGACGCCGAGCCTGACTGGATTCTCGTTCATATTCGCTTGCTTCTCCGGCCCGTTTGGACGGGGTATTCTACTGCCACGCCAGTGCCCGCATAATAGCAAAGGGTGGCCTCACGGAACCGCTTTCCGTCCGGGTGACGGCAGCGGTCCCAATATGTTAAAACCCCCACCAGCAAAGTGATTCATTGACCGGATCAGCGAAGATTTTTTCACACCTCCAGAATGGACCGGCAGGTGGCAGCGAACAGGAGTACCGCTAGTGGTTGAGGAAAATCGACCGGATCTTGATGGCCTCAAGGTATTGGTTATCGATGACAGCAAAACCATACGCAAAACAGCCGAGACTTTGCTTACCAGGGAAGGGTGCGAGGTGTTTACCGCGGTGGACGGATTCGACGCCCTGTCCAAGATCGCCGATCACCAGCCGGATATCGTTTTCGTGGACATCATGATGCCACGCCTCGACGGCTACCAGACCTGCGCGCTGATCAAACACAATAAAGTTTTCAGGTCGATTCCGGTCATCATGCTTTCCAGCAAGGACGGTCTTTTCGACCGGGCCCGGGGGCGGATAGTCGGGTCGCAGCAATACTTGACCAAGCCGTTTACCAAGGACGAGTTGTTGAGCGCGATTGCGAGCCACGTCCGCAGTTGACGGGGGACTGGCCGGGAGAATGACATGGCGATGGTTCTGATAGTCGATGATTCACCCACCGAAGTGCATGTCATGCGGCAGGCGCTGCGCAGACACGGATTTGACACGGCAGCGGCCGGAGATGGCGCCGAGGGAATTCGCATGGCGCTGGAACTCAAGCCGGACCTTATCCTGATGGATGTGGTGATGCCGGGACTCAATGGTTTCCAGGCGACCCGGCAACTGAGCAAGGATCCTGAGACCGCCGATATACCGATCATCATGGTGACCACCAAAGGGCAGGAGACGGATCGCATCTGGGGAATGCGCCAGGGAGCCGTCGATTACATCGTCAAACCCTTCGCCGATTCCGAACTCGTTGCAATGGCCCGGTCGGTGCTCGAAAAGTGAGGTCATGAAGAAGTCACCCGAGCTGAAGACACTGACAGACCGGCCATTTGAGTTGTTGCTGGAAATGGAAAGGCGGGCGCGAGCGGCAGCTTCGCGGAGCCCGCAGCAGTCCACCGAGGACAAGGAATACGTCGGCATTGGTTTTCGCCTGGGAGACGAACAATTCCTCGTGGCCAGGGAGGAAATCCGGGAAGTCCTGACGCTGCCATCCGGCGTAGCCAGGGTTCCGGGAGCGAAACACTGGCTGCGTGGCCTGGTCAATATCCGCGGGCAACTTTTGCCGCTGATCGACATCAACCACTTTTTTGGCGGCGGCATCGCCGCAAACAGCCGGCGCGCCCGGGTCTTGTCGGTCAATCATCGCGATGTGCCGGCCGGCCTGCTGGTCGATGAGGTCCTGGGATTCCGGCGCTTTCCGGAAAGCCAGAGAAACCGCGAGACGCCAAGAACGGTGATCCGCTGCGACCGGTTTCTCAGGGGGTCCTTCGAACAAGGCGGCGAAACCTGGCCCGTCCTGAGCCTCAAAAGCCTGGTGGAAAGCGATGAATTTCTAAACGCGGCGGATAACGGACCGGTAACTGCCTGATGCGGGATATTTTGATGATAGATAATTTCAATTCGGTTAAATGGCTGCCTGCCCTGATGGGCGCACTGGGCCTGATGCTGTTGTTGGCGCTGTTGACCGCCTATATGGGGAGTCGCGCAAGCAGCGCCAGCCAGTCCAGGGCCTTTGGCGTAAGCGTTTTGGATCAGCGGCTCGGTGCCGTGGCGGAGGCCGCCACAAGCGCCGCTAATGGCGAGAGCGCCAGCTATCAGCAACTCGCGGAGATCAGGGAGGAAGTGGCGTCGGCTCGGGAGACGCTCGCCGGAGCCGGCATCGAGGCGGGGTTATCCGGAGACTGGCGGGCACTCAACGTCGCCATAAACGGCTTGGTCGATGCGCAGGATAAGGTGCAGGGATTGGCGGCCGCTGTTGACCAGGCGATCGACGATGCCGGCGTATTTATCACCGTACTGCAGCGCATGTCGGCATCCCTGCTTGGCAGCCGCTGGCAGGATCAGCGGCAAAACCTGGAACAGGCTGCCGGTCTCACCAGTTCCGCGGTGGTGATCCTGGAGGCGTATAAGGATGGACAACTGGGGATTGAAGAATTCAGCTCGCAGATCGATTCCGCCGTAGAGGGTCTGGCCGGCAAGGTTCAGGAATTGCTGGGCGATCCGCAGTTTGGCGGCCAGGCCGCAGACGAAGTCAACCTGGCTTTCGAGACAGTGGAGCCCGTATTGCAGGCCGCGGCAGAGGGTGTCGCCGCCAGCGTCAGTTCACAGGCCACGGCCGCCGATCTGGTCGCGTTGGCCGGTACCCTGCGCAGCCAAATTGCGACCGCTGTCGATGCAGCGAGTCCGCCCGGGGGCCCGCTTGCCAGCCCGGCCCTGCATTTCATCATCCTGGTAGCCGCGTTGTTATTCCTGGCTGGCCTGGTCTGGCTTTATTTCTCGAGCACCAATGTACAGCGAGTCGCCGAGGAGCATGCCCTTCAGAACGAGCGCAACCAGCAGGCAATACTCAGGCTGCTCGATGAATTGGGTAATCTTGCAGATGGCGACCTGACCGTGCAGGCCACGGTAACCGAGCACATTACCGGCGCTATCGCCGACTCCATCAATTACGCGATCGAGGCATTGCGGAACCTGGTCACGACGATCAGGGATTCCTCGATCCTGGTGGATGCGGCTGCCAGGCAATCCGAGGCCACGATCAGCCATCTTGCAGCAGCCAGCGAGACCCAGGCTCAACAGGTTGGCTCGACGACCGAATCGATCGCCCGGATGGCCAGCTCCGTCGAGGAAGTGTCGGGTAACGCGGAACGTGCGGCGGATGTTGCGCGTCATTCGGTTGATGTCGCCCACAAAGGCGGCGATGCCGTACGCCGGACGATCGAAGGGATGAACACGATCCGGGAAACCATTCAGAATACGTCCAAACGCATCAAACGCCTGGGAGAAAGTTCGCAGGAAATCGGCAATATCATCGAGCTGATCAATGATATCGCCGAGCAAACCAATATCCTGGCATTAAACGCTTCGATACAGGCGAGCATGGCCGGCGAGGCGGGCAGAGGATTCGCGGTGGTCGCCGATGAGGTTCAGCGTCTGGCCGAACGCTCGACCAATGCGACCAAACAGATCGAAGTCCTGGTGCGCACGATCCAGTCGGATACCAATGAAGCAGTGGTTTCAATGGAGCGCAGCACGACCGATGTGGTCGGCGGTGCGCTGCTGGCCGAAAACGCCGGCGCGGCGCTGGAGGAAATCGAACAGGTTTCAAACCAGATCGCTTCGCTGGTACAGAATATTTCCAATTCAGCCAGGCAACAGTCGCTGGTCGCCGCGGATATCTCGCGCAACACCGGGGTCCTCAGGGAAATCAGCGAGCAAACCGCGGAAAGCACGAACGCGACTTCCGAATCGATTCGCAAGCTCGCCGAACTGGCGACTCAACTCAGGCGCTCGGTGGCAGGGTTCACCTTGCCGGACGACGAAACCGGTAAGCAAAGCCCGCCGGGGGAAAAACCGGCAGCCGGCGAAACAGTGGGCGAGCCAAACCTGGTCGATGCATTGAATGCAGGTGATGACCGCGATGAGGCAGTGCAGGTTTGAACCAGGTGTCCGATAACCGGTACAGCGGCGAGATATCCCAGCAAAATCTGGAACTGGTTAGCCAGGGGCTGTCCGAGACCATGCAAAGCGCGCGCGTCGCTCTTGAGGAATATATCGAGGACCCCGGGCAGCAACAGTATCTGCAGCAGGCAGCGGAGCATTTGCATGTAGTGCAAGGGGTGTTGCGCCTGGTCGAAATTTATGGCGCGGCGCTGCTGGCCGAGGAAATGGAAAATGTCATTGCCTATCTCCTCGAGAGCCGGCGTGGAGAGAAAACGCAAACCGATGCGCTGGAGGCGCTGAGCCGCTCGATGGTTCAGTTGCCGGTTTACCTGGACCGGGTTATCAATGGCGGACGCGATATCGCGCTGATTCTTTTGCCGCTGCTCAACGATCTGCGCTCGGTACGTGGCCGACCGCTGCTGTCCGAAGGGACGCTGCTGTTGCTGAATCTCACCGCCGACCGGCAACCCGCAGCTTCACCGGACAAAAAGCGCGTCGACAAGCAACTCGATATCCGGGAAGTTGCAGCGCGTCAGCGACCGAGATTTCAAAACAGCTTGCTTGGCTGGATACGCGGCAGCGATCCTGGAAAAGACCTCGATATTCTGTCTGAGATCGCGGAAAGCCTGGAGCTTGCGGCAAGCAACCGCGAGGTAGAGCAGCTTTGGTGGGTCGTGGGCGGCATCATCGAGGCCCTGAGTGAGCAGGGGCTCGAGACCAGCGTGTCGTTAAAACGACTGCTCGGGCAGGCGGATCGGCAAATAAAAAGATTGGTCGATATTGGCGAGGCAGGCGACGGCGGGGGCAGTTCCGCCGAATTGCGCAACAACCTGTTGTATTACATCGGCCGCTCCACCAGTAAAGGCAAGCGCGTGCTTGCGATCCAGCGTGCTTTCAAATTGGACGAAGTTCTGCCCGGCGATGAGGAAATCGAACAGGCACGCGAGAGTCTGTCTGCGCCAAGCGTGAAACTGATGAAAACGGTGGCCGCGGCTATCAAGGAAGACCTCGCCAACGTAAAGGATGTGCTCGATATTTTCGTGCGCACAGGCATGGAATCCGTGCAGGAGTTGATGCCGCAGGCCGAGCTGCTCAAGAAAATCAGCGATACGCTCGGCGTGCTCGGGCTGGGTGATCTGCGCGCACTGGTCATGAACGAAACCAGCCGTCTGCAAGTGCTGTTGAGTGGCGGTGATTCACTCGAGGAAGCTGATTTTTTGCAGATGGCTGCCGTCTTGCTGCAGGTCGAGGATAACCTGGATGACGCGTTGCTAAAGCTGATTTTGCCGACGCCAAAAAAAAAGCAGGCGGCAGAAGGCGAAGATGGCGACGCGGAACGCGAATTTCGCCCGGTTGCCGATGCGGTATTGCGAGAATGCATAGTCAATCTCGCAAGAGTAAAGGACGCAATGACCCAGGCGCTGAACCACGGCGAGTATCAGTCGATGGATCAGGTGCCCGAATTGATGCGTGGCGTAGTGAGCGGACTGCTGATGCTGGAAAAATCGCGGGCGGTCAAGCAGACGGAAAAAATCAGCGCCCTGATTCAGCAACATGTGAGGCCCGGGCCGGGTGCGATCAGCGCCAGGGGCCTGGATCGGCTGGCCGATGCTGTCGTCAGCATCGAGTATTACCTGGAAACGCTGAGAAGTGGCCGTAGCGACCCCTGGTACATGCTGGACAATATCGATAACTGTCTCAAGGCGCTGGCGACGCCGGACGAGATGGATCGAATCCCGCTGGTCGACGAAGCAGACCAGGATGAGACTGCCGTTGCCCGGCCAATTGGAATACAGCGGCAAGGCGAGGTCAAAGGACCGGCACAGGTGCCGGCCGGAGAACTGCCGGTGCTGGATCAGGTAACAGCCGATCCGGGTGAAAGGCTGGATCCTGCGTTTCTCGAGTTGTTTATCGAGGAGGCGCGCGAGGAAATCCTGGTGATCAGGAAGCAGCAGGCGATCTGGAAAGCGGACACCGGCAACCACGAGGCGCTGCGCCGGATGCGGCGCTCCTACCACACGCTCAAGGGCAGCGGCCGGATGGTCGGCGCCAGCCGGATCGCCGAGTTTTCCTGGGTCGTCGAGAACCTGATGAACCGGATCATCGACGGTACGCTGGAACTCAATATAGAGATGACCAGGATGCTGACCGTCAGTTGCGCGGTGCTGCCGGAATTGGTCGAGGAACTGGAGGTTGGCAGAAAGAGCAAGAGCAACGTCGCTGGGCTGATGGCTCTGGCGACCCGGCTGGTCGAACCCCGTCCCGACGAGTCGGAAATTGAACCAGCCGCCGATGATGACGATATCGGTGAGGCCACGATGGTCGCGCCGCAGATTGACGGTCTGCTGGAGACCGCAGGACAGGAAGCTGCGCCGGATGTGCCCGAGCCGGAGATGGACCCGGTACTCAGGAAAATATTCGTCAAAGAAACCACCGGCCATCTCAGGATCATTCGCAATTATCTGCAAGCTTGTGACGCCGGCGCCGCACCCTATCCGGTTACAGAGGCGCTGTACCGGGCCTGCCATACCCTCCACGGCAGCGCAAAAATGGCGGGGGCCATGCAAGGGATAAAGATCGCCGAGCCATTGGACCGCCTGGTTCGCAAACTGTATGACATGGGCAAAGGTCTCGACATGGTCGGAATCAAGGTCTGTCAGGATGTCGTCGTATCGTTTGACCGGATTATCAGGCATCTCGATGAGGATACGGGGTTCTTCCCGAATCACCTCGGGCTGATCGAGCGACTTCACGAACTCGAAGCCAGGCTGGATGCAGAGCAGGCAGATGCGGACGGCGCCAAAGAAATTGAGAAGTGGGCCGAGGAAGAAGAAGTCGAGTTCGATGGCGAAATCGCATCGATTTTCAGTGAGGAAGCGGCGGAGCTGCTGGATACCGCGGAGACAGCGCTGGCCGGTCTGCGTGACGATGCAAGCGACCAGACCGCGCTTGCGGAACTGAAACGATGCTTGCACACGCTTAAAGGCGGCGCACGCATGGCCGGCATACCGGCGATGGGAAATCTCAGCCACGAGACCGAGTCCCTGCTCGATATGATTGGCCAGGATCAACTGAGCTTTAGCGACTCGCTGGCGGAAATCCTGCAAGCCTCACTGGATGGCTTGCATGCCATGCGTGAGACGGTGAGCTTTGGCCAGCAGGTGGCATCCAGAGATGATCTGCAGCAAAAGATTGTCGACCTGATGGTCGTTGACCGCGGTGTTGCCAGGGAAACAACGGCGCAGCCAGCCGCGCCAACCCAGCCAGGTGAGCAGACCGAAGATCGGCAAGCGCAGGAAATTCCGGACCAGAAGCCGGTTCGCACGGCAAGCGTACAGCCAGGCGCGGCGAAGCCACGGGCAAAAGCCAGCGAGGAGCAGCCCGCGGCAAGCAAACGAGCCGCTATCGAAGAGCCCGCCGCAAAGCCACCAGCGGCGGAGGACGTGTCGGCAATTCCTGTCCCGCAATCGCCATCCGCGACGCCGATGAGGAAGGATTCGCTGGAGCGCCAGGACTACACCCGCGTTGAGGCAGATCAGCTCGACGAGATGTTGAACCTCGCCGGCGAAATCAGCATCTATCGGTCGCGCCTCGACCAGCAAATGCGGTCGACCGATTTTCACCTCGCCGAATTGACGCGCACGATCACGCGGCTGCGGGCCCAGTTGCGCAACATGGAGCTGGAGACCGAGACCCAGATTCTGCATCGCCATCAGGAGGAGTCGGGGACCAGTGATTTCGACCCGCTGGAACTTGACCGCTATTCGATGATCCAGCAATTGAGCAGAGCCCTGGCCGAGTCGGTCAACGACGTCGCCAGCATCAAGGATTTGCTCGAAAACCTGTTTCAGGAATCGGATTCCCTGTTGTCGCAGCAGGCAAGACTGACCGCGGATTTGCAAAGCAGCCTGATGCGGACTCGCATGGTTCCTTTTAATCGTTATGAAAAACGATTGGACAGGATAGTGCGCCAGACCGCCGGTGAAGAGAACAAGAAAGCCGAGTTGAGACTCGAAGGCGCGAGCGGCGAACTCGATCGGCAGGTACTCGAACGCATGTTGCAGCCGCTCGAACATATACTTCGCAATGCGGTGGTTCACGGCATCGAGGACGAGTCAGCGCGCAAGGCGGCCGGCAAATCCGAGACCGGGGATATTTGTATTGCCTTGAAACGGGAAGGCTCGGAAATGATGATCCGGGTCTCCGACGATGGCGCCGGGATCGATGCCGACGAGATCAGAAAGAAATCGATAGCCAGCGGCTTGCTCGATGTCAGCGAATCCATGCCCTCCGAGCAAGTATTGCAGATGATCTTCCGTCCCGGGTTTTCGACCGCCAGCAAAGTGACCCAGACAGCCGGCCGCGGTGTCGGGCTCGACGTCGTGTCCACGGAAGTGGAACGCCTGGGTGGGTCTGTGCATGTGGAATCTACGCCAGGAGTCGGTGCCGGCTTCGTTATCCGCTTGCCATTCACGCTGGCGATCACCCAGGCCATGGTGGTCAGGGTGGGTGACGAGTTCTATGCCTTGCCGCTACCGACGGTGGAAGGTATCGCGCGGATGCCGCGCCACCAGGTCAGCGAACTGCTCGGACAGGACGACCCCGAGTTCGAGTTTGGCGGACGCCAGTACCGCTTGCGTCACCTGGCTCATTTTACCGGCGGTCATTCGACCGGGTTTGCCGATGAAGACTTGTCGGTGTCGATTATCCTGGTCCGGGCGGGCTCGCATTCGACGGCGCTGGTTGCCGATGAGTTGCTCGGCAGCCGTGAAATCGTGGTCAAATCGGTCGGGCCCCAGGTGGCCAGTATTTCGGGCATATCGGGTGGCACCATCCTCGCCGATGGCAGCGTCGCATTGATCCTCGATCTCGGCGGGCTGGTCCGTTCGGATGCCGCGCGCCGGCGACCGCAACCGATTGCGCGCAAGGAAGATACCCGCACATTTGTCCTGGTCGTGGATGATTCGATTACCGTTCGCCGCGTTACCCAAAGACTCCTGGAGCGTAACGGAATGCGGGTTATTACCGCCAAGGATGGTATCGATGCCGAGGCTTTGCTGCAGGAACATACCCCGGACATTATCTTGCTGGATATCGAAATGCCGCGAATGGATGGTTATGAACTCGCGTCCAGGATTCGTAATGACGAACGCATGGCCAGGATTCCCATCGTGATGATTACTTCACGTACCGGCGAAAAACATCGTGCCAAGGCGATCGAACTCGGCATTGACGATTACCTTGGCAAACCATACCAGGAGAGCCAGCTGCTGGATGCCATCGAGCCGCTGGTCGGGAAGCCGGGCCAATGAAAGGGACCAGTCAGGAGCTATACAGCCTGCTGATTCCGTTGGCGGAAAAACGCCTGCTGGTCCCGCGCGCTTGTGTCGCTGAAGTCGTCGGATTTTCGGCGCCGGAGGGCAACGGCTCGGATTTCGCATGGTACCTGGGAGGCATGCGCTGGGACGGTCGACTGGTGCCCACGGTTTCTTTCGAAGGATGCTGCGGGGACCGGATTCCTGAGACCGGCCGGCGCAGCAGAGTCGTTATTTTTCACGCGACCGGCAACGCGTTGCCGGAACGCTTCTTCGGTATTGTCAGCCAGGGTTTTCCGCAGCTGGTCAGGGTCAACCCGGGAGTTCTCCGCAAGGAGCCCGATGAGAAAAAAAATGCACACTTGCCGATCCTTTGCCAGCTCAGGATGGTCAATGAATACCCGCTGGTGCCTGATCTCGAAAAGCTGGAAGCGATGATCCTAGCCCGGCTTATTCATGAATAAGCCGGGCTGGAAGCAGTAGGAACCTGAGTACGGGATTCTCCGCTGGATCGACGCCCATTACCTCAGGTCGCCAAACCTGGTTTGCAACAGGCTCAGACCGACCAGGCCGGCAGTCTCGGTGCGCAACACCCGGGGTCCCATGCGCAGGCCGCGGAAGCCTTTTGCGATTGCCGCCGCCGCTTCGTCTTTAGCAAAACCGCCTTCCGGTCCGACCCACAGGAGAATTCGGCGGCCTCGAGGCTGCGGGAGGTCATCGACCCGGGTTTCTGCATTTGCTTGCAGCAACACCCGCAAGGGGTATTCGCTTTGGGTGGCGCTGTCGATCAGTTCCGCGCTGCTTTGCAAAGACTCGATGACCGGCAAAACGGTGCGGCCGCATTGCTCGCAGGCGCCGATGACCACCTTTTGCCAATGCTGCATTCTTTTTTCCAGCCGCTGCGGGCTCAGCCTGGTTACGCAGCGTTCCATCGCGACCGGGACGATTCGGCTGACGCCAAGCTCGGTTGCTTTTTGCAGGACCAGGTCCATGCGTTCTCCCCGGATCAGCCCTTGCGCCAGCGTGATATCGACCGGTGACTCGGTCAGCGGGTGGCGAGGTTCGGACAGCGTAACTTCGACGCGCCCGTTGCTGATCTTGCTGATCCGGGCAGGGTATTCTCCACCGCAGCCATCGAAAACGATCAATTCCTCCCCGGCCCTGAGCCTCAGGACACGAACCAGGTGCCGGCTCGCGGCATCGCCCAGCGTCGCCTCGCGCGCACCATCCAGTTGCTGACCGTGATATATCCGGCTGAGCCTCACCCGTTCAATCCACCGTTGCTGGTTGTCGTGCCAATGGATGTTGATTGTCGCCGTGCGTCGCAAGCGGTTCAAGCTGTGGCAGACTTGCATACAGGCGAAACACCAGGCTGCGCATATGGAAATCAACCCGAAAACCGGTTTGCTGGATGAGGCGAGACATGTCGCTTCACCCAATTGCGATCAGCGCCCGCCCGGCTGCCAGCCCGAACTGATCGTGATCCATTGCATCAGCCTGCCGCCCGGGCAGTTTGGCGGACCCTGGATAGAAAAGCTGTTTAGCAATAATTTGCCGCCGGATGAGCACCCGTATTTCCGTGAGGTCTGCCAACAGAGAGTTTCCGCCCACCTGTTGATCAGGAGAGATGGCGAAGTGGTTCAATTCGTTCCGTTCCACCTGCGAGCCTGGCACGCCGGGGAATCAGAGTATTGTGAGCGGCCGGCCTGTAATGATTTTTCCATCGGGATAGAGCTTGAAGGGACGGATGACGGTTCCTTTGAAATCCCGCAGTATCAAAGCCTGTGCTTGGTTGTGAAGACACTTTGCAAGGCATATCCTTGTCTGAATGAGGACAAGATAACCGGCCACAGCGATATTGCGCCGGGTCGCAAGCTGGACCCCGGGCCGGGTTTTGAATGGGACTTGCTAAGCTTGTTTTTGCAGAATCCAGAGGAAGAGTCACCGACTATATGAACCTGATCGCATTAATCATCGGATTATTCCTGGAACGGCTGGTTACCCATTTGTTGCATCTTCGTGAGCCGCGCTGGCTGGATGCCTACTTCGACTGGGGTCTCGCACGGTCGCGCAATCTGGGCGCCTGGCTGCAAACCCTCGCGGTTATCGCCATCATTCTGCTCCCGGTGTTGCCCGTATTGCTGGTCGCCGTTGGCTTTCGCGATGTCCTGAATGAATTGCCCTATTTATTGTTTGCGATCTTGTTGCTGATTTTTTCCCTGGGGCCGCGCGATCTCCAGCAGGAGGTGCGGGGTTTTTGCGATGCGCGCGCCAAAGGGGACGAAGAAGAAATCGGCCGCAGCGCCAAGGAGTTGACGGAAAGCAATTTTCCTCGTGATCCGGGAGAAAGGGAACTTGCTGTCGAAGAGGCCGTTCTTTTTCAGGCGGTCAACCGGATTTTTGCCGTCGTGTTCTGGTTCATGGTTCTCGGGCCGGTCGGCGCCTGGATGTTTCGGGTCACCGATTTGTTTCGCAGGCGCAAATCATACGAAGCCGCGCGCCTGCAGGAGGAAAACGCCGAAGCCGCCGCCTCGGGCGAGTCCGTTTACTGGATACATGGGTTTTTGATATGGATCCCATCCCGGTTGCTGGCGATTGGCTATGCGATTGCCGGCAGTTTTGATGGCGCGTTTTCTGCATGGCGTGCCTATGCAAAAGCCACGCGCAGCAAGTTGCGAAATTATATCAAGACGAAAGAGCTGCTTGCCGCAGTCGGGCGGGGGGCCCTGGAAGAAATTCGCGGCGACCTCCTGGATGAGGACCCGCAGGTGTGCAGCGCCCGCGCCGCGATCCGGCTGGTGCAAAGAGCGCTGTTCGTCTGGGTTTTCGCGATCGCCGTATTGACGCTGCTCGGCTGGGCGGTCTGAACCCTGCATGAAGACCCTGCCATCCGTTCTGCTCGGGGCGGTACTGCTGGCGATATCCAGCGTGGAAACGACAGCCCAGGTCCGCCAACCCGCGGTGTTCGAAAACCCGGAGCGTATCGTTACCCTGTCCCCGCATCTTGCCGAGCTGGTATTTGCTGCTGGCGCCGGCGATCTGCTGGTCGGAACCGTCGAATACAGCGACTACCCGCCGCAGGCGTCGAGCATCGCAAGAATTGGCGATGCATTCAGAATCGATTCGGAAAAACTGGCAGCCTTGCATCCGGACCTGATACTCGCCTGGCCGGGCGGCAATCCTCAGCCCTTGATCGACGGCTTGCGCGTTGATGGTTATGAGGTGCTCGAGCTGGCGGCAACCGGGCTGGAATCGGTTGCCATCCAGCTTCGCCGTATCGGGGACATAACCGGTCACGCAGACCGCGCCGGGCGCGCGGCGGATCTGTATCTTGCGAAAGTTGACCGGCTGCGGGTCGAGAATCTGCAAAAACCGCCGATCCGTGTTTTCTACCAGGTCGCCGAGCGGCCCCTGTTTACGATCGGCCGCAAACAAGTCATCAGCGAGGTGGTTTCGTTGTGTGGCGGGATGAATATTTTTGCCGATCTGGACAGCCTGGCGCCGGTTGTCAGCATGGAAACGGTATTGCTGCGCAACCCGCAGGTGATCCTGTCTGCCCGGACCGGTAGCGCGAACCCGCTGGATATCTGGCTGGATTATCCCGCGGTCGCCGCGGTCAGGCTCGAGAATCTGTACCTGGTCGATGCATCGCTACTGGCCCGGGCCGGTCTGCGCCTGGCGGATGGCGCGGCCCAGGTATGCGGCCTGCTCGATCGGGCGCGCCGGAAAATAGCGCGGACCGACTAATTCCGGTCGCGATTCCAGAGCACTTCACTGCCTTGTTCGTGGCGGGCCAGCACCCGCGCAATCACAAACAGCAGATCGGATAAACGGTTCAGGTACTGTATCGCCTCCGGCCGGATATTTTTCTCGAGCGCGGACAGGCTGACGACGCGGCGTTCGGCGCGCCGGCAAATGGTGCGTGCGAGATGGCAGGCCGCGGCCGCCGGTCCGCCGCCCGGCAGGATGAATTCCTTTAGCGCCGGCAGATTGGCGTTGAACTGATCGAGCTGGTTTTCCAGGCGAGTTACAAACTCGCCGCTTACCGCCGCGTGACCGGGAATACAAAGCTCTCCGCCCAGATCGAACAAATCATGTTGCACTTCGACCAGGCAATCGACGACCGGCTCCGGCAATCCGGCATTCGCAAGCACCATGCCGATCGCGCTGTTGGTTTCGTCCACACAACCGAAAGTCTCGACCCGCAGGTGGTCCTTGCTGACCCGCTTGCCATCGCCAAGCCCGGTCTCGCCCTTGTCGCCGGTTCGCGTATAGATCTTGCTCAGACGATGTCCCATCGGCTCTCCCCTGTTTGTCCGGTTCTATTTCGCCGGTATCAGGTAGTTTAGCGCGATAAAGGCGGCCCGTTTGGAGCTGTTAAAACCCGCCGCTGTCTGGTAATCCTTGTTGAGCAGATTCTCTACCTTCAAGTTCAACTGCCAGTGCTTGCCGATGCCATACCGGCCGTTAAAATTGACCAGCGTGTAGCCGCCGATATCGATCGGCGCCGGAAAGCCAAAATCCTTTCTCTTTTCTGTGGCCAGCAGATCGAAGCCAAGATCCAGCGAGCGCAAACGCCTTGTTATACTCAGGGTCAGGCTGCGTTTCGCGCGGCGCAGCAACTGCTGATCGTCACTGATGTTTTCCGGGTCCTGGAAAACCAGGCTGCTGCGCAGGTCCCAGCCCTCGTTCTGAAAACGCCAGGTCATTTCGACGCCGGAGATCCTGGCTTTCGCAACATTCATGTTCTGGCCGGCAAAGGTCAGCGGGTCGATGACCACAAACTGGATCAGGTTGTCGATGTCGTTTTTGAAGGCTTGCACGCCAAGACTCGTGTGGTCGGTGAATTGCCAGCGCAGACCCAGTTCGACATTCCGGGATTCCTCGGCCAGCAGATCGGGGTTGCCGCCGAAGCCGAACAGGTCGGTGGCATCCGGCGACCTGAAGCCCGTGCCTAAAGACGCGGTCAGCATCAGTGCATCCGTGGCCACGTATCCGTACTCGATATTCCAGGTGCTGATGCCGCCAAAACTCTCAAAATCCCCATAGCGCAAGGCCAGCAACAACTGGTGTCTGTCCCAGTCGAACTGGTCCTGCACGTAGAAAGCGTGGTCGTCGCGGTCACGATCGAAGCCGGTGCCAAAGGAAAGGCTTTCCGCATGCTCGCGGGACAAATAAATTCCGGCCGACAACAGTTGCTTGTCACCGAGGGGAATGCTGTTAAACCAGTCCAGCGTGGTCCGCTCGGTGCGCACGAAGTCCATGCTGTCATTTTGGTCGATGTCGTCGGTGAGCCGGGCCAAGGTGATGCGGCTGCTCCAGTTTTCGGCGGGCGCAAAACCGAGCCCCAGCGACAAGGTCTGGTTGCTATAGTCCTGGCTGACCGGCGTCGCAAAAAAATCCAGGTACTCGCTGGTTCCGCTGGCCCGCCAGAAGGAAAATTCCAGATCCAGATTTCCCAGGCGGGTGTTGCCCTGCAAGCGCGCACTGTTGTTGTCATAGCCGCGATCGACGCTGCTACCGGTCCGCACCGGGAAGCCATCGGTATTAAAACGGCTGTACGAGGCATACAGGGCATGGTCGTCGTCCCGCCAGCTAACGGTCACGCCACGGTCATAGGTCCCGTAACGACCGGCGCCGGCGTTGAATTCCACGTCGCCATTCGCCTTGCGGGTAATCACGTTGATCACGCCGCCAATCGCATCCGAACCATACAGGCTGGTGCGTGGCCCCTTGACGATTTCGATGCGCTGAATCATCCGCGGGCGAATGTTCTGGATGGCCGCGCCACCGATGGTGCCCGGGTTGATCTTGACGCCATCGATCATGACCAGCACATGATTGCTGTCGGTGCCGCGCACGAACACGGATGTGGTTTGACCGGCGCCACCGTTACGCGAAATTTCCAGCCCGGCATGAAAACGCAACAAGTCGGCGAGGTCCCTGGCCTGGCTGAGCTCTATTTCATCGCGATCGATAACCAGGACCGGCGCCAGCGTGCTGGCCAGGGACTGTTTTTCCCGGGTGGCTGTCACGACGATTTGCTGGAGGCGCGCCGCGTCGTCCTCGCAACAGGCAGCAACGGTCTGGGGGGATATTGCCGCCATCGCGGCGAGAAAAAATATGGCTTTCATGGTTGGCTCCTTACCACGCACCCGTGGGTGATCGAGACCGGAAAAATACCGGTCCGTGGAGGAAGCAGTGGGAGTCATGACCCATTGACGCTAGGCCCTCCGCGGCGTCGGTATATGGACCATCGGGTCGGTCTCCGGACTGACGAGCGGCACTTGCGCCGGCTTCATCTCCTTCCCGCGTATAACGCAGTGGATTCACGGACTCACCGTGATGATGAAGCTTGACTCGATCACCGTTGCGGGGGCAGTGCCGGAATAGCTGAATCTTTAGCTCAGCGCACCGGCTTCCCGGGCAGCCATGCTGCCTGCACCTGATGGAGCCCGAACTCTATGTTCGGCCATGGGGGCTGTCAAGTCGGGCCAGCTTATCGTCTGCCAAACAATGGCTCGGCTGATATAGACTGTATTTTTTGTTGTTGCGGATGCGCGTGATGTTCAGCGAATATCTTGAGACGGCGCGTTTGGCAGCCGATGCCGCCGCGGATGTTATCAGTCGCTATTACGGCCGCGAACTCGAAATAAAGACCAAGCCCGATCAGACGCCGGTGACCGAGGCGGATACCGCTGCGGAGCAGGCGATACGCGGCATCATCGGCGAACGCTATCCGGAGCACGGGTTTTATGGTGAAGAAACCGGGCGCAGCGGCGACGGCGATTTCCTGTGGCTGGTGGACCCGATCGATGGCACCAAGAGTTTTATCCGCAACTACCCGTTTTTCTCCACCCAGATCGCATTGAGTTTCAAAAACGAACTGGTGGTTGGCGTTTCCAATGCACCATGGTTTGGCGAGCAGGCGTGGGCGGCCAGAGGTCTGGGCGCGTATCTGAATGGCGAGCGAATCTCGGTCAGCGATTGCCATGAGCTTGAGAAGGCCACGTTGTCCTCGGGCAATATCGCCAGCCTGGCGGCGGGCGAGCGCTGGCCGGGCTATGGCAAGCTGTTGGGCCAGGTGAATCGCACCCGCGGTTATGGCGATTTTTATCACTATCACTTGCTCGCATCCGGCCGTATCGATGTGGTCGTCGAGTCGGATGTCAATATCCTCGATATCGCCGCGCTTTGCGTGATTGTCGAGGAAGCCGGCGGTCGCATCACCGATCTTGATCTTGAAGCCATAGGTCTGGAAACCACGAGCGTGCTGGCAAGTAATGGCCGGTTGCACGATCGGGTAAAGGAGTATCTGTGAAATTGCCGATTTACCAGGTGGACGCTTTCAGCGACCAGGTGCTCAGGGGCAACCCGGCAGCCGTATGCCCGTTGCGGGCGTGGCTGCCCGAGACGCTGATGCTGAGCATCGCGCGGGAAAATAATTTGTCGGAGACCGCTTTCCTGGTCGGCGGAGACGGCGAGTACGAGATTCGCTGGTTCACACCCGCCTACGAGGTGCCGTTGTGCGGTCATGCGACGCTTGCAGCAGCGATGGTGATCCGGGAGTTTCTTGAACCGGGCTGTGACCGGGTCAGTTTTCAATCGGCCAGCGGGCCGCTCGGCGTTAGCCATGAAGGCGGCTGGTATGAGCTGGATTTCCCAGCCGACCCGGGGGTTGAAATCGCCGCGACGCCGGAACTGGTCAAAAGCCTCGGCTGCGAGCCCATGGAAGCCAGGCGGGCCAGTTATTACTTCGCGGTTTTCGAGTCGGCGCAGCAACTGCTGGATTTGCAGCCCGATTTTGCCTGCATGGCCGGGCTCGACAGGACTGGCGTCATCGTGACCGCTCCGGGCGACGATGTCGATTTCGTCTCGCGGTTTTTTGCGCCGCAGGCGGGCATCGATGAGGACCCGGTTACCGGGTCTGCGCACTGCACACTGACACCCTACTGGTCAGCCCGGCTTGGCAAGAACCGCCTCGAGGCCAGGCAAATATCGGCGCGCGGTGGCTTTCTTAAATGCACGATGCGCGGCGACCGGGTGGGTATCGCGGGACAGGCGGCGGTCTATATGCAGGGCGAGATTCGCGTCCCGGAATCAGTTGGCGACCAGGTAGTCGCCACCCGCGTGTGATATCGCAGTGAAGCCGGTGTGAAAAATTCGCTGCAGATTATCGGCATTCAATACTTCACGGGTCGGCCCGGATTGCCAGTTGCCGTCTCCGCTGAGCAGCAGCGCATGATCGAAAAATCGTTTGGCCAGGTTGACGTCGTGCAGGCTGGCCAGCACGGTTTTGCCCTGGTCCGCCAGTTGCCGAAGCTGGCGCAGTATCTGTAACTGGTGGCGGGGGTCGAGATGGGTAATCGGCTCGTCGAGCAACAGGATATCTGTATCCTGGATCCATAAAGTGGCGATCGCCAGGCGTCTTCTTTCGCCGCCGGATAACGTAGTGACCTGTCTTTCTTCCAGCCCGCCGAGACCCAGTTCGGCCAGCGCACTCTCGGCCAGCGATACATCCTGCGTGGATTCCCATGCGAACAGACCGAGATGCGGGTGCCGCCCGATCAGCGCCGTTTCCAGGACGCTGGCCGGGAAAGCGTCTTCGTTGTCCTGCATCAGCAAGCCCAGCTTCCGGGCCAGTTCCCTGCGCCGCCATTGATCGAGCGGTTTGCCGGCCACCCGGACCTGTCCCGATGGGATTGGCAGCAGTCCCGCCAGGGTGTGCAGTGTCGATGTCTTGCCGGTTCCGTTCTCGCCGAGCAGGCAAGTCATTTGTCCCGCACACAACCCGATGTCCAGATGTTGTACCAGGCAGCGATCGGCCACGACGATATCCAGTTGTTCGCATTCCAGTAATTTTTTCATGCTTGTCGTGTGCTCCACTGTTTTGTCATTATTGACGATAATTCGACGCTGGTCACACGGGAGTATGTAATGCCGGTAGTCCGCATAGGTAGCCATTTGCTCCACTATGAAACAAACGGCGATGGCGAACCGCTGCTGCTGGTGCATGGCCTGGGATCGAGCGCACTCGACTGGCATGAGCAGGTACCCGCGTTTTCGTCCGCTTACCAGGTCGTTGCGCCGGACCTTATCGGCTTTGGCCGCAGCGACAAACTGACCCAGCCCCACAGCATCGCCGAATATGCCGGCGATATGTTCGCGCTGCTCGATCACCTGGGCATCGACCGCTGCCATGTGTTCGGCTATTCGCTGGGCGGGGCCGTTGCCTTCCAGATGGGCATCGCAATGCCTCGGCGGGTCAAAAGCCTGGTCATCCTCAACAGCCTGCCCAGTTTTGTGCTGGATAATGCGGCCAAGCGTATCGAATACTACCTGCGTTTATTTGTCGTTCGTGTGTTCGGGATGAAACCGCTGGCCCGCCTGGTGAGTAAACGCTTGTTGCCAAAGGAAGAGCACCGTGTTGCCGCCGAGCAAATGGCCGAACGCTACGCGCGTAACGACAGGAAGTCATACGTAGAGGCGCTCAAGGCGGTTGTGGGCTGGTCGGTCGTGGACCGGCTCGCGGCGCTGACGATGCCGGTGCTGATGATCAGCGCGGATCAGGACTACACGCCGGTCGAGGAAAAACGCAAGTATCTCGAGCACATGCCGAACGCACGCCTGGAGGTGATCAGCGATAGCCGCCATGCGACCCCTGTGGATCAGGCCGCAACGCTGAATAAAATCGTGCTGGAATTTCTGGCCGAGGTTTCCACGACGAACAGTTAATCGTCCTGGTAACAAACAGGCAAAATGTCAGGGCTGCAGTCGGGTCGATTGCCATTTCCCGGTTTCAATGCCGTTGTCCGCAAGCAAGGTCAGATCGCGCGTCCACAAGCCACGGTCATGGATCCGGCCCGCGCCTTCGGCCCACAGCTCCACGGTGGAAATCCACAGACGGTAACCGCCCCAATGCTTCGGCCTGGGTATATCCGCGGGGGCCAAGCCACTCGATTCCAGCGCAGCCATGTCCAGCCCCAGTTTTTTTGCCGCCTGCTCGACCCGCTTTTGCATGTGGTCCAGCGATGCGATCGGCTCGCTCTGGTGGCTCGCCCAGGCGCCCAGCTGGCGCGGCCATGGGCGCGTGGCAAAATATTCATCGCATTCCGCTGCCGGCGATTTCGTTACCTGGCCTTCGATGCGTATTTGCCGGCGCAGCTGGTCCCAGTGGAAAACGGCAGACGCTTTGGGATTGCTGGCAAGGTCGCGCCCTTTCTTCGAAAGGTAATTGGTGAAAAAAACCAGGTAACCAGGGTCGCTGACCAGCTCCTTGCACAGGACCACCCGGGATGTAGGCATTCCGGAGGGTCCGCCGGTTGCCAGGATCATCGCGTCCGGATTTGGCCGGGTCGCATTTTCTTTCGCGAAAATCAGCCACTCATCCACAATCTGCAGCGGATTCTCAGGCAACGATTCGGGAAGAAAATGTTCGTGTTCATGATGCATGGTCGGGGCCTGATGGTTTTTCGGGATATAGACGATGTTCTCAGATGCGATGCTAATCGGCCAGCCTGCTTCGCTCATTGACCCATATCATTTCTTTTGCGGGTCATCAACAGACCAGCGTCGCACCGGTACGCCGGGGGTCGGCTGCCGCGATCAGGCTGCCATCGGCCAGCCGGGCCGCGGCGGTCACCCCGCCAAAAAACATGTCGGGCCGATCGAAGCGTCGCAGGGGCAGCTTTGTGTCATCGTGCGTGGCGCCCGGTTCGCAGGCTATAACCAGGCCCGCAGCGGATTTTTCGACGTGTGCCCTCGGTTTTTCTATGGCTTCCGCCAGTGGCAGCGATTCGAAAATTACGTAGTAAAGCGTATACAGCAATGCCGTCGTAATTCTTTCCGCGCCCGGCGATCCGATCGTGAGTACGCTGCCGTTTTCGTTCCTGGCAATCGTGGGCGCCATATTCGAAGGTACCCGGGTGCCGGGCGGATCGCTCAGGATGCCGCGCCGGTTGAGTTCGGTCTCGCCCAGGCAATTGTTCATCCAGATTCCCGCGCCACCGGGCATCAGGCCGCTACCGTAACCCGCCGACCAGGTAACGGCGCAGGCCAATCCGCTGTTGTCGACGGCGGATACATGCACCGTGTTTGGCGCCGATATTCCCCGCGCGGTTTTTTCGAGATACGCAAATGCCGCAGGCCCGGGATCGACCAGGCCGGCCATCTGCTCCCTGAGCTGCATGACTTGCCGTTGAACATCCACCAGTATCGACCGGCGATCAGCGTCGCTTTCGACATTTTGCGCCAGCAACAGGAGCATTGCCGCCAGGCTGGTTCCGCCGGCGGCAGGCGGCGGGTTGGCGGCGATCTGCCAGCCGTTGAGTTCCACCGTGACAGGTTTGCGTTCTATGACCTGGTAGCGAGCCAGGTCGGTTGCACTCAGTATTCCGCCGGACTCGATGATGTCACTGGCGATTCGCCGGCCCAGGCTGCCGGTATAGAAGCTGTCAGGTCCCTCGCGTGCGATGATCTCCAGGCTGTCGGCAAGCTCCGGCAGGCGGATCCAGGCGCCGGCTGCCTTGATTTCGCCAGTGGGGGTCAGCAATGCCCGCCGGCCTTCCTCGCTGCGGGAAAAAATGGGTTTGGCCGAATATTGCAGATATGACCAGCAGGCCATGCTCAACGGAAAGCCGCTTCTTGCGGTGTCGATCGCCGGTTGCAGCAAGGTTTTCCAGGGCAGCTTGCCAAACCGGTCCCTGGCACGGCCGCAGGCGGCGATTGCCCCTGGCGTCCCGATCGAGGCGTTGCCGACCAGGGTGGTTATGCCACCGCCATACTCCATATCCACCGAATCCAGATCGGGTTCGGGAGGGATGCCATCGCGGCCCGGCATTTCCACATTGCCGTCTATGGTGACCGGGAGGCCATCCTGCGGCCAGATAGTCAGGTAGGCGCCGCCGCCCAGCCCGGTGACGCCAGGCTCGGTCGTTGCGGCGACCAGGACCGCGGCGATGGCTGCGTCGACCGCGTTGCCGCCCAGGTCTGCGATCTGACGGGCAGCCGCAACGGCGCAGTCCGAGCCGGCGGCCAGCGCAAGGCTCGGCCTGTAGTTGTCTGCCTTGGCTCCTTGAGCTTCATTCCGGGGTTTCATAGACCGGGCGCACCTGTCCGTCTGTCGATCGGCGCTGGCTATCAGATGGCCAGCGCGCTGGCATGATACTCGAGGTGGTCGCCGATAAAGCTGGCAACAAAGTAGTAGCCATGGTCGTAACCTGGATGTATCCGCAGTTTGAGCGGGTGGTCATGCTTGATGCAGGCATTCTCCAGGAGGTCCGGCAACAACTGTTCCTCGAGATATTCGTCCGCCGCTCCAAAGTCGATCAACAAAGGCAGTTTTTCCCTGGCCTGGCCGATCAGTTCGCTGGCGTCATATTGTCGCCAGCGCGTGAGGTCCTCGCCAAAATAACCGGTGAATGCCTTGATTCCCCATGGACTTCTTGCCGGGGCGCAGATCGGCGAGAAAGCCGAAACCGACTTGAACATGCCGGGGTTTTTGAGCGCCAGGATCAGCGCGCCGTGGCCACCCATCGAGTGACCGCTGACCGACAGACGCGTGGTGTCCAGCGGCAGATTCGCGGCGACAACCTCAGGCAGGTCTTTGCTCACATAGTCATACATTTGAAAATGCCGCGACCACGGAAGGCGGGTGGCATTGACGTAAAACCCCGCTCCGCTGCCAAAGTCCCAGTCATCCTCCTCGCCCGCCGTCCCCGTGTCTCGCGGGCTGGTATCCGGTGCGATCAGCGCAATCCCCAGTTCGGCGGCGTATCTTTGTGCGCCGGATTTCAACATGAAATTTTCTTCGTTGCAGGTCAATCCGGAAAGCCACAATAACGCCGGCACCCTGGTTTTTTTTGCCTGCGGCGGCAGGTAAACCGAGAATCGCATGGCGCAGTCGCAACTTTTCGAATAATGCTCGAAACTTTGCAAGTCGCCGTCGAATAACCGGCTTGACGAGGTCAGGTTGAGCGTGGCTGTTGCACTGTCGGACATGGCTGCTGCTAAAAGTGAATGACGGAGCGGATTGATTTGCCTTCGTGCATGAGATCGAAAGCCTGGTTGATGTCTTCCAGCGGCATCGTGTGGGTGATCATCTCGTCTATCCTGACTTCACCGGCAAGATATTGCTCGACATAGCCTGGCAGTTGAGAGCGGCCCTTGACGCCGCCAAATGCGGTGCCCCGCCATACTCGCCCGGTCACCAGTTGAAACGGTCGCGTACTGATTTCCTTGCCCGCGCCGGCAACGCCAATGATCGTCGATTCACCCCATCCCTTGTGGCAGCATTCCAACGCGGCGCGCATGGTATCGGTATTGCCGATGCATTCGAAGGAGTAATCCACGCCGCCATCGGTCAACTCGATGATGATCTCCTGGATCGGGGAAGCATGGTCCTGTGGGTCGACGCAATCGGTCGCGCCGAGCTGCGTCGCCAGCTCGAATTTTGCCGGGTTGGTATCGATGGCGATGATGCGTTCCGCGCGCGCCATCACCGCGCCCTGGATCACCGCCAGCCCGATTCCGCCCAGGCCGAAAACAGCGACCGACGAACCGGGCTCGACCTTGGCCGTGTTCAGGACGGCGCCAATGCCGGTCGTGATGCCGCAACCGAGCAGACAGACTTTCTCCAGCGGCGCCTCCGGGTTTATTTTCGCCACGGCGATTTCGGGCAGCACCGTGTATTCAGAAAAAGTGGAGGTGCCCATGTAATGAAAAAGCGCTTTGCCGGCTGCGCTGAAACGGCTGGTCCCATCGGGCATCAGTCCCTTGCCCTGGGTCTCGCGAATTTTCTGACACAGATTGGTCTTGCCGGATGTGCAGAAACTGCACGCACCGCATTCGGGCGTGTACAGCGGTATGACATGATCTCCTGGCTTCACGCTGTTGACGCCGGCGCCGATTTCTGCAACCACCGCCCCGCCTTCATGACCCAGTATTGCCGGGAAAAGACCCTCCGGGTCGGCGCCTGACAAGGTGAAGGCGTCGGTATGGCAGACGCCGGTCGCGACCATGCGCAACAGGACTTCACCTTGCGCCGGGCCGGCAACCTCGATCTCCTCGATCTCCAGTGGCTTGCCCGCCTCCCAGGCGACAGCGGCTTTCGCTTTCACAGGCTCCTCCCACGCGATGATCTTGCCAGACCGGGCTAAAGGTCGAATACTAACAGGCTTGGAGCCTGCTGGACTTAGCCGTTGGTAGCAAGGCAGGCCCATCTCTATGGTGACTACTATGTCTGTCAGGCCGAGCGAAGTAACGACTGCACAACCGGAAACCGATCGCGGCGAGTTGCGAAGTTTGCTGGATACCCAGCGGCAGGCTTTTCATCGGCAGCCGATGCCGAGCCGCAAAGATCGTATCGATCGTCTCGACCGCTTGCGCCGGGCGCTGGTGGCCCACAAGGAAAGTCTGATCGAGGCGATCGATGCAGATTTCGGCGGCCGCAGCCGGCTGGAGACCGAGTTCGCCGAAATCCTGATGCCGATTCAAAACATTCGTTATCTGAAAAGGCATTTGCGCCGCTGGATGAAACCTGAACGCCGCCATGTCGGCTGGTTGATGGCGCCGGCCAGCGCAAGAATTTACTACAATCCGCTGGGTGTGGTCGGCATCGTTTCGCCGTGGAACGTGCCGCTGTTTCTCGCGGTTCAGCCGTTGTCATACGCGCTGGCGGCCGGTAATCGCGTGCTGCTGAAACTGTCGGAAATTACGCCGCATACATCCGCGGCAACCCGGCTCATGCTCGAACAAGCCTTTGCGGCTGACGAGGTTGCGGTGGTGACCGGGGGCGTGGAAACCGCGCGCCAGTTTGTCAGCCTGCCGTTCGACCACTTGTTGTTCACCGGTTCTACCGATGTCGGCCGGGAAGTCATGCGCGCGGCCGCGGAAAACCTGACACCGGTGACCCTGGAGCTGGGCGGCAAGTCGCCGACGATCATTGGTCCCGATGCCGATCTGGAGGTCGCCGCCGAGCGCATTTGTTTTGGTAAATCGATGAACGCGGGTCAGCTTTGCCTGGCTCCCGACTACGTGTATTGCCCAAAGAGCCAGGTCGACCGGTTCGCGGCAGCCGTACGCAAACACAGTGCCAGGATGTATCCGTATCTCGATGGCAACCCGGATCACACCTGCATTATCAACGCCCGGCACAAGGATCGCCTGGACGCATTGTTGGCTGACGCGACGGCCAAGGGTGCCCGGGTCGATGTCATTAACCCCGGTAGTGAGTTACTCGACGATCGCCGCATGCCGCTGACCCTGGTCTTTGACGTGAGCGATGAGATGGAAATCATGCGGCAGGAAATTTTTGGCCCTTTGCTGCCGGTGCTGGCCTATGAGGATCTGGAGCAGGTGATCAGCGACATCAACCGGCGGCCGCGTCCGCTGGCGCTGTATATTTTCGACCGCAACCGAAAAACGGTCAGGCGGGTGCTCGAGCAAACCCAATCCGGTGGCGCGTGCATCAATGACACGATTTTTCATATCGGTATTCACGATTTGCCGTTCGGCGGCATCGGAAATTCCGGTATGGGCGCCTATCACGGGCGCGAAGGATTCCTGACATTTTCCCATGCAAAAAGTGTTTTCAGCCGGCCGTGGCTGAATAGCGCCCGGCTGGTTTACCCGCCACGACGAAGAATCGTCGACTGGCTGCTCAAGCTTCTGCTGCGCTAGCCCGCAGGGCGCCAGGAATCCGTGGTCCTCGGTAGCATGCAGGCTAACACCCTGATTTAATTGCAAAAATCGATTCAGCCTGGGTTCAGGCGCTGACCGGTACGCTGTGTTTCAGGACAATTGAGCAATCCCGGGAGGTACCCCATGAAAATTCTTGCGATGACCTTGTTTGGCCTGGTCCTGTGCGGCCCGGTCCTGGCCGATTCACAGCGGCATGGCCATGATCGAGACCGCTATGATCGGCGGCACGCAGACCATGGCGAGCGTTTTGATCATCGATCCGCGCGCCATAACCGCCAGCGATACGATCGGCGGCATTCCCGCCGGCATGTGCGAGACCACCATCGGTACGACAGACACCACTATCGCCGACCCGTCCACTCTTACCGGCATGGCCGATATCGCACCCACCGCTATCGCCATGGCTACGGTTACTACGGCAGCCGATACGGTTACGGATATTTATCGCTGAGCTATTTTGACCCGCACGCCGGTGGGATCAGCATTCGCGTTCCACTCGACTAGGCAACCCGGCCGGCCGGGCTGGTGTGGCGCTGACCGGCCGCTCATAATCCACCGCAGTCTTTTTTGCCGGGGGTATTCCTGTCGCCCGTTGACGACCGCTTGCATTGTGTCGAGGCAGCCGATAAAAAGGGTAGCTGCGAGCCAGGCCGCTCGCGGTCGGTTAAGGAAAACAATGAGCGACCTGCAAGCAAAGAACGAGCAGCTCAGGGAACAGCTTGCCGCTTTGACGAGCGAGGCTGAGAAAAATCACATCATCCGTGAGCGATCGCAGGCCAGGGAACTTGGCCTGTTGCAGGCTGAGTCACTGTCCGACCTGATGGAGCGTTTGGTGGCTGGTCTGGCCAATTCCTTTGGGCTTAGCAACGTCACTCTCCTGGTGTGTGACCCGCATCATGAAATACGCCACCTGCTGATGGATAGCGTGGACCGTGATGAAGAGCCGCCAGGCGTCATATATGTCGATACGATGGCGGGTCTGGCGCCGCAGTTCACATCACTGAGCCGACCCTGGCTCGGGCCGTACAACGCCGCCGACCATCAATTGGTTTTCCCGGATTCCACCCACCTCAAGAGCGTCGCGCTACTGCCTTTGATCCGCCAGAACCGCCTGATGGGGAGTTTGAATTTCGGGACCACCGATGCGACGCGTTTCACGCCGCAGCACGCGGTGGATGTGCTCGCTCGGCTGGCGACCATCGCCTCGTTTGCGCTCGAAAATATGGTTAACCGGGCGCGGCTGGTGCGCAGCGGCCTGACCGATGTCTTGACCGGCTGGCACAATCGTCGTTATTTGCAGGATCGCCTGCGAGAAGAGCTGGCCCGGGCGCGGCGGGACAGGTTGAGCCTGTGCTGCCTGCTGCTCGATGTCGATTATTTCAAACGCATAAACGACCAGTTCGGGCATCTGGCCGGTGACCGGGCGCTGCGCGAACTTGCCCAGCGGATTGAAAGCCAGATTCGCGGAAGCGATATGGCCGCGCGTTACGGCGGCGAGGAATTCGTTTTGCTGTTGCCGGCGACCCAGGTTAAAGATGCCGTAGACCTGGCGAACCGGATTCGGGCGGCGGTCAGCGAAACACCGATTAGCATCGATGCGCATAACGCGGTAACCATCACCGTTTCCATCGGGGTTTCCAGTTGCCTGCCCGGTGAGTACGAGCAGGATCTGAAAACGGTGGCGGAAGCGTTGCTGGCGGCGGCGGATGTCGCCATGTATAAGGCGAAATCAGCAGGGCGCGATCGTGTAAAAACCGCTGACGAGCCTTAGGAGTCTGCGCGGTAGAAATATTCCTACTCGGCGACTGCTCCTGCGTTGCTCTACCTCCTGCGTCCCTGCAGTCGTGCGAATGCGCCACAGCGGTCCATTTTTCCGATCTTTTTCGTTGCGTAGCCCCACTATGCGCATCAAAATATCGAAAAACTGTCCTCGCTGTGACACTTTCTCGCTACGGATATTTCTACCGCGCAGACTCCTAGACGAAAACAAACGATGCTCGTTGCTGAAGTCGAATAGTCTGTTGATAATACGGTACTTTCATATGATAATGAGAATCATTAGCATTTAGGATAGGACGAAGTCATGAAAACCCATAACCTTTGTCTTGTGCTGGCTGCGGCTTCGTCGCTTGCCGCCTGTACCGCGCCCGCCGATTCGTCTTTGGTGGTTTACTCGGCGCGCAACGAACAGCTGATCAAACCGGTACTTGACCTCTACGAGCAAGAGACGGGTATCCGCATCGATTTCGTAACCGACAAGGCGGAAGTGTTGATGCAACGGTTGATAGCAGAAGGCGAAAACAGCCCTGCGGACCTGCTGATAACCGTGGACGCGGGCAATCTTTGGCATGCTGCCGGGCAAGGCTTGTTCCAGCCGGTCGAATCGTCGGTGCTCGAAGCCAATATCCCGGCGCATCTTCGCGA
>JAZFYI010000105.1:0-10434 GCA_036443455.1 Gammaproteobacteria bacterium
GGCGGGCAACCGGGTTTCGAGGGTGAGGGTCCGATGATTGCCGGTTCGGGACAAACCGCCGGCGATGCAACCGAGGGCCAGGGCGATTCGCCCCAGGGCAAGGGTAAAGACACGGGAGCCGGTGGCGGTCGGCAATCCGGTGCCGATGTCCTGGCGAGCCCGCCACCGGAGGATATACCCGATGGCAGCGATGACGATGTTGTCGCCAGGCAGTTGCGCGAAGCGGCGCAAAATGAAAGAGATCCTGTACTCAGGGATAAACTCTGGGACGAATATCGTGCCTACAAGAAAGCGACCGGTCAGTGATGACGACTAGCAAATTCAATATCGCCATCGTTCTGCTGATGCTGGTTTTTGCCGGCGGCTGCGTTCAGCAGCAAATCATCAAGGCGAACCCGACCCGGCTCAAGACAGCCAGCCAGGATATTCCCGACTCGGCGGTCCTCGATGTCGGGGTGGCGATTTTTGATCCGGGGGTTGCGGATGATCTTGGCGTGCGGGAGGAGCAGGAGGAAAAACGCAACATATTCCCTGAAGTTCGCAAGGCGGAAGCCCGCTACATGGCGTACCAGATGAAGCGGGTCCTGGAAGACGCCGGGAACTGGGGCGCGGTCAGGGTTTTGCCGAAGGCTTCGAAGGGTACGGATCTGATGGTTTTTGGCAAAATACTCTCGTCCGATGGGGAAATATTCGAACTCAGGGTGACTGCCGTCGATGCGACCGGGCATCGGTGGCTGGACAAGAAGTACGAGGATCGGGCGAGCAAATATGCCTACAAGGACTACATACCGTCTCGCGGCGACCCCTTTCTCGATCTTTATAATTCGGTCGCCAACGATCTGCTGGCTGTCCGCCAGCGGATGACGGTCAGCCAACTTGAAAATATTCGTCGGGTTGCCGAACTCAGGTTCGCCGGCGATCTGTCGACCGAAGTTTTTGGCGATTATCTTGAAGTGCGCAAGGGAATATACGAGGTTCGCAGGTTGCCATCGATGGATGACCCGATGGTTGCCAGGATGATGCGCATCCGCCAGCGCGAATATATGTACATCGATACCCTGGACGAGTATTACGCGGATTTATATCGGCAGATGGATCGGCCGTACGCGGATTGGCGAAAATTCACCTTCGAGGAAGCGCAGGCCTTGCGCGAGCTGAGGGCCGCCGCCAGAAACCGGAAGCTCATGGGCGCGTTGATGGTTGTCGGCGGCATTATGGTGGATAGTAAATCGGACACCCAGGCCGCCCGGATAGCGGGCGCCAGTGGCGTGATTGGCGGAATAGCCGTTTTCAAAAGCGGCATGGACAGGGGCAAGGAATCGAAACTTCATTTTGAGGCGATGAAGGAGCTGGGCGAGTCCATGGAAGCGCAGGTCGCGCCGATGGTGGTCGAGGTCGAAGGCCAGACGGTCGAGCTGACCGGTACTGTGGATGCGCAATTCGATGAATGGAGAGTCATTCTCCGGGATATATATGCTGCAGAAACCGGTATTATTGTGGGAGAACAGGATGCGGCCCTTGATCCGGGCGGTATCGGGCCATAGCCTGGCTTATTCATGAATGATCCGGGCTAGGTAGACCTCCATACGATGCGGGAATATCACAAGGGACAGCATTTATCTGGCCGTTTCACCCTTATCTCTCCTTTGGGGCGGGGGGGAATGGGCGAAGTCTGGCTGGCCATGGACAACCACCTTTCGCGCGAGGTGGCGCTGAAAATCCTTAGCCCCGCCCTGGCCACAAATCCGGCCATGGTTGAACTCCTGCAGAGCGAATGCAACCTGACCCGGCAAATGGTGCATCCCAACATCGTTCGGGTTCATGAATTCCACAGCGATGGCGACAGCCACTTCATCTCCATGGAATATGTCGAGGGCGACAGCCTGGAAGCGCTGGCGGGTCGCCGTTACGACGTCTGGGCGCCGGTGTTGCTAACGGTACTCGATGCACTCGAATACGCGCACCAAGCTGGCATGGTGCACCGGGATATCAAGCTCAGCAACATTTTGTACTCCGCGGACGGCGTGGTCAGGCTGAGCGACTTTGGCATCGGCGGGATCATCGGCAAGCAAAGCGATGCATTTCCTGGCGGATCACAGTATTCGGCCAGCCCCCAGCAGCTCGATGGCAAGCCAGGTTCGATCGGCGACGATATTTATGCGGTTGGCGCGATGCTCTACGCCTTGATATCCGGGAAGCCGCCTTTTTATGGGGAGCCGGACCAGGAAAAGATTGCCGGACAGGTGCCGCCGCCGCCAAAGACGAATCACCCGCTGCCGGACGGCCTCGTGGAGTTGGTGATGCGCATCCTGGCCAGGGATCCACTGGATAGGCCTGCTTCGATCGGTGAAGTGCGGGAACTGCTTGCAGACATCATTGGAGTCAGTTCGACAGCCACCCGGCCACCCGGTGAGTCGGCCGGGACCGGCGCCGCTACCGAACAAATAGTCGCGATTCGACGTCAGCACCACGTGCCCGGACGGGATCAGACGGGGTCGGTTCAGGACGATCCGCCGACGAGGTCCTGGCTGCCCGGTCTTGCGATGGCCCTGCTGTTGCTGATCGCTGCGGTGGTGTTCCTCTACCTGCCCAGCCAGGTCGAAAAGCGTGAGCCGCCCATCGGGGTTGAAATTCAATGGCCAGGCGATGAGATCGCCGATGAGCAGCCCGTGGCGGCAGTTGTTGACACTCCAACCACCGCGGACACACAGCTGGCACCCTACGAACAGGCGCAGGCGACGCTCGACCGCGAGGAAGCGGAACGCATTGTGGCAAAGCTGTTGCGCCGGCAGATTGCGCTGGAAGACCGTGCGGTCCAATTGTGGGCCGCCGATGAATTCAATGCCGCCATCGAGCGGGTTCGTAGCGCCGACACCATGTTCCACAACGGTGATTACGCCAATGCGCTCAACGCCTACCGAACCGCGCTGGAAGAAATCGACCGGTTGACATCGCAGGTCGACCAGGTATTGAACGTTGCGCTGGAAGCCGGTGCACAGGCTTTACTCGATGGCGATCCCGCGACGGCGCGACAGAATTATGAGCTGGCAGCGGCGATCGATCCCGCTAACCGGGATGCTCTCCAGGGTCTGAGTCGATCCGCCACTATCGAACAGGTTCTGGCGCTGATGGCGGTAGCCGAAACGAAGGCCGCGGCCGGCGACTTGTCCGGCGCGAAAAAAACCTACCAGGAATTGCTGGCCATCGATTCCCAATGGCAACCGGCGAGGACGGCGTTGGGGCAATTGAACCGGGAATTGGCCCGGCGAAGCTATAACGGCCTGATGTCCGCCGGCTTCGCCAACCTGGCCGACAACAGGCTGAATAAGGCCCGGGACGCATTTCAATCGGCTTTGCGGATGAAACCGGGCTCGAAAGACGCCCAGGACGGGCTTTTCCAGGTAGAGGAGGCGATAAAGCTGGTCGAGATTTCACGCTTGCGGACGCAGGCGGAACAGTACGCGGCAGTCGAGCAATGGCCACTGGCGCTCAACGATTATCAATCCGCCTTGAAGCTCGATCCGAACCTGGTTTTTGCCCGCGATGGCGAAGCTCACGCACAGAAAATGATTCGTATCGATCAGGAATTCGCGAGTTACGTCGTGCAACCCGAGCGGCTGGGAGAGGACAACGTTTACCAGGCGGCCCTGGGATTCCTCGAGCAGACTCGCTTGCTGGCCAACCCGGGACCCCGTTTGCAGGCGCAGTTGCTCCAGCTCCAGGTCCAGCTGCAGGTTGCGCGAATCCCGGTCAGGGTAGACCTGGTGTCGGATCGATTGACCGAAGTCTTTATATACCGGATCGGCAAAATCGGCACATTTGCCGATCACTCGGTGCGACTGGTACCGGGTAAGTACACCTTGATCGGTACTCGCGACGGTTATCGTGATGTCCGGCGCCAATTGCTGGTCCTGCCAGGGATATCGCCGGAGCCGATCGTGATCCGTTGTGAGGAAAAGATTTGACTGCCGGAGGCGATAAGGAAGGCGGTTTTTCCGAATTGTTTCTGGTGGTCGATGAATCTGGTCGGCTCGCCATGGCCAGTGCCGCACCGGCGGACGAGCGGGCCTTGCTGGCCAGGTTTTGCGCAACGGCCGGGCAGGTCCGGGTTTACCTGGGATCTGCGGCAGTTCCGGTGTTGTGCAATGGCGCCAGGC
Organism: Gammaproteobacteria bacterium; assembly: GCA_036443455.1. Lineage (GTDB taxonomy): Bacteria > Pseudomonadota > Gammaproteobacteria > Steroidobacterales > MnTg04 > MnTg04. The sequence continues at coordinate 4,158 of JAZFYI010000105.1, forward strand.
TCACCGAGGCGGTTGTTCTGAAGCACGGCGACCGTCTCCGCGCAGGCGACCTGGTCTTGAATTTCGCTGCCGATGGTCGTGGCGGGATTTTGTATCAGCAGGCGGCGGACGAAAACACAACCTTGCCGCCCGGCGGCGACGAAGCGCAAGAACAAAAGGCCTGGTTGCTGGTGGGGAGTCCGGGAGACGACGGCATCGGCGAGGAGATCCCGCGGCCGGCAGCGGAGCCTGGCGGCCGGAAAATCTCGCCTGGACAGTACGTCAAGAGTACGGCTACAAGCGAAATCAAGAAACGATTGCCGGTGTTGCCGCTGGCAATCGCAGGTATTTTCATTTTGCTGGGCCTGGTCGCCGCGTTCATGTTCTCGGCAACCGCGGTCCGCATCGTCATCGATCCGGCGCCTGACAGCATCGAGGTGGATGGCGCATGGGTCAGTCTTGAACTCGGGGGCCATTACCTGCTGCTGCCTGGAAAAGCCAGGATCAGCATACAAAAATCGGAATATTACCCGTTGCAAGAGACCTTCGAGGTCGAGCGGACGGCCAACCAGGAAGTGTCTTTCCAGTTGACTCGATTACCCGACCTGTTTGAGATTCTGAGCGAACCTGCGGTCCCCGCAACAGTGCAAGTCGATGGGAAACCGATGGGTCAGACGCCTTTGACAGAGTTGGCCCTGCATGCGGGTGAGCATGAATTGCTGGTCACGGCGGAGCGTTTTCTGGATCACCACGAGATGGTCCAGGTGGATGGCGGTGGTCGGCGCAAGGTGATCACTGTCAATCTGCAACCGGCCTGGGCAAATGTGGAACTCATTACGACGCCCGCCGGCGCACAGGTTTTTGTGGACGAGCAGGAAATGGGCAAAACGCCACTGTCGGTGGAGATGCTGCAAGGCTCGAGAAAACTGAAGATTAGCAAGACCGGTTTCAAGACCTGGCAGGAAAACATCAAGATAGTCGCCGGGGAACATCAGCGCTTGCCGCTGACCCTGGCCAGGGCCGATGGCAAAGTGGTCATTCGCAGCGATCCGCCGGGCGCGAGCGTTACCATCGATTCCCGGTATCGCGGACGTACGCCGTTGAATATTGCGCTGGCCCCGGACCGGGAGTATCAGTTGAGCTTTAGCCTGTCCGGTTACGAGAAAGCGGCGCGCAGCATATTCGTACGTTCCGATCAGGATGGCAGCGTGCTGGTCAATCTGCGGGCATTGCTTGGCATGGTCGATATTCGCAGCGAGCCCGCCGGCGCTGCGATAAAAATAGACGGAGTCGATCACGGCCAAACCAACCGGAAGCTGCAGTTGTCCGCGGTGCCGCACCTGGTCGAGTTTTCCAAACCTGGCTATGCGCCGTTTCACGCCAGGGTGACACCCAGACCGGGTTTCGAACAACAACTGGTGGCCCGCCTGAAGACGCTCGAGCAGGCTCGCTGGGAGGCGATACCGACGACCATAAAAACCGCTCTCGGTCAGCCGCTGAAGCTGATCCGTGGGGGCCGTGTAAATATGGGTGCGCCACGCCGCCAGAAGGGCCGACGCGCCAACGAAATAGAGCACCCGGTGAAACTGGTGCGCGCATTTTACCTCGGCACGCACGAGGTCACCAATGCGGATTATCGCCGCTTCAAGGCCGAGCATAAATCGGGCGCGGTCAAGACCACCAGTCTGAACCAGGGCACCCATCCGGTTGTCCAGATAAGCTGGCAGGATGCGGTAAAATTTTGTAACTGGCTGAGCAAAAAAGACGGATTACCGGCGGCATATATCGAAGAGGGCAAAAAAATGGTGGCGGTCAGCCCGCTGAACACCGGCTACCGTTTGCCGAGCGAAGCCGAGTGGGCGTTCGTGCAGCGAATGGCGGATGGCGGCGCGCGGAAAATGTATCCGTGGGGAGATGCGTTGCCACCCGAGGATGGCGCGGGCAACTTTGCCGATGCCTCGGCGAGACCTGTTTTATCCGCGGTCATCGACAAGTACGACGACAAGTACCTGGCAACCTCGCCGGTGGGTCAATTCGCCGCCAACGTGGCGGGCTTTTTTGACCTGGCGGGTAATGTCGCCGAATGGACGCACGACTACTATTCTGCGGACCCATTGATGGTCGGGCAGCTTACGATCGATCCGTTCGGACCGGTCGACGGGGAGTATCATGTGGTCAGGGGATCGAGCTGGAAATCGGCCGAGACCAGCGAGTTGCGGGTCAGCTATCGGGATTATGGCAGCGATCCCCGTCACGATGTCGGGTTTAGACTGGCACGGTACCTTGAATAAGCGGAGTCTTGGATCATGGTTAAAAAAGTCCGGGTATTAATTTGCGGGACGCTGGTGTCGGCATATTTTCTTTTTTCACCGCCGCTCGCGGCACAGGATGAAAATGCCGAACCACCGCCCGAACAGCAGAGACAGGAAGAACCGGTCCCTGCCGATCCTGCCGGTGCATCGTCTGCTGCCGAGGATTCAGAAATCAGGCAGGACCCGCCGCGTACGATCGATGATCTGGATAGTTTTGTGCCCAGTGTAGAGGTGTCCAGCGACCTGTCCATTTCCTATCCGGTAGATATCTGAACAGACCAGAGGTAGACATGACACGACGATTGCCAGTTGAATTTCTTTACCAGGTTTTTTCCCTGATCGTCGCGGTGATCATCGTGCACGCGACCTATGTATCGATGATCAGGCCGCAGGCAGACGCCATATTGCTCGAGCGGGGGATCCTGATGGAGCAGGATGCGCACTATGTCCCACCCCGGTCCCTGTACGTCATCATCAAGGATTTCGAGCAGGAAACCTGTTTCATCCTGATGCTTTGGGCGTTCGCCTTGATGGGCTACAAGGCCGTCGCAACCACCAAGGAGCGCGGCTTTGTGTATGAGAAACTGGTCGATGTGGGCGAGGGCATGAGCATCCTGCCGGAGGATACCCGCGAATACGCCAGGTCGCTGCAGGCCATGGACCCCGAACAACAGCGCCGGCTTTTGCCGCGCGCGTTGCTGGCCGCCCTGCACCGGTTTCGCTCGACCAAAAGCATTCAGGATGTATCCAACGTGGTCAAGAACATCTGCGACACGGAGTATGAGCGCATGGACACCGAGTTATCGATGGTGCGATATCTCGCGTGGGCGATCCCATCGGTCGGGTTTATCGGCACCGTGCGTGGCATCGGGCAGGCGCTGGGCCGGGCCAATGAAGCCGTGGGGGGTGATATCAGCGGCGTGACCCAGTCACTGGGCGTCGCCTTTAATTCGACCTTCGTCGCGCTCGTTATCAGCATCGTCCTGATGTTTCTGTTGCATCAGTTGCAGGAAGCGCAAGAGCGGCTGGTTCTCGATTCACAGGCCTATGTCGATGAACAACTGATACGGTACCTGCAGGTTCGATAACCCCGGAGATATCCTTGTCTGATCTTGTACTGGAAATAAACGATATCGGCCTGACCGTCAGCGACGGCGAAAAAATGTTGTTGTCCAGCCCGGCCTGTGCGCTGCTCGATGGTAATCATATCGTGGTCGGTCAGGAGGCGTTCGAGAAATCCAGGCTCAGGCCGTTGTGGACCAACAACCGTTTCTGGAGCCGTCTCGACCAGGAGAAACTGGCAAACCCATCCGGTCGTTTTCAGACCAACGCGGACCTGGCGCACGCACACCTCGAACATATCTGGCATAAGCTGAACAAGGCTGCGGACAGCGGCCTGATCATCGTGGTCCCGGGCACCTGGGACCAGGCGCAGATGGGCTTGTTACTGGGGATTACCGCGGATATGAATATCCCGGTCAGCGGGATGGTCGATTCCGCGGTTGCGGCAGGCGCGTCCCTGGAACCGGACGTTCCGCGGCTGCACCTCGACCTGCAGCAGGGAAAATTCGTACTGACTGAATTGCAGGGCGGTACGCAACTTTCACGTTCGGCTGTTTTCGTCATCTGCGAAACGGGGTTGTCTTCGTTCAGGGATGCCTGGGCCAATATCATCGCCGATGTTTTTGTCAACCAGACTCGCTTCGATCCGATGCACATAGCCAGGACCGAGCAACAACTATTCAACAAGCTGGATGGTTGGCTGGCCGATATCGAAGCGCAGGGAAGCGCCGCGCTGGAAATGGACGCGGGTGATAAAACCTATACTGTGCAACTCGCCGGCGATCAACTGTTGTCGGCGAGTTCGTCCGTTTATCCGCAAATCGTCCAGCAGATCAGGCCCCGCGCCAAGGGCATGCTTGCGCTCAGCCATCGTCTGGCTGATTTCCCCGGTCTGAAGGACAGTCTTGCGCTGATCGCCGGTCTTGAACTCAGATGGCTGGATGAAAATGCGGCGGCACGAGGGGCGCTCGCCAAATCCGACTTGTATGCGGCGCGGCCGGATACGCAGGAGGTCACTTTTCTGACCAGCCTGCCGTTATCTGCGGACTCTTCGAATGAGGACGCTGCCGTCGCGCATGATTTGCTACCGACCCACCTTGTGTATCGTGCGCGGGCCTATCCGCTGGACCAGGGATCGCTGGTGCTCGGTGCAGACCCGAAATCGAGTGGCAGGACGGTCACGCTGGTCGGCATTCTGGATGGCGTATCCCGCCAGCATTGCACGGTTAAACAGGTGAACGGGCGGACCACGGTCGAAGATCATTCCAGTTACGGGACTTTTGTCAATGATCGGGCGGTCAATGGTTCCGTGGACCTGGTCCTGGGCGATGTCATTCGCATGGGCTCGCCGGGCGAAACCGCGCAACTGATCGGCGTGAACAAGTAAAATGGCGCGCCGGAAGAGAGAAATGAATGTTTTTAACCTGGCCTTCCTGGATGTTATGTCCTGCGGCTTTGGCGCGGTCATTCTGGTCTTCCTGATCATCAATCATTCGACCGAGAGAAACAAAGAAGAAGTCAATGTCGATTTGTTGTCAGAGGTGGAGCGGATCGAAGAGCAGATTCTCGAGGGCGATGAATATCTTGTCCGGGTCAGGAACACCGTCGAGATTCTGCAAAAGAAGAACGCCGCTACCGATGGTCTTGCCAATACCGTTGAGCAAAACCTGAAAAGAATTCGCGTAGAGCTGGCGAGACTCGACGACGATACACTCGCGGCCGAGGACAGCATCAATCAATTGAAATCGGATCTCCAGGCACAGGAAGAAGAACGCCGCCGGCTCGAAGGAGGCGTCGAGGAGGGCGAGCGCAAAGGCGACGATGTTCGCTCTTTCACCGGCGAAGGCAACCGCCAGTACCTGACCGGGATGCAGATGGGTGGCAAGCGGGTGCTGATTCTGCTCGATGCTTCGGCGAGTATGCTCGATGAGACCATCGTCAATGTCATACGCCGAAGAAACATGCGCACGGAACAAAAACTAGCCGCGAGAAAATGGCAACGAGCGATCAGAACGGTGGACTGGCTGGCGGCACAGATTCCACCCGATAGCGAGTTTCAAATCTATACCTTTAACACGGCTGCGACGCCGCTGATCGAAGGGACTCGCCGTCGCTGGCTGGCCGCGGGAGACGGCGCCGATCTCAACCGTGCGATCGAGCGCCTGCGTCACGTGGTGCCCGAAAAAGGCACCAGCCTGCATGCGGCGTTTCAGGTGGTTAACTCGCTGAGCCCGCGCCCCGACAACGTATTCCTGCTGGTCGATGGCCTGCCGACCCAGGGCGAAAATATCAAGTTGCAAGGGGTCATTTCTGGCCGGCAGCGGCAACGATTGTTCAGGCGCGCCCTGGCCATCCTGCCCGCCAATATTCCATTCAATATCATATTGTTTCCCATGGAAGGCGACCCGGCTGCTGCCTCGGAATTCTGGCGACTGGCGCAGGCAACCAGCGGGTCGTTTCTGAGTCCGTCACGAGACTGGCCGTAGGGGTTCTGGTATGCGCAGGCGCAAAAACATAGAAGGAATCAGCATCGCTTTTCTCGACGTCATCGCATGCGGATTTGGCGCTGTTATCCTGATGTTGATCCTGACCAAGGTGTTCGAGCCGATCATCATCGAAGAAACCGCGGTCGAACTCGAGGGCGTACTCGAGGAAAAGGAACGCCAGCTTTACGATATTCGTGGCGAGACCAGCATCCTCAATCGCGAGATGATTTCACGCGAGGACCAGTTATCGGTCGCGCGGCGGCGCCTTGCGCGCCTGCAGGCGGAACTGTCGAAAATCCAGGGGCAGTTTTCCGCATCGAGCCAGGATGCCGAGGTCAACAATATTATCCAGGGCAAGCTGGCCGCCGCACGGCAGTCCCTGACCGCGGAGATGAGACGCCTGCTGGCTCAATTCAACGAAATAAAAGACGACAACGT
>JAZFYI010000106.1:0-9445 GCA_036443455.1 Gammaproteobacteria bacterium
GCCGCAATCCTTCACCGCGCACCTGCTGGGAACCTGTCGCATGGGCAACGACCCGGCGACCTCGGTCGTGGACAAATATCACCGCACCCACGATGTGCCGAACCTGTTTATCTGCGATGGCAGCAGCCTCGTGACATCCGGGCGGGGCCAGCCGACGCAAACCATACAGGCGCTGGCTTTTCGGGCGGCCGAGCATTTCAGCCGTTTTGCAAAGAACGGCGAAATATAGAACCCGCATAGCGGGTAGCTCTCAGGCCAGGTGCGCCTGCCCCAGGTAGGCGTGCGTCTGCATCTCAGCCAGGCGACTGACCGTTCTCTTGAACTCGAAGGCCAGCCGCTCACCTTGATAAAGCTGTTCGGGCGGCACCGCGGCCGACAGGATCAGTTTGACCTTGTGGTCATAGAACTCATCGACCAGCGCGATAAATCGTCGCGCCCGGTCGTTATCCGCCGAACCCATCGCCGGCACGCCCGAGACCAGGATCGTGTGAAAACCCCGCGCCAGCTCCAGGTAATCGTTCTGGCTCCGCGGACCGTCGCACAACTCGGCGAAAGCAAACCAGGCGATGCCGTTTGCCAGGCGCAGCGTGGCGATCGGGCGGCCACAGACCATGAGCTTCTGATTAGCCTTGCCGCCATTGCAGGAGATTTTCTCGAAGTAGCTAGCCAGGTTGGCTTCCGCCTGCCGGTCGAGCGGCGCGTGATAGATTTCAGCCTCGTCGAGGATGCGCAGGCGAAAATCCTCCGCTCCTTCGAGCTCCATGACCTGGCAGTGGGTTTCGATCGCCGTTATTGCCGGCAGAAAACGCTCTCTTTGCAAACCGCCTTCATACAACAGCGATGGCGGTATGTTCGATGTCGCAACCAGCGTGACGCCGCGCCGGAACAACTCCCTGAATAGCGTGCCCAGCAACATCGCATCGGCGATATCGGCTACAAAAAACTCATCGAAACAAATAACGCGCGTACGCCTTGCGAGGTGTTTTGCGATCTCGTTGAGAGGGTCTTGCCGATGTTTCCTGTTTTTTAACTGTTCGTGCAATTCGTACATGAAGCGGTGAAAGTGGCGTCTTTGTTTTTGCCTGAAGGGCAGGGCGCGAAAGAACATGTCCATCAGGTGGGTCTTGCCGCGGCCGACTCCGCCCCAAAGGTACAGGCCCTTGACCGGTGCGATTTCCCGGTCACGGGAGAGCGTGTTGCGCAAGCGTTGCCAGGGCGACAGCGACGCCGGTCTGGCGATCAACTGCAGGTAGATTCGATGCAGCGCCTCGATGGCCGTTTCCTGGGCGGCGTCCGCGACGAAGTCCGGGTCTTCCAGCGCTCGTGCATACCGCTCCCTGGGGGTCAGGCTGGCTTTCATCGGCACGCGGGAGCCGGGCCTAGCCCGGATTATTCATGAATGCGCTCGCGCCCTTGCTTGATCCTTGTTCGCACACGGAATTTTCCTCCCTCGGAAATACACATGGATATTCCGCTCGGTCAGAAAATCCCGTGTGCAAACAATGCTCTGCGCAATCATCACGACGATTCATGAATAAGCCGGGCTAGCCGAGCAGCCGCATCTCCGGCACGTCGCCATCGACGATCAGCCGGCCCGTCGTTTTTTCCCTGATTTCTTCCACCGATACGCCGGGCGCTCTTTCTATGAGATGAAATGCGCCGTCGTGGATTTCCAGGTAGGCAAGATCGGTGACCACCTTGCGGATACAGTTCACGCCGGTCAGCGGCAGCGTGCACGATTCGAGCAGTTTCGATTGCCCCGATTTACTGGCGTGGGTCATGGTCACGACGATGTTGTCGGTCCCGGCAACCAGGTCCATGGCGCCGCCCATGCCCTTGACCAGTTTGCCGGGGATCATCCACGACGCGATGCTGCCGGTCTGATCGATTTCGAATGCACCGAGCACCGTCAGGTCCACATGGGCGCCGCGTATCATCGCGAAACTTTCCGCCGATGAAAAATACGCGGCGCCGGTGATCGCCGTGACCGTTTGCTTGCCGGCGTTGATCAGGTCGGCGTCGACTTCCTCATCGAGCGGGAACGGACCCATGCCCAGCAAGCCGTTCTCCGATTGCAACATGACCTCGATGTCCGCGGGAATGTAGTTGGCGACCAGCGTCGGGATGCCGATGCCCAGGTTGACGTAAAAACCGTCGCGTAACTCGGACGCGACCCGCTGGGCAATCTGTACTCTGCTAAGTGCCATTGATTATTCCTCGATCTTCATGCGCTGCGGATGGTCCGTTGTTCGATGCGTTTCTCGAAAGTACCTTTGATCAGGCGCTGGACGAAGATTCCCGGCGTATGAATGTGTTCCGGATCCAGTTCGCCCGGTTCGACGATTTCCTCGACTTCCGCCACCGTGATCTTGCCGGCGGTCGCCATCATCGGGTTGAAATTCTGCGCCGTCATTCTATAGACGAGGTTGCCCATGGTGTCCGCCTTCCACGCCTTGACCAGCGCATAGTCCGCGGTCAGCGACTCCTCGAGTATATAGTTGCGCCCGTGGAATTCGCGGGTGTCTTTGCCCTTGGCGACATCCGTGCCATAACCGGTCGCGGTATAAAAAGCGGGTATCCCGGCGCCGCCGGCGCGAATCTTTTCCGCCAGCGTGCCCTGCGGCGTCAGGATGACTTCCATTTCACCCGATATGAACAATTGTTCGAAAAGCGCGTTTTCGCCGACATAGGAACCGATCATGGTCTTGATCTGGCGGCCCTCGAGCCACTTGCCAAGCGCGAAACCATCGACACCGGCATTGTTCGAAATACAGGTAAGTTCGCTGACGCCCATGTCCTTGACTTTCTGGATCAGCCCTTCGGGGATGCCGCACAGGCCGAAGCCGCCGACCATGACCGTCATGCCATCTCTCAGACCCGCGAGGGCTTCATCGTATGAGGCGACTACCTTGTTAAATCCGGACATCGGCGGATTCTCCTGGTGTTTGCCTGCGAATGTTCACAGGCCTGGGTAATTGGGTCCTGAGCCGCCTTCCGGCGTCACCCAGTCGATAATGCCATACGGGTCCTTGATATCGCAGGCCTTGCAATGGACGCAATTCGCCGCGTTGATTTGCAGGCGCTTGCCCGCCTCGTCGCTGACGATCTCGTAGACGCCCACCGGACAAAAACGCGTACACGGATTGCCAAATTCCTCGGTGCAACGGGTCACGCATATATCGGTGTCCGCGACATGCAGATGCACGGGCTGGTTCTCATCGTGATCGGTCGCCGAGAAATAAACCGATGCCAGCCGGTCGCGTGGCGGCAGTTCGCGTTTGACCCAGTGACGATTCGGCGATTTGTTTTCATCCAGTGTGCGCAATGCGCTGTGATCGGAATGATTGCGCAACGTGTAGGGCAGTCGCCCCGCGGTAACCGTCTCCAGCGCGGCATTCGCCAGGCCGGCCCAGAAACCGTGGCGGAAGCCCGGTCGGATGTTCCTGACTTTTTTGAGTTCCATGCCGGCCGGCGAATGCCTGAAGCGGGCGTCGAAGCCCTGACTGTCGCCACGCTCGACGAAGTGCTGGGCCGCCAGCATGCCGCTGCGCAGCGCCATGTGAATCCCCTTGATTTTTGGCACGTTCAACATGCCACCGGCATCGCCGACCAGCATCGCGCCTGGCGTTTCCAGGCGCGGCATGGATTGCCAGCCGCCCTCGACGATGGCGCGGGCGCCGGCCGAGACCAATTCCGCGCCGGCGAGCAGTTTTCTCATCATCGGGTGGTGCTTGAACTGCTGAAACGCCTCGAAGGGGGCGAACTCCGGGTCGCGGTAATCGAGCCCGATGACGAAGCCGACATAGACCCGGTCCGCATCCAGTTGATAAACGAAGCTGCCGCCATAGACGCCGCCATCCAGCGGCCAGCCGACGCTGTGCAGGATATGGCCCGGCTTGCCGCGGCCATCGGGAAGCTGCCACAGTTCCTTGAACCCCAGGCCGTAAGTCTGCGGGTCGCAGTCGCGGTCCAGCGCAAACTTTGCGATCAATCCTTTGGCCAGGCTGCCGCGGCAACCCTCGGCCAGCACGGTCAGCCGGCAATGAATATCGACGCCGGCTGCGAAGTTGGGTCCCTCGGAACCATCGGCCTGGCGGCCCATATCGCCGACCCTGACGCCAATCACGCGGTCGTCCGGGTCATAGAGCAATTCGTTGCCGGCGAAACCCGGGAAAATATCGACACCCAGCGCCTCGGCCTTTTCCGCCAGCCAGGCGCCTAGCTGATTCAACGACACGATGAAGTTGCCGTGGTTGTTCATTTGCGGCGGCAGCGGCAGCGGTATCCGGCGCTTTTTGGTCAACAGCGCGAACTTGTCCCGGGTAGCCGGCACGCAAATCGCGGTAAATTCCTGCCGCCATTCCGGCAGCAATTCATCGAGGGCCGCGGGTTCGAGGATGGCGCCCGATAGCAGGTGCGCACCGGCTTCGGCGCCTTTTTCGAGGACACAGACACCGAGTTCCGGTTTTTGCTGTTTCAGGCGCAGCGCGCAGGCGAGCCCGGCCGGGCCGGCGCCGACGATCGCCACGTCGTATTCCATGATGTCGCGCGGTGTTTCCATATTTCCGGCTTTACTTTGCTTGCATCCGGATCGCCCCATCGAGCCGGATGGTTTCGCCGTTCAGCATCGTGTTGCCATAAATATAGACAACCAGGTCGGCAAATTCATCGGGTCTGCCCAGGCGCGGTGGGAAGGGCACTTGCGCGGCCAGCGACTGCTGAACCGCGTCGGGCATTCCTGCCATCATCGGGGTCATGAATATCCCCGGTGCAATGGTCATCACCCGCACGCCGATACGCGAAAACTCCCGGGCGATGGGCAGCGCCATGCCGGCGACACCGGCTTTCGAGGCCGCATAAGCCGCCTGTCCTATCTGCCCCTCGAAGGCAGCGACCGAGGCCGTGCTGATGATCACGCCACGCTCGCCTTCCTCGTTCGGCTCGTTGTGCTGCATGACATCCGCGGCGGCCTTGGCCATCAGGAACGAGCCGATCAAATTGACCTGGATGACCTTGCTGAACAGTTCGCCTGCCATCGGGCCATCGCGACCCAATACACGGCCGGCCCCGAGTATGCCGGCGCAGTTGACCAGCATATTGACGCCATGCATGGCTTGGGCGGCCTGCGCCACGCCACTGTTGACCGCTTCCTCTGAACTGACATCGGTCGCTATGAACGCACACGCCGCACCCAGTTCGGCCGCTGCCGCGTCACCTTGTTCCTGGTTGATATCGAACAACGTGACCTGACCGCCTGCATCGACTATTTTTTTGGCGGTGGCCAGCCCCAGACCCGAGGCGCCACCGGTGACTATTGCCTTTGCTTTACTGATTTGCATATTTGTTCCTGTGCAGGTTTCTATGATTAATTTTGTTGCCGCCAGGCTATCTGACCGAGACGGCTGCCGGGCATCCTGTCCAGGTGCCGGCAAATAAAAAGCCCGGTATCGGTGAGCGAATCGAGATCGATACCGGTTCGAATCCCCATGCCATGCAGTAAATAAACCAGGTCCTCGGTGGCGACGTTGCCGCTCGCGCCCTTGGCGTACGGACAGCCGCCGAGACCGGCAACGGATGCATCGATGACCGACACCCCCAGTTCGAGGCACGCAAAAATACTCGCCAGCGCCTGGCCGCGGGTATCGTGGAAATGAATCGCCAGCTTGTCGATGCTGACTTTTTCGGCGACGGTCGCCAGCATGCCCCGGGCCGCGAGCGGGGTACCCGCACCGATGGTATCGCCGAGCGAAATTTCATAACAACCCATGCCGGCCAGGCGTTCCGCGAGTCCTGCCACCACCGACGCGCCGATCTCGCCCTCGTACGGGCAGCCGAGTACGCAGGACAGGTAGCCACGAACCGGGATCCCGTTTTCTTTTGCCAGGTCCATCACCGCTTCGATTCTTTGTAACGATTCTTCGATACCGGCATTGCTGTTCTTCAGGCTGAAGGATTCCGATGCGGCGGCAAATACGGCTACCTCGCCGGCGCCGGCGGCGATGGCGCGCTGCATCCCCTGTGTATTGGGCACCAGTACCGGGTAACGGACGGCGGGATTTTTGCTGATTCCGGCCATGACCTCGGCGGCATCGGCAAGTTGCGGAACCCAGCGCGGGCTGACAAAACTGCTGACTTCGATAGTCGACAATCCGCAAGCACCGAGCCGGTCGATCAGCTCGATCTTGACGGTCGCCGGCAATGCCTGTTTCTCGTTTTGCAGACCATCACGGGCCGAGACTTCGACGACGCGAACCGATTCCGGGAAATTATTCAATGGCTGCCTCATCGGCCAGGATATCGATGAGCGCGACCTCCGCCTCGACGATATCGCCTTCACGGTAAAGTATTTTCTCGACCGTGCCGGCGGTTCGGGCAAGCAGCGTGTATTCCATTTTCATTCCCTCGAGCACCAGCAGTTTGTCACCCGTTTCGACCCGGTCGCCCTCGGCGACCAGCAAGGAAACAATTTTACCCGGTAATGGCGAGCCAGGGTGAGCATCCTCATCCGCGCTTTCTTTTTCCGACAGGTATGGATTCAGACGCCGCAGTTCATGGCACTGGCCATCGGCACAAAGTTGCAGCCATGGATCGCGGCAGATGATCGAGGTCGTGATCTCCTGTCCATCGACCTGCCAGGCCAATTCCCGCCAATCCGGGTTCGGCTCAGCCGGCCTGGTGGTCTCGACGACGTTCAGCGTAAGGCGATCGTCGGTGAAATGGCAGCAATGGCTTTGTGCGGAATCGGCGGGCAAGACACGAATGCTGGCGCTGGGCCCGTGGGCATCGTGAAAACGCAGCAACGAACCGGCGGTGCCACCCAGGCGCCAGGCGTCCGGCTTGCGCCACGGTGACCCGGTATCCTGTCCGGCGTCCGCTCCGGCAGTCCTCGCGGCGACATTCCGGTCTTTGAGTGCAAGGACGGCCGCGATCGCGAGTATCGCCGGTGGCGTGGCCTGGTCGGGCAAAACCTCGGCCAGGTGCCGGTCCAGGAAGCCGGTGTCGATGCCGGCGCTGGCAAAAATCTCCGACGCCGCAATGCCGCGGAGCAGGGGCAGGTTGTTGCTGATGCCGAACAGGGCGGTGCGTTGCAAAACGGCTTGCAGTTTCTTGGTCGCCGCACGGCGGGACTTGTCATGCACGATCAGCTTGGCCTGCAACGGGTCGTAATGAATGCCGACCTGGTCGCCATCGTCAATCCCGCTATCGACGCGCAAGCCGTTTTCCGGTGGCGGATGGACGAAGGCGGTCACGGTGCCGGTGGCCGGCAGAAAATCGCGGTACGGGTTTTCGGCATAAATGCGGACTTCGATGGCATGGCCGTCGCAGCCAATTTGCTCCTGGGTCAGCGGCAGCTTTTCACCGCTGGCGACGCGCAGTTGCCATTCGACCAGGTCCAGACCGGTAATCATCTCGGTGACCGGGTGTTCGACCTGCAAACGGGTATTCATTTCCATGAAAAAGAACCGGCCATCACGATCGAGAATGAATTCGACGGTGCCGGCGTTCTGGTAGCCGACCGCGCGCGCGGCGGTTATCGCGGCGGCCGTCATTTCCCTGCGCATATCGTCGGCCACCGAGGGGCAGGGCGCTTCTTCGATTATTTTCTGATAGCGGCGCTGTATCGAACACTCGCGTTCGAACAAATGCACGACATTGTCATGTCGATCCGCAAAAATCTGGACTTCGACGTGGCGGGGGTTTTCCAGGAATTTCTCGAGCAGCACGCGCTCATCGCCAAAGCTGCTCAGCGCCTCCCGGCGCGCGGCGTGCAACGCTTCAGTAAACGCGCTTTCTTCGCGGACGATGCGCATGCCTTTGCCGCCGCCACCGGCACAGGGTTTGATCATGACCGGCCAACCGATGCGCCGGGCTGCTTTTTGCAGTTCCTGGTCGGTCTGTAGCTCGCCATGATAACCAGGGACCACCGGGACACCGGCTTTTTCCATGATCGTTTTTGCGACATCCTTGTTGCCCATGCTGGCGATGGTTTCCGCGTCCGGCCCGACGAAAATCAGGCCGTTCTTTTTGCACTCACGCGCGAATTCCGCATTCTCCGAGAGGAATCCATAACCAGGATGGATCGCGTCGGCGCGGCTGGCTTTGGCGGCCGCGATCAGGGCCTGCATATCCAGGTAGGAATCGGCGGCGGGGGCGTCGCCGATATGAACCGACTCGTCGGCCAGCCGCACATGCAGCGCCCGCCGGTCCGCCGCCGAAAAAACGGCGATCGTCGCGATGCCCAGGCGATGGCAGCTACGGATAATGCGACAGGCGATCTCGCCACGGTTGGCGATGAGCAGGCGGCTGATCATCGATTATTTTTCCGTATCCCAGCGCGCCGGTCTTTTTTCCAGGAAAGCCGACAAGCCTTCCTGGCCCTCGGCCGAAACCCGAAGCTGCGCGATGATCTCGGCCGTGCGGCGTTTCAGGTTCGGCGCGCCGTCCCGGCCTGCACCGGCCACTTCCCCGATCAGCGACTTGCATGCCGCCAGCGCCAGCGGGCCGCCTTTGAGCAACATGAGCACCTGCGTTGCCACGGCCTCGTCGAGTCGATCCGCCGGCGTGCACAGGTGAACCAGGCCGCACGACCTGGCTTCCGCGGCATCGATCGTCTGCGCGGTCAGGAACAGCCGCCGCGCCTGGCGCGGGCCGATCGCCGCGATGACGTATGGCGAGATCACGGCCGGAATCAATCCCAGCCGAACCTCGGTCAGCGCCATCTTGACGTGGTCGGCCGCAATCGCGATATCGCAGCATGCGAGCAGACCTACGCCACCACCGAACGCGTGCCCGTTGACCCTGGCGATGGTGGGTTTGTCGAGGCCATTCAATACGCTGAGCATTTCGGCCAGCGCCAGCGCGTCCGCGATATTCTCCGCTTCGTCGAGCGCCGCCATCGAGCGCATCCAGTTCAGATCGCCACCCGCGCTAAAGGACTTACCCGCGCCGGTCAGGATCACGACCTTGACCGACTCGTCGCGGTTTGCAGCGAGCAATTCGCCGCTCAGTTCGGCGATCAGCGCATCATCGAAAGCGTTGTGCAGCCGCGGTCGATTCAGCGTCAGCGTCAACACGCCACGATCGTCGATGCTTTTGAGTATGCTGGTCTGCCCGGGCATCGCCGTCACATCCGGAAAATGGCGTAGCCGTCATCGGCGCCGATCGGCGCATTGAGGGCCGCCGAGATGGCCAGCCCGAGTACCCGTCGCGTATCGAGCGGGTCGATGACCCCGTCGTCCCACAGTCTCGAGCTCGCGTAATAAGGATGGCCCTGGCTTTCGTACTGGGCCGCGATCTGTTGCTTGAAATCCGCCTCGTCTCGTTCGGCCCATTTCTCGCCGCGGCGTTCCATGCCATCGCGTTTCACAGTCGCCAGCACGCCGGCAGCCTGCTCGCCGCCCATGACCGAGATCCGCGCGTTTGGCCACATCCACAGGAAGCGCCC
>JAZFYI010000107.1:0-12569 GCA_036443455.1 Gammaproteobacteria bacterium
AAAAACGCCGAAACCATCGTTGTGCCCGTGTTGCCGTCATCCATCGACATCAAGGCGACCCGCCGATTCGTCGATGAGCTCCGCCATGTCAGCAAGGTCGAGCGCAAACAGGTCCGGATTGGCGTGGTCGCCAACCGGGTCAATGAAAACACGCTGATATTCGACGAACTCGAGACCTATCTGCGCAAGTTGCGCCTGCCCTATATCGGCAAGCTTCGAGACGCGCAGAACTATGTACGCGCCTATGCGCGCGGCATGGGGATATTCGAACTGCCGGAATACCTGGCCTGGCCCGACTGGGCCCAATGGGCGTCGATCACGTCCTGGCTGGACAGCAAGCGCAGCCAACCCTGATTCGAGCTACCGCGCAGGCTCCTAGGCCCGGGGAAGTTTTTCCAGCGCCGGCAGACCGGCGGGGCTGACCAGCCCGAGGCCATGGCGAAACGCTTCCGCGGCGCCAACCGATTCGCCGAGTTGTTCGAGCAGTTGGCCGTATAACTGGTAGGTGGCCGGGTCCGGATGGATGCCGACACTGCTTTCCAGGTAACTGCGGGCTTTCCCCCAGAGTTTTTCCTGTATGCAGAGGAGGCCCGCGGTTTTGAGCAGCTCCGGGTCCTCGCTGCGTACCAGCAGCCAGGCTTCGACTCTTTTTATTCGGGCCGCCGCCGGCGTTTCCAGCTGCCCATACAGTTCGATCAGCCGGGCATCCCAGCCAGCCTTGACGGCTTTGCGCAGCCGCGCTTCCAGGCCGTGACGGCCACCGGCGATCAGGCCGGAGAAGTAGGCGCGCAGGATCGATGGATCCGATCTGAGATGGCCGGGCATTTCCTTCCAAAGACTGTCGAGCATGGCGAGATCTTTTTTGCCCGCCGCCTGTTGCATCAGGCCGCTAAAGACCTGTTGTTCGAGACCGGCAGGGGCTGCATTTTTCCTGCCCCGGCGGCGCAGCGCCGGCAGCAGCGCTTTCAGGCTGCCCCAGTCGCCGGTCTGGCGGTAAATCAGCGCCTTCAGATCCAGCGCCTGGCCTTGCCGGCCCTGGTCACCAGGTAATTTCAC
Source organism: Gammaproteobacteria bacterium (assembly GCA_036443455.1). Lineage (GTDB taxonomy): Bacteria > Pseudomonadota > Gammaproteobacteria > Steroidobacterales > MnTg04 > MnTg04. The sequence goes on from JAZFYI010000107.1 coordinate 1,057, forward strand.
CAGGGTTTTGAGCGCTTCGCCATATTGTTGCTCATCGATCTGGAAACCTGCCTGCGCCAGCAATACCGCGCCGGCGGAATCGGGCGATTGCTCTCTCGCCATCTCCAGCCAGCGGTCGCGCCGCCCGTGTTGTCCCTGGTTTTGCGCGGCACGCGCTGCGGCCAGGTAGTTGAGCACGGGTGTTTCACTGTTGCGAATGCCGCGGGTCAGCAGGCGCTCACCGCGCGCCCAATTGCCCTCGGCCATCTCGATCAGGCCGCGCGTGAAATGTTTGTTCGCACGGCGCTGCCTGACCCGGCCAGCAGCTTCACCCAGTTTTTTCGGCGCCTGGATGATGCGGAAGACCAGGCGTATCAGCAAGTAGGCAAGCGCCAGCAGAAAAATCATCATCGGCACCGAGAATTCGATCCGGTAACCGTGAAAACTGATCAGCACATAACCGGCATCCTGCAACAGGAACTGCGCAATCAGCGCTCCGGCGGCAAGGGCCAGAAGCAGCAGGATGCTGGTCTTCACAGGGTTTCCCCGGGCCCGTCGGTCGCGCTCAGCATCAGGATCAGCGAGCCTGAGATCTCGGGCAGAGTCGGGGACAAATCGGTCGTTCCCAGCGCATCGATCGCCGCCAGGATGTCGCCGACCTCGGTATTGGCGGTGTCAAAATACAGTCCTATCCATGAGGCTGCCTGGTCCAGGCTTTGCTCGAAATTTTCCTGGTCCCTTTGCATCGCCGACAGGCGGGCCATTTCGAATTGCAATTCGAGGTTTCGGCGAAGAAAGAACCGCTCTTTCGGCGCCAGCACCGGCGTGATTTCCTCTTCGCTGCGGCTGATCCTGACCATGCCGCTAAATGCCTGTTTCATTTTATCGACGGCGCGATCGATGCTCCAGCCGTCGCTGGCGCCGGTTTCCTCGACGTCGGGCGACTGCGGACCGATGGAATCCGCCAGCGGCAGCGCCTGTACCGAGCCGGCGAAGCCGGCCAGCCGCTGCGCTATGCCGCCGATGTCGGTTATTGCCACCGCCTGCAGCGAGCGAATTTCATCGGCGATTTTCGCGCGCACTGGCGTGAATGCCGGGGTGCCAAGATCGCCGAGCCGGCGGTCCGCGATCTGCAGGGCCTTTAGCGCGCCGTCACGGTCAGCGACCAGGCTGAGCCGCTGGTTGGCAACGCGAAGCAGGAAAATTACCTCTGCCTGGACCCAGGCGCGTTGCGCCGATATTTCGCTGCTGCCGATCTCCGCCAGCCTTTTTTGCTGGGCCAGCAGCAAGGTGTTCAACTGGCGCATCCCGTCGTTCAGGATATCGAGTTGTCGTTGCAATTCCGTATCGGCGGTCTGTTGCTCCTTGACCATGTCCGGCAAAATCCGCCGGACTTCGCCTAGCGATTTCTGCAACTTATCCAGTTCGAATCGGGTGGTCGTGATCGCCGCCCCGGACTGTTCCGCCTGGCCCCTGGCGACATCCAGGAGCCCGTATAGATAATACGATCCGCCGGCGCCGCCTGCGACCAGCGCCAAAAGCACGATGATTGTCCACAGGACCGGCCGCCCTCCGGACCGGGATGGTTCCTGCGAGGATTCGTTTCCGGCCGCCTGGCTTTTATTCGTGACGGGTTTCGATTGGCTCGTGGAGGGTTTGCTCATGGCGGCACCGGGCGTGTTCTTGTAAGGACTGTATTGCTTTTTCGACCAGCAATAAACCCTTGGTCGAGGTGCATGCCGGTTCAGGCAAGCATGGTGTCCAGCATTGCCTGGTCTGTTGGCGATCCGGCGAGCAGCGCCGGCGCGGCAATTCCGATTTGTTCCGCCTTGCGAACCACGCGTTCGCTGATGGTTACGATCCGGCTGGCCCGCAGCAGCCGCTGGCCATCCTGGGTCAACAGTCTGACCAGGTTGTCCAGCGTCTCGACGCTGTTTGCCGCGACAAAGTGAATGCCACCCTGCGCCCACAGCGATTCAATTTTTTCGACTTCGCCCGTGCCCGGCTGTGGCAGGATGCGCCGATAGACTTCCAGGTAGCCCACCGTCGCACCCCTTTGCCGCAGGGTGTCGCCGAGCAGCTCCCGACCGCCCTGGGCGCGCAGGATCAGTACGCGCTGTCCCGCCATATCGCGAAATTCGTCCTCGGCAAGCAGGGCCTCGCTGTTGAAACCGCTCGCCGGTACGATGCCTGGCCGGCAACCGAGGTGTTGCATGGTCCTCGCCGTGGCCGGCCCGATGGCAGCCAGCCGAATGTCCTGGGCGATAATTCTCGCCAGCACGGGCTCGCCGTAATTCGCCGCGTTGCTCGAAACGACGATCGCCAGGTCGGGCCTTGAGAGCGCATGGAATTTCGACAGCAATTCGCTCGCGCTGGCGGCAGGCTCAATTTCTATGGCCGGGAAAAGCACCGGAACGCCACCGGCTTTTTCGACCAGCCTGGCGAGTTCGGCTGACTGGTGCCCGGGCCTCGTGATCAATACGCCGGCGCCGTTGAGGCTGCTCACAGCATGGTCCCGTCGAGTTGGCTGAGGATATCCGCCGCACCTTTTTCCAGCAGCTCTTCCGCCAGACCGGTGCCGATGTGATGTGCATCTTCGCGCGCGCCTGTTCTGCTGCCTTCGATGATCAGGCTGCCATCGGGCAGACCCACGCGGCCGGTCAGTACCAGCCTCTTTCCATCGAGAACCGCGTGACCGGCAATCGGCGATTGGCAACTGCCGCCCAGCCGCCGGCTAAACCCGCGTTCGGCATCGACCCGGGATTTTGTGTCCGCGTGATCGAGCGCAGCAAGATTCTCGATGAGTTCCGTGTCATCCAGCCGGCACTGGATGCCGATGGCGCCCTGGCCGACGGCCGGCAGCATCTCGCCCGGCTCGATCCTGGCGGCGATCCTGTGTTCCAGGTCGAGTCGTTTCAGGCCGGCGACCGCCAGTATGATCGCCTGGAACCGACCTTCGTCGATTCGCATCAGCCGGGTTTCAACGTTGCCGCGCAGTGGCTGAATATCGAGGTCCGGGCGCAGATGCAAAAGCTGACACTGACGTCTCAGGCTTGAAGTGCCGACGGCCGCACCTTCGGCCAGCTGGTTTATCCGGTCTACCTGGTTGCTGACCAGGGCATCCCGCGGGTCTTCCCGCTGCATGATGGCAACGATGCCAAGGCCATCCGGCATTTCCGCGGGTAAATCTTTCATCGAATGTACCGCTAGATCCGCTTCGTTTGCCAACAGCGCCAGTTCCAACTCCTTGACAAACAGCCCCTTGCCGCCAATTTTCGCCAGCGAGCGGTCGAGGATCTCATCTCCCTTGGTGCTCAACGGCAGTAAATCGACATTCGATGTCGGGCAATGCCGGATGATCGCAGCGGCCACATATTCCGCCTGCCACAGCGCAAGCCGGCTTTTTCGGGTCGCGATACGTACGGTTCTCATGGTCTGGCCTGCATGTTTGCTAGCGCGGGGATCTTAGGCATCTTTGAGTCTTCGTACGACGGCGGGCGCAAGCCGGCGGCTAACCGGGAAGCGTTCTTCCAGACCCTTGAGCCTGATCTCGTAGTGTCCTTCCGCGTCTTTTGCCAGCGCCTCGATATGGGCCACCGACACCAGCATGCTGCGGTGAACCCGTACAAAAGCATCTGCAAATTCGTCCTCCAGTTCCTTGATCGGCTCGTCGATGAGTAATTCGCCGTCATGGTGGCGGACCGTTACGTATTTCTGGTCGGCATGAAAATAAAGCACATCCCGAACCGGGACCAGGCGCAGTTCGCCGCGAACTCGCGCGCTGATGTGTTTGCGCGCCTGGTGCTGTTCGCGCGATGCAAGACTGGCCAGTTGTGGCCGGGTCAGCCGGCTGGCGCGTTGCAATGCCTCCGCGAGGCGTTCCCGCCTGACCGGTTTCAGTACATAACCGACCGCACTGGCCTCGAATGCCTCCACTGCATATTCGTTGAACGCGGTCGTAAAAATGACCGCCGGCGGTTCATCCATCTGCGCCAGGTGGCGGGCAGTTTCGATACCGTCCATTCCCGGCATTCGAATATCCAGCAATACCAGGTCCGGCTGTGTTGCGTCCGCCCGCTCAAGCGCTTCGCGGCCGTTCGCCGCCTCGGCGACGACCTGCCATTCGTCTTGTTCTTCGATCAGGCGTTTCAAACGCTCCCGTGCCGGGGCCTCATCATCGACAACGAGAATTTTCATCCCTCGTTTTCCACTACTGGCAAAAAGAGCGAGATCTGGTATTCGCCAGGCGTCTGTTCGACCTCGACCCTGGCCTTTCCCGGGTAGGCCAGCTCGAGGCGTTGTTTGACATTGGCCAGCGCCAGCTGGTTTCCGGAATAGCTTTGTTGGGGGTTATCCCCACTCAGCGGATTGCTGATCTTGATCTCCATTTGATTCTTGCGGAGGAACCCTTCGATCAGGACTTCACCACCTTCGGGTAGCGGCTCTATGCCATGGTAAATCGCATTTTCCAGCAATGGCTGGATCAGCAGACCGGGGACCAGGGCACGCATCGGCAGGTCGTTGACCAGCCATCGAACCCGCAATCTTTCCCCAAGCCGCAGTTGTTCGATACGCTGATAGATTCTGGAGACTTCGAGTTCTTCCTTAAGCGGTATTCGCTGACGTGGGTCGCCCAGGCTGACGCGGAACAGGTCGGATAAATCCTCGATGGCTTCCTCTGCCCGTTCGGGGTCGCTGCGGGTCAGCGATGCGATCGTATTCATGCTGTTAAAGAGAAAATGCGGCCGGATGCGTGCTTGCAGAGCGTGGACGCGCGCCCTGGCTTCCATTTCCACATTGCGCTGCCATTGAAAATTCACATAAAAATAACGCAGTATGAGGGCGGCAACGATGGCCCCGATGCCGAGATTTCGTACCAACAGCTCACCATGTTCATTGGGGAGCACCTTTCCCACCAGCCCCAGATCTGCCGCGTAGCGGCCAACGGCCCAGGCCATTTCCGTAATCACCAGCATGATCACCATGATAATCACAAAAGATACCAGCGTGACTGTAGACAGGCTCGCGCGGGCGAGAAACGGTCGGACAAAACACAGGCTCGCGGCACCTGCCAGCGCAGCCCACATCAGAAAGAGTGAAGTATTGGCCAGTTCCAGCCAGAAACCGCCGCCGCCGCCATAACGGGCCAGCGTGTATACCATCGCTACCGTTTGGGCCATCAGGACGACCAGCAGCACGTTGCGCTGGGTACACAGATCAGGAAGGTAGCAGTGGTTTTCCGTCTCGTCCCTGGGCTGATCGCCTGGCTCATTCATTGCTTGTCATCCTTTTCCCCGCCGCCGGCGAACATTCTTTTTTTGATGCGGAACAACGATGAAATGTCTTCATCGCGATAACCATCGTCCAGCAAGCGCCGATAATGGTGCATGGTCATTTCCACGAGCGGCAATTTCGCTCCGCTGCTTGCCGCCATATCGCGGCATATCGCCAAGTCTTTCTGGTGCAGTTCGACCTTGAAACCCAAAGGATACTCATTTTTTACCATGTTCGGTCCGCGGTGATCCAGGAACCAGCAGCCCGCGGCCCCCGCTCCCAGCAACTCGATCAAATCTTCCAGCGGCAGACCCTGCGATTTTGCGAATGCCATGGCTTCGGTTACCGCCTGGTTGATACCGGCGACCATGATCTGGTTGGTCGCCTTGGTGGCCTGGCCGGCGCCACTCGGGCCCATATGACTGATTTTGCCGCCCATGGCTTGCAGCACGGGCAGCGCCCGCCGGAAATCGGATTCTTCCCCACCGGCCATGATTGCCAGCGTGCCTTTGATCGCACCCTCGGTGCCGCCACTGACCGGGCAATCCAGGAAACCGGCGGCATGCTTTCTTAGCAGGGTGGCCGCTTCCCGGGCCGTCGCCGCCGCGACGGTCGAGCAGTCGATGACCAGGGCCCCGTCGCGCACTGAGCCGGCAATCTGCCGGCAAAGAGCCATTACATCGGCATCGGCCGATACACAAAGCACGATGGCATCGCATTCCGCAGCCAGGACTGCCGGCGTCTGTGCATGCAAACAGCCGTATTCCCGCGCAAACGCAGCCGATTTTTCGCTGCTCCGGTTCCACACGCCATGCAGCAATCCGTGCCGCTGGAGGTTTGCCGCCATCGGCAGTCCCATTGCGCCCAATCCGATAAACCCTGTTTTCATAAGAATTGGTTTCCGTTAACCGCAGACCTGAGCCTTACCGGTGGCCAAGATACGTGCTGGACCTCAGCACCTCTTCAAATTGTCCCAGGTACCGCGTTTTTTCCTCGTCCGCCAAATCGCATCCCTGCAGTTTACCCCGCAATACAGCCAATAGTCCGTCCGCTTCGAAGTGTACGTAACGCAATACTTCTCCCGCGGTATCGGCCGGTTCGGCATGTACCAGCCTGAAGTTGCCATCGGGGCCTGTTTCTACATCCACAGAATCGGTGTCACCAAAAAGATTGTGCATGTCGCCGAGAATTTCCTGGTACGCGCCGACCAGGAATATGCCCAGCAGATAAACCTCGTTTTCAGCCAGGTCGTGTACCGCGAGCGTATTGCCAAGACCGTTTCGGTTGATATAACTGTCTATCCTGCCATCGGAATCGCAGGTCAGATCGTACAAGACGGCACGCTGGCTCGGTTCCTCGGTCAGCCGCTGCAATGGCATGATTGGAAAAACCTGGTTCAGGGCCCAGATATCCGGCAGCGACTGGAATATCGAAAGGTTGACAAAAAACCGGCGCGCCAGCCTCTCGCGAAGTTCTGCCAGCAGACCGGGCCGCAGACCCGGCGCCGCTTCCAGGTGGTCGCGCAAGCGCATGCAGACCTGTCGTTCCAGTTGTTCCGCCCGGGATCGTTGGCTCAGATCGATCTGACCGGTACTGAAAGCGTTCACGGCGCCGGCCAGGGCTGATTTTGCATCGTCGTATACCCGTTCGCAGTTGCTGTCGTCGATCTCGGTGTCTACCAGTTGGTGAAGCTGCAGCACGGCCGGCGCCAGGGAGTCGGGTTGTACCGCTGCACCGGTCGCCGGCGGGGACTCCTGGTCCACGACCCGGGTGATCATCACGGCATGGTGCGCCGTTAGCGCGCGGCCTGATTCGGTAAACAGCTCCGGACAGGGCTGCCGCGCCGCCGCACAGCATTTTGCCACGGACTCTACCAGGACTTGCGCGTATTCCGGCAGCTTGTAATTCATGGAGAAAATATCCGTTTTTCCCATGCCGTCGTAATTTACGCCCAGGCCCCCGCCAAGATCCAGCGTCGCCACCGGGAACCCCTGCCCGCGTAATTCCGCGTAAAAACTGGCTGCTTCCTCGACGCCTTGCACAATATCCTCGAGGCTCGAAATCTGCGACCCGAGGTGTACATGCAGGAGTTGCAGGGATTCCTCCAGGCCGGCCCCACGCACCCGTTCCAGCGCCTCTATCATTTTCGTGGCGGAGAATCCGAACTTGGATTTTTCGCCACCGGAATTTTGCCAGTGCCCTTTGCTGATGCGCGACAGGCGAGCGCGCAGGCCGAGCAAGGGCCGGACGCCCAGTCGCCGGCTCTCGTCGATCAGCAATTCGAGTTCCGACAGTTTTTCCAGGACCAGGTAACAGCGATATCCCATACGCGTCGCGATCAGCCCCAGCCGAATATAGTCGCGATCCTTGTAACCGTTGCAGACGATAATTCCGCCGGCCGTCGACGCCGCCAGCACCACCATCAGTTCCGGTTTGCTGCCGCATTCAAATCCGGCGCCGGCACAACCCGCGATCGTCTCGACCACACTGCGTTGCTGGTTGACCTTGACCGGATAGATCGGGTGGTAGTCCGCGGCATACTCGCAGGCTGAAAGCGCATCGCTGAATGCCCGCTCCAGCGAGGCTACGCGATGTCTCAGGATATCGTTGAAGCGCACCAGCAACGGCAGGTTCAGATTTCGCTCGCCGGCTGCCCGAATCACATCCGCGAGAACGATACCTGGTTTTTGCTCGCCGGCATCCGGCTGGACGACAAACTCACCGTTGCTGCTGACCCGAAAATAGCCTTCGCCCCAATGTGGCATGCGGTATTGTTGATTGGCATCCACCAATGGTGTGTCCTTTTGCTGGCCGCTGTCGGTCGTGTCGATTATAGCGAAGGACTATAATCAAAGGCTTGTTTTGCGGTGGTTTGGAGTGAGGATATGGCTCTGGACAAAAACTGGTTTGTCGAGATCGCCCCGGAAGCGGGCTTTGCGCAGGCTCTGAAGATTCGCGGAAAGTTGCATGAGGAGCAAACGCCATACCAGAAGCTGGAGATATTTGCGACCGAGGACTGGGGGAACCTGATGGTGCTCGATGGCCTGGTGATGCTGACCGCCAGGGATAATTTCGTTTATCACGAAATGATGAGCCACCCGCCGATCATGACCCATCCGGATCCCCGTCGCGTGGCGATAGTCGGTGGCGGCGATTGCGGCACGCTGCGCGAGGTGCTGCGGCACCCGGCGATCGAGAAAGTGTTCCAGGTAGAAATCGATGAAGCGGTGACCCGTGCCGCGGAAAAATATTTTCCGGAACTGACCGAAGCGAACTACGATCCGCGCGCAGAACTGTTGTTTGTCGATGCGCTCGAGTGGATGAAACAACAGCGACCGAATTCGCTGGATGTCATCATCGTCGACAGCACCGATCCGGTAGGACCGGCTGTCGGACTTTTTCGGCGTGCGTTCTATGCGGATTGTTTGCGGGCACTGGGAGAGACCGGCGTGCTGGCGCAGCAAAGCGAGTCTCCGTTGCTGCACCTGGATATTCTCAAGGCGATGCGCGCCGAAATGAAATTGGCAGGCTTTGCGCAGTTGCGTACCTACCAGTTTTGTCAGCCTACCTATCCTTCAGGCTGGTGGTCGGCGACGCTGGCGGGCGTCGGTGTGGAGTTGCTGGATTTCCGCGAGCAGGATGCTCGTGAACTGCCGTTCGAGGGACGTTATTACTCAGCGGACATGCACCGGGCCAGCATGGCGATTCCACCGTTCGTCGAGAGGGCTTTGGCCGGAGATTAGCACGACCGCGCAGATCGGAACCTTAAACCGTCAAGCGGGTCATTCGCGCGGCTGCCGACCTGGAAAATATGCAGGCCTAGCCGCACCACTTGGAAATGGCAGTCAGTTCCTTGGCGCGCAGCGCGTCGGTTTCCTCTGAAGAAAGGAATTCACGACCGCCGTCTTCAGTCGGCTTGTACAACCGTGGCGCGTTGTAATAGGTGTTGTAGCGTTCCTTGGCCTTGGCGCATTTTTCCTTGGCCAATTCACGATCTATCTTCTGCTGAGCTTTTTCCTCGGCTTCGTCCGCCCGGCGCAGACGAGTGTCCTCCTGTCGTTCGCGCTCCCGGACAATGTTTTGCTCGCGTCGCTCCGCAACTTCGGCACGGTCGGTCGGTTTTGATTCGATGTCTATCAGCACCGCGTCTGCAACTTCCGGGTAGTCGCTATAGTGAACTTCTCCGTCAGCGTCCGTCCACATCCATACCGCGGCACTGGCGCCGATCGAAAGGCTCAGTCCGAGCAGAATTAAAGCCAGTTTTTTCATGGTTCCTGTCGCCTCCTGGAGCCGGTTATAGCGCTTCTTCGCCTGTTTCACCGGTCCTGATGCGTATCGCCTGTTCCATATCGGTGACAAATATTTTTCCGTCACCGATTTTTCCTGTCCGTGCGACACTGGTGATGGCCTCAACGACCTGTTCCAGCAAATCCGCCGAGACCGCCAGTTCGATCTTCATTTTTGGTAGAAAATCAACGACATACTCGGCGCCACGGTAAAGCTCAGTATGGCCTTTCTGGCGCCCGAAACCCTTGACCTCCGTCACAGTAATACCCTGAACTCCGACCTCCGCCAGTGCTTCGCGTACATCATCGAGCTTAAATGGCTTGATAATGGCTGTTACCATTTTCATTCGGACTGCTCCGCATCGACACGGGGGGCAGTCTAACACTCACCCCGGCGCTGGAAAATGGCGCCGGGATTGATAGCAAGCCGGGGAAAAACCATGGATCCCAAAATCATAGACGACCTCGCCAGGCGTATGTCCGAGGCGGTGCCGGCAGGCCTGCGGCATCTGCAAAGCGATCTGGAACAAAATTTTCGCGGCGTTCTTCGCGGCGGGCTCGAACGGCTGGATCTGGTGACCCGCGAGGAATTCGACGTGCAACAGGGCGTCCTGGCGCGCACTCGTGAAAAATTGAAAGCGCTCGAGGAAAGATTGGCAAAGCTCGAGACTGGCTCCTAAAAGAACCGCCGTGTTACTGAGTAATCCCACCCGTTATTGACCACTAATTTGATCCGGGGTTTACCTAGACTCTGACCGGTGGGTCTGGCCGTCATTTATTGTCGTGGCCTGGAAGGGCTGAATTCACCACCGGTCAAAGTGGAGGTATTCCTGTCCGGCGGTTTACCGGCGCTCAATATCGTCGGTCTGCCCGAGACGGCGGTCAGGGAGAGCAAAGACCGGGTAAGGTCGGCGTTAAAAAGCGCCGGTTTTGAGGTGCCCGCAACAAGGATTACGGTCAACCTGGCGCCAGCCGACTTGCCAAAACAGGGTGGTCGCTTCGATCTCCCAATCGCGATAGCCATCCTTGCGGCGACCAGGCAGTTACCGGACAGCGAGTTGCATAACTATGAGCTGTATGGGGAGTTGTCGCTCGATGGCTCGATCAGCGCGGTTCGTGGTCTGTTGCCATCGTTGCTGGCGGCCCGCGACGGCGACCGCGAGTTGATTATCCCCACCGGCAACCAGGCGGTGGCCGGTCTGGTTCGCGGCCTGCGCGCAAGATCCGCATCGCACCTGCTGGCTGTCTGTGCACATTTCAAAGGCGAAGCATTGCCGCGTTGCCCGCCCGCAGAGGATTTTTCGGCGGTGGCGCCGGCGCCCGATTTGCTCGAAGTTCGTGGACAATTGCTGGCGCGAAGAGCGCTGGAAATCGCCGCCGCAGGTGGCCACAGCCTGCTGATGATTGGGCCGCCGGGCAGCGGCAAGACCATGCTGGCCAAGCGTCTGCCCGGCAGATTGCCGGGTCTGAACGATGCGGATGCCCTGGAATGCGCGGCGATCGCGTCGCTGACCCGCAGCGGGTTCAATCTTCGCGACTGGAAGCGACGGCCGTTTCGTTGTCCGCATCACACGGCGTCGGCCGCGGCCCTGGTCGGCGGCGGGCGTAATCCGCAGCCGGGCGAAATCTCGCTCGCCCATCATGGCGTATTGTTTCTGGATGAACTGCCGGAGTTTCCCCGCCACGTCCTCGAGACCTTGCGCGAACCGATGGAATCGGGAGAGATCCATATCGCGAGGGTTTCGCGGCGAGTGCGGTTCCCGGCAGCGTTTCAGATGATCGCCGCCATGAACCCTTGCCCTTGCGGTTACCTGGGCGACTCCTCCGGGCGTTGTCACTGCAGCGCACAGTTGGTGCAACGTTATCGACAGCGTTTGTCGGGGCCGTTGCTGGATCGTATCGACATCCAGGTGCCGGTACCGAGATTGGCGATCGAGGAATTGCAGGAGAAAAACGTCGCCGAGGCAAGCGGCG
>JAZFYI010000108.1:0-2556 GCA_036443455.1 Gammaproteobacteria bacterium
TTCGCCGTCTATTTGCTTGATTTACCGCGAACCGGGCTGCTGGATGCGAGAATGCCGCTGGAATTGCCACAAATACCGATTTTTGGGATGATTGGGCCATACTCCCTAAATTATCAGTGCCACCGGCAGCTACTCCGGGGACCGGAAATTGGCCGCAAGCCCATAGACACCGGGAAAACTGGGACGAGCTAGACAAATACGGGTTTTCCTGCCCCCTTGGACTTGAGATTTCTGACGACTGCAAGGATAATACTCAGCCGAATAAGCCCTTGAAAAATTAGAACTTACAAATAGTTGGCCAATTTAGCTCACCCTAAATAGCTCGCATTTGTAGCCAGTGTATTTTGCGAGCAGGGAGAGGACTCTTTTGACGTTTGAAATAACGCCAACCAAGCATGAATTAGCATTTCGACCTGGTGACTTTCCCACGTTGGTCGATGCGCTGGATTATGCCGCCCTGGGAAATACAGGCACCAATTTCTTTACCGGCCGCGGTGAACAATACGCCCGCATGCCATACAGCGAATTGCGAGTCGAGGCTCGCAAGCTGGCGCGAAAATTGTTGGAGCTCGGTCTGCAAAAAGGAGACCGGATGGGATTGGTTGCCGAAACCAACCCGGACTTCCTGATTTTTTTCTTTGCCTGTCAATATGCCGGGTTGGTGCCGGTTGCATTTCCGGCAACGCTCACCCTGGGTGGCCATGAAGCTTACGTCCAGCAACTCGCCAGGCTGATAAGCAACAGCAAGATATCGGTCGCCATGGCATCCAGTGGTTATATCTCTTTTCTCCTGGAAGCGGTGGAAGGATACGACATCAAGTTTGTCGGCGATCCAGGCGATTTCAAAAAACTTCCCGACGGGGATGCCGAGCTGCCGACTATTGAAGCAGACGATATTGCTTACCTGCAGTTCACATCGGGGAGCACGCGCTTTCCGCGAGGCGTAGTAATCAAACAAAAAACCGTGATGAGCAATCTGACCGGCATCATCAATCATGGCATCAAGATTCAACCCGGGGACCGGTTCTTTTCATGGCTTCCTTTCTACCATGACATGGGAATGGTTGGCCTGTTGCTGGTTCCCATGACCTCACAAACGTCGGTCGATTATCTGGATACGCGTGATTTCGCTGTCCGTCCCAGGCAATGGCTCAACCTGATGACATTGACCAAGGCGACGATATCGTTCGGCCCATCGTTTGGCTATGATTTGTGCGTTCGACGCCTGCGCGCCAACGACGCGGAAAAGTATGATCTGAGCAACTGGAGAATGGCCGGGGTCGGCGCTGAAATGATTCGCGCAGAAACCCTGGAAGAATTCGCCAAGGCCCTGGAGCCGGCTGGCTTCAAAGATTCGGCATTCCTGGCCTGTTACGGAATGGCAGAGTGTACCCTGGCAATTACCTTCGCACGGTTGTCCGGTGGGTTGATGACTGATTGTATCGATGCCAACCACCTTTCTGAATATCAGGAAGCATTGCCTGTGGCCTCTTCGCACCCGGACCAGTCCAGGGCCAAGAGATTTGTAGCCTGCGGCTATGCGCTGCCTGATTTCGAAATTGAAATCAGGGACAAGGCAGGGAACAAGCTCCCGGACCGGCACAGCGGTACGATTTTTCTGCGCGGGCCAAGCGTGATGTCCGGCTATTTCAACGATCCCGATGCCACGAAGGCCGTGCTATCCGAGGATGGCTGGCTCGATACCGGCGACCTCGGTTACCAGGTGGATTCGAACCTGGTTATCACCGGGCGAGAGAAAGACCTGATTATTATCAATGGCAAGAATATCTGGCCGCAGGATATTGAGTACCTGGCCGAGCAACAGCCCGAAGTGCGGGTTGGCGGGTCGCTCGCGTTTTCGGTGCCCAATCCGAACGGCGGTGAAATCTGCGTACTCAAGATTCAGTGCCGGCAAGCCGATCCTGGTAAACGATCAGAACTGATTTCCCGCCTGACCGGAATTATTCGCGGCGAGCTCGGCATCGATTGTTACATCACGCTGGTTTCAACACGAAAACTGCCACGCACTTCGTCCGGCAAACTATCGCGCTCCAAAGCTCGGCTGAATTTCATGGCAGCCCATAATATTGACCGCCTGGTCGAAATAGCGGACGAGAACGAACTGCGGAAATCGATCGCTTAAGCAAAGCGCTCGTTTGTGGATCCCAAGTCGAAGAAGGTAATTGCCGTCACAGGCGCGACCGGGTTTATTGGTCAGGCGATCTGTGAGCAGCTGATTGCCAACAATTACTCCATGCGCTTGCTGGTTCGCAATCCACGCAAGGCATCTTCACGCATCTATAGCGATGCAGAAATCATACGCGGCGATCTGGCCGACCCGGATGGTTTGCAGCAGCTGGTCAGGGGCGCCGATGCCGTCATCCATTGCGCCGGCAGCGTCCGTGGCGCGACCCAGGCTCAATTCGATCGAGTCAACGTCGAGGGCACCAGGAACCTGCTGCACGCCATCAAGGCCTGCACGACCAGCCAGCGGCTGCTCTTTATCTCGTCGCTTGCAGCGCGCGAGCCTCAATTGTCATTTTATGCCGCCAGCAA
>JAZFYI010000109.1:0-12323 GCA_036443455.1 Gammaproteobacteria bacterium
ACGGTATGCGGGTCGTCATCGAGCTGCGCCGCGGCGAAATTTCCGATGTAGTACTGAACAACCTGTACAAACACACGCAGCTGCAAACCGTGTTTGGCATCAACATGGTCGCCCTGGTCGATGGCGAACCAAAACTCCTCGGTCTCAAACCGATGCTGGAAGCATTCCTGCGGCACCGTCGCGAGGTCGTAACCCGGCGCTCGATATTTGAGTCGAGGAAGGCGCGCAGCCGCGCACACATTCTGGAAGGGCAGGCGATCGCGTTGGCGAATATCGACGAGATCATCGCCCTGATCAAGGGATCGCCATCGCCTGCCGAAGCAAAGACCGGCCTGTTGGCCAGGTCGTGGCACGCGGGCCCGGTAACCGCGATGCTCGCGCAGGCGGGGGGTATCGAGTCTCGTCCGGACGATCTCGAGGAAAAATATGGCCTGCACAACGGTGAATACCTGTTGTCGCCGGTGCAGGCGCAAGCCATCCTGGATTTGCGGCTGCATCGGCTGACTGGTCTTGAACAAGATAAAATACTGAGTGAATACAAAGGTTTACTCGAACTAATTAAAGATCTTTCTGATATACTTTACAATCCGGATCGGCTGTTGCAGGTCATCCGTGGTGAGCTCCAGGCGATATCCGATCAATATGCCGATGCCCGGCGTACGGAAATCCTCGAAGACCACAGCGACCTTAGCATCGAAGACCTGATCCAGCAGGAAGACGTCGTCGTTACTCTTTCGCACGGTGGCTATGCGAAGGCACAGCCGCTGACCTCGTACCAGGCGCAAAAACGCGGCGGGCGTGGGCGCGCGGCGACCAAGGTCAAGGGAGAGGATTTCGTCGATCACCTTTTCGTTGCTAACACCCACGATACCTTGCTGTGCTTTTCCAGCCGGGGGAAACTTTACTGGCTCAAGGTTTACCGCTTGCCACAAGCCGGCAGGGGCGCGCGGGGCAAACCGATTGTCAACCTGTTGCCGTTGGAACCGGATGAGCGAATAAATGCCGTACTGCCGATCAAGGAATTTACCGAGGACCGTTATGTCTTCATGGCAACCAGTAACGGTACCGTAAAGAAAACTGTGCTGAGCGCGTTTTCGAGACCGCGCACCAACGGCATCATCGCCCTCGACCTGAGAGACAACAATCACCTGGTCGGCGTCGCGATCACCGATGGCACCCAGGATATCCTGCTTTACTCGAGTTCGGGTAAAGCCATTCGCTTCAATGAGAAAGACGTCAGGCCAATGGGCCGGCTGGCGGCCGGTGTCAGGGGCATCAGGCTGGCGCCCGGGCACGAGTTGATCGCGCTGATCATCGCCGCGGACGGTGCGATTCTTACCGCGACCGAACATGGCTTCGGCAAACGCACCCGGCTCAGCGAATTCCCGATTCGCGGCCGGGGTGGCCAGGGGGTGATCGGCATACAAACGTCCACGCGCAACGGGCGCCTGGTCGGTGCGCTGCAGGTTGCCAACGACGATGAGATCATGCTGATCAGCGCCGGCGGGACCCTGGTGCGCACACCGGTTTCGGAGGTTTCACTGCTTGGCCGCAACACCCAGGGGGTCAGGCTCATCCGCTTGTCTGCAGAACAGAAACTTGCCGGCGTGGAACGCATCGCTGCGCTGGTCGATGATGAGGATGCCGGCGAAGAGTGACGCGGACAGTTTCGCGGGTCTTTTGCAGCTTAGGAGTTTGTGACGATGAAGCGGGCCTACAATTTCAGTCCGGGACCGGCGATGTTGCCGGGTCCGGTCATCGAACGACTTCGCGAAGAAACGGGCGACTGGCATGGCCGCGGCATGGCGGCGATGGAAATGGGCCACCGCAGCGCGGAGTTCACATCGATAGCCGAAAAGACCGAAGCCGATCTGCGGGATTTGCTGTCCATTCCCGATAGCTACAAAGTGTTGTTCATGCAAGGCGGTGCGACCGCGCAGTTTGCCGCCGTGCCGATGAATCTGTGTTCCCCGGACGATACAGCCGACTACCTGGTGACCGGTTACTGGTCGAGAATGGCAGTCAGGGAAGGCGCCCGTTTTTGCCAGGCAAATATCGTTCTGGACACTGCAGACAACGGCGACACGAGCATCCCGGAGGCAGATCAATGGCGCCTGTCCGAGCAGGCCGCGTTTTTTCATTATGTCGATAACGAAACCATCGGTGGGCTGCGTTTGCCGACCGTGCCTGTGACCAAGGCGCCGCTGGTGGTGGATATGTCGTCGAGCATCCTGTCAGAACCGATCGATGTGGAAGACTACGGCGTCATCTACGCCGGGGCGCAAAAGAACATCGGTCCGGCGGGTCTGACGATCGTCATCGTCAGAGACGAGTTATTAATTGATAATAAGGGGGACAACAAAAAGGGAAACGCCCGAAAAGGCGCAATACCGGGCGTTTTGGATTACCGGAGAATGGCCGAAGCCGGGTCCATGCTGAATACGCCGCCGACTTTTTCCTGGTACGCGGCAGGGCTCGTTTTTGAGTGGCTCAAGGCGCAAGGTGGCGTCGAGAAAATGGCTGCCCGGAACCGCGCCAAGGCGGATCGTCTCTACCGGGCCATAGACGATAGCGCTTTCTACGCCAACCCGGTGGAAGTAAAATACCGGTCGGTGATGAATATTCCGTTCATGCTGGCTGACGAGAGTCTGGATACTTTGTTTCTCGAAAAAGCCGCAGAGCGTGGCCTGACTTCGCTAAAGGGGCATCGTTCGGTCGGCGGCATGCGAGCCAGCATTTATAATGCGATGCCTGACGAGGGCGTCGATGCGCTCGTGGAATTCATGGGCGAGTTCGAGCGCAACCATGGTTAAGCCTTCACCTGATATCAAGTTACCCTCATGAACGACAAAACCCGAATCAAGATCCTGACCCTGAATGACATATCGCTGGCGGGGCTGAAACGGTTTCCGCGCGAGCGCTATGAAGTGGCATCGGACATGTTGCACCCGGACGCCATCATGCTGCGCTCCCACAATATGCATGACATGGAAATTCCTGACAAACTGCTTGCGATCGCAAGGGCGGGAGCCGGGGTCAACAATATTCCCATCGATCGCTGCAGCGCTGCGGGCGTGCCGGTGTTCAATGCCCCGGGTGCAAACGCCAATGCTGTCAAGGAACTGGTGTTGACCGCAATTTTTCTGGCCGCCAGGAACATCTGCCAGGCGGCGGATCACGTGAAAAACCTTGATCTGGATGGCGCGGAACTGGAAGCGGCCGTCGAAGCCGGCAAAAAACAGTTCGTCGGCTTTGAGATACCGGGCAAAACCCTCGGTGTCGTGGGTCTAGGCGCCATCGGGGTCGAAGTGGCCAATGCGGCGCTGAATCTTGGCATGAAAGTTGTTGGTTTCGATCCGCAGATAACCGTCAGACGTGCCTGGCAAATGTCGTCCGGCGTGGAGCAGGCGAGCAGTCTTGACGATCTTTTTTCGCGAGCCGATATCTTGACCGCGCATGTGCCGATTAACGAGGGCACGAAGAACCTGGTCAACGGTGAGCGGCTTGGACTGATGCGCGATGGCTCGGTTTTGTTGAATTTTGCCAGGGCGCCGATCGTGGACGAAGATGCGGTGGCCAAAGCGCTCGAGAGCGGCAAATTGCATGCTTTTGTCACCGATTTTCCCAGCGCCGCGCTAAAGAATCATCCGCGGGTGACCGCGCTTCCCCACCTCGGCGCATCGACCTATGAGGCCGAGGAGAACTGCGCCATCATGGTCGCTAACAATCTGCGGGATTTTCTGGAGCACGGCAATATTCGGCATTCCGTGAATTTCCCGGAGGCGGTCATGCCGCGCAATGGCGGCGAGAGGCTGGTCGTTGCCAATGCCAACGTACCGAACATGGTCGGCCAGATTTCCACGACTCTTGCCGAGGCGGGCCTGAATATCGCGGATCTTCTGAACAAGTCCAGGGACGAACTGGCTTATACGCTGGTGGATATCGATGGCAAAGTGGACCCGGAGACGGTGGCCAGGATTGGCGCTATCGAAGGCGTTTTGTCGGTACGCGCGGTGGCGGGCTGAATGTTTGGCGCACGATGGGCTCACGCGGTTGGTGTCAACGCCGCGACCGGTAGCGATGGTTTGTTGTTTGTTAGGATGAATGTTTCCAACCCCAAATCGGGAGTAAAGCATGCCTCGATCGCCGCTTGATCTTGCCGCCCCAGGTGTTCGGGAAATAAACCCATACCAGCCCGGTAAGCCCATCGATGAACTCGAACGTGAGTACGGGATCAGTAACAGCATCAAGCTGGCCTCGAACGAGAATCCGCTGGGGCCCGGTGCAAATGTCCTGGCCGCGATCGCAAAGGCTGCGCCACAGACAGCCTTGTACCCCGATGGAAACGGTTTTCATCTGAAGGAAGCGCTGGCGGAACATCACGATGTCGGCGTAGAAAGGATCACGCTTGGCAATGGTTCGAATGATGTGCTGGTGCTGCTGGCGGAAGCGTTCCTGACACCGAATCACGAGGCGATCTACTCCGAGTTTGCATTCGCGGTATATCCGCTGGCCGTGCAGGCGGTCGGCGCCACGGCGAAAGTCAGCGCCGCGCAGCCGGGGGATTCTTTTTCACCGTTGGGCCATGACCTCGGTGAAATGGAAACATTGATCGGAGACAAGACTCGCCTGATCTTTATTGCCAATCCAAACAATCCTACCGGGACCTGGATAAAAAGCCGTGAACTCAGAGATTTTCTCGGGCAGGTGCCGGATCATGTGCTGGTTGTCGTGGATGAAGCCTATTTCGACTACCTGGAAGAGCAGGACTATCCGGATACCAGTCGTTGGCTGGATGATTTTCCGAACCTGGTGGTTACCCGAACCTTCTCCAAAGCCTACGGCCTGGCAGGCCTGCGCATCGGTTATTCGTTGTCGCATCCGGATGTCGCCAATGTCCTGAACCGGATTCGCCAGCCATTCAATGTCAATGCGCTGGCGCTGGAAGCGGCGCGCGCCGCGATGAAAGACCAGGCACACCTGCAGCGCAGCGTCGCCCTGAACAACGAGCAGCGTGACGTTGTGGCGGCCGGGCTGAAGGAACTGGGCCTGCGGTTTGTCCCGTCGGTGGCCAATTTCATCCTGGTCGATATGGACCGGCCGGCCATGCCGGTCTACGAAGACTTGCTGCGCCAGGGCGTCATCGTACGACCGGTTGGCAACTATGGCTTGCCCGAGCACCTGAGAATTTCGATCGGCACGGCAGAGCAAAACCAGCGCCTGTTGCAAGCGCTGCGCCAGGTCCTTTGACCGGGATTATTCGTGAATAAGCCGGGTTAGGAGGTAGATTGAGCAGCGCGTCAAATCCCCAGGCCGCCGATGTTAGTCGCCTGACCATCGCCGGCGGCCATGTGGGCGGCACCATTCGCGTTCCGGGCGACAAGTCGATCAGCCATCGGGTTGCGCTGCTCGCGGCGCTCGCCAGCGGGACCAGCACCATCAGCGGGTTCAGTCGCGGGGACGATTGCCAGGCGACGCTGTCGGCATTGCGTAGCCTGGGGATCGAACATGTGTGGGACGGACAGGTCTTGAGCATCCATGGCCATGGACGTGACGGTTTAAGTGCGCCGGCGGCGGCGATAGACTGCGGCAATTCGGGAACCACGATGCGCCTGTTGTGCGGCTTGCTGGCGCCGCAAGGCTTCTCCAGTATCTTGATCGGCGATGATTCGCTGAGCCGGCGGCCGATGGAACGAGTGGCGGCGCCGCTACGGCAGATGGGCGCAAGGATCACCACGACCGATGGCTGTCCTCCGCTGCGTATAGACGGCAATCCACACCTCAGGGCGGCCCGGATCGAATTAGACGTTCCCAGCGCACAGGTCAAGACCGCGCTCACGCTGGCCGCGTTATATGCCGATGGCGAAAGCAGGGTTTCCGCCCCGGGCATGGTCAGGGATCACACCGAGCGCTTGTTGCCCTTGTTCGGCTGCCCGGTCCGCGTCGAAGGGCAGGCCACGGTCGTGCCCGGGAACGTGGATTTGCAGGCGATCGAATTCAATGTGCCGGGCGATATTTCGGCGGCAGCATTTTTTATGGTTGCGGCCTGCCTGGCAGGTCATGAGCTTACCCGGATTGTGGATGTCGGTCTGAACCCCGGGCGCAGCGCGCTGATCGGGTTGTTGCAAGACATGGGCGCGCGGATTGAAGTTACGGAGCATTCCGCCGATGCA
Source organism: Gammaproteobacteria bacterium (assembly GCA_036443455.1). GTDB lineage: Bacteria > Pseudomonadota > Gammaproteobacteria > Steroidobacterales > MnTg04 > MnTg04. The sequence goes on from JAZFYI010000109.1 coordinate 6,174, forward strand.
GCGGAACCGATCGGTGAGATACGAATCTGGCGTTCGGATTTGACCGGCGTCGATGTGCCAACGGAACTGGTGGCGCCTGCCATAGACGAATTTCCGGCGCTTTGCATCGCGGCGGCCTGTGCCCGCGGAGAAACGACGATTCGGGGCGCTGGCGAGTTGCGTTTCAAGGAAAGCGATCGCATCGAGACGATGGCCGTTGCCCTGCGCACGCTGGGGGTTTTTGTGGAGACCAGCTCTGACGGGATGCTGATCCGGGGCGGTGAAATTGGCGGTGGCACGGTCGAATGCGCCGGCGATCATCGCATCGCTATGGCGCTGAGTATTCTTGGGCTGGTATCCCGGGATCCGGTGACCGTGATCGGGACAGAATGCATCCAGACCTCATTTCCGGGGTTTCAGGATTTGCTTGCCAAGGCGGGCGCGACCATCATTGCCAATCCGGAAACCCAGGTTTCCGGCGAGGTTCAGTAATGGGAGATATTGTGGACGACAGGAACATCGCTGTCGTGGCAATCGACGGGCCCGGCGGATCGGGTAAGGGGACCATTGCGCAACAGTTGGCGGGCTACCTGGGCTGGCATTTGCTGGACAGTGGCGCCTTGTATCGGTTGGTCGCGGTTGCCGCGCAGGAGTCCGCGACGGACCTGGATGATGTGGCCGGGCTCAGTCGCCTGGCGGTTGGCCTGGATATCAGGTTCGCAACCGGGGCGGACGGGACCGAGCAAATATTTTTGGGTCAAACCGATGTCGCCGGCGACGTCAGAACCGAAGAAACGGGGAAAATTGCATCGAAAATCGCCGCGATGCCGCAAGTGCGCGCGGCATTGATGGAACTGCAAAAAAGCTTCCGCAAGGCACCGGGCCTGGTCGCCGACGGGCGCGATATGGGCAGCGTCGTTTTCCCGGACGCGTCGGTAAAAATTTTTCTCACTGCCAGCCCGGAAGAAAGGGCCCGGAGACGACATAAGCAGTTGAATGACAAGGGAATTGATGTTAGCCTTCCGGCCGTTTCCGCAGACATCGCGGAGCGCGATCGCAGGGATAGAGAACGCGCGGTTGCGCCGTTAAGACCGGCTCCGGATGCCGAGATTCTGGATACCACCGGTCTTTCGATAAACGAAGTGTTCGAACAGGTGAAGAAAATAGTCGCCACGGCTTTGGCTGACCGCTAAACCGGCAGCGAAAGGCGCGGCGGCAATGGAGCGCTTTCCAGGGATTGGGGAGCATTTTTTTTTGACGACGTTGCAGCAAGGATACGGGCAACGAATTAAATGGTGGGCGCAAGCCCTTGGTATTAACAAAATGACTGAAAGTTTCGCAGAATTATTTGAAGAAAGCCTGGCTACCCAGCAAATGAAGCCTGGCACCATTCTCACCGGCAGTGTCGTGTCGATCAGCCCCGAAGCCGTTATCGTACATGCGGGCCTCAAATCGGAAGCCGTGATACCGGCGCACCAGTTTCGTAATGAAAAGGGTGAAATGGAGGTAGAGGTCGGGGATAAAGTCGAGGTTGCCCTCGATGCAGTTGAAGACGGATTCGGGGAAACCCGCTTATCCCGCGAAAAGGCCAAACGTGCGCGTACCTGGTCGCGTCTGGAAGAGTCCTTTAACAACGAGGAGATCGTCACCGGCGTGATTACCGGTCGGGTGAAGGGCGGGTTTACCGTGGAAATCGAATTTGTGCGCGCCTTCCTGCCAGGCTCGCTGGTGGATATACGGCCGGTGCGCGACCCCAGCTATCTGGAAGGCAAGCCGCTGGAATTCAAAGTTATAAAGCTGGATCAAAAACGTAACAACGTGGTGGTTTCACGTCGTGCCGTGGTAGAGCAGGAATTCAGCGCCGAGCGCGAAGAAATGCTCAAGAATCTGCAAGATGGCAACATCGTCAAAGGCGTCGTCAAAAACCTGACCGAGTACGGTGCGTTTGTCGATCTCGGCGGTATCGATGGTTTGCTTCACATTACCGACATGGCCTGGAAACGGGTCAAGAACCCATCCGAAGTGGTTGAGGTCGGCCAGGAAGTGGACGTCAAGATTCTCAAATTTGATCGTGAACGCATGCGGGTTTCGCTGGGCATGAAACAGCTTGGTGACGATCCGTGGCGCGATCTCGCGCGCCGCTATCCGCCCCAGACCCGCCTGTTCGGCAAGGTCACCAACGTGGCGGACTACGGTTGTTTTGTCGAGATCGAAGCCGGGGTAGAAGGCCTGGTACACGTCTCGGAAATGGACTGGACCAACAAGAATGTCAGCCCGGCCAAGGTCGTTCATATCGGCCAGGAAGTTGAGGTCCTGGTATTGGAAATCGACGAAGAGCGGCGCCGCATCTCGCTTGGCATCAAGCAGTGTCAGGCGAATCCCTGGACCGAGTTTTGCTCGAGCCACAACAAGGGCGACCATGTGCAGGGCCAGATCAAGTCGATTACCGATTTCGGCATCTTTATCGGCCTCGATGGCGGCATCGATGGACTGGTCCATTTATCGGATATTTCCTGGGACATTCCGGGCGAAGAGGCCGTGCGCAATTACAAGAAGGGCGATGACCTCGAAGCCGTGATTTTGTCGATCGACCCGGAGCGCGAGCGAATTTCTCTCGGTGTCAAGCAGATGGATAAGGATCCGTTCTCGAGTTATCTTGCGGAAAATCCGAAAGGAACCATCGTTAGCGGCACCGTTTCGGAAGTCGATGCACGCGGTGCGGTGATCACTTTGGCGGATGGCGTAGAGGGTTATCTGCGAGCATCCGAATTGTCGCGCGACCGCGTTGAAGATGCACGCACGGTGCTGAAACCGGGTCAGGAAATCGATGCGAGATTCACCGGTCTCGATCGCAAATCCCGCCGGATCGCTTTGTCTGTCAAGGCAAAAGAAGTACACGAAGAGGCCGAAGCCGTACAGCAATACCGCACAGAGTCGAGTAGTGGAACAAGCCTCGGTGATTTGCTGAAAGCGCACATTTCAGGCAAGGACGACGAATAGAAAACAGGCCGCCGTTGCAAATAATTGCACCGGCGGCCTTGTTTTTATGGCGCAAATGTTAGATAAAGACATATAAATCAAGGGCATAAAAATCGGGACAAGAATGACAAAATCAGAACTTATAGAAGTCATCGCTCGTAAACAGAAACATTTACCGACCAAGGACGTCGAGTTGGCGGTCAAACATTTGCTCGAAACCATGAGCGATGCGTTGGCCAACGGCAACCGGATAGAGATACGGGGTTTCGGTAGTTTTTCTTTACATTTTCGGCCGCCCCGCATCGGCCGCAACCCGAAGACTGGCGAGTCGGTTGCACTGGAAGGGAAGTATGTCCCGCATTTTAAGCCCGGCAAGGATTTGCGCGACCGGGTAAACCACAGCCAGGACGTTCCGATCCGAGGCTAACAGGCCGTTGAAAGACCCTCATGTGGCACAATCCGGGGTGCGGTGTTTTTTTTTCGCAAACTGTCCTGCGATTTTTTTCGACTGCTGCTGCGGTTTCCCCGTTATTGTTGTTAAATAGCGTTCTGAAGACAGACAGACACAGATCATGTTGCGCAGAATTATCGTTATTTTCCTGGTCCTGGCGGTTGGCGCCTTCGCGGCGTTTTTCGCCAGCCTGAATCCTGCCGTTATTCCTCTCGATTTGGCTTTTGCTGAAATCCAGGCGCCCTTGACCCTGGTTCTTGTCGTCTGCCTGGCGATCGGCTGGATACTCGGCTTGCTTAGCGCCTCTTTCATGATTTTTCGCATGATGGCGCAACGCAGGACCTTACGCCGTTCACTGTTGCTAGCGGAAAAGGAATGCGAAAACCTGCGGACCATGCCACTACCGGGAACGGGTGGTGGATCATCGAGCCCGCAGGGCGAAAAACGTGACTGAAGCGGCTTTTTTGGCCAGAACCGGCGATGCTGACTGAATCCACACTGCTACTTGCCAGCCTTTTTGTCATTGCCGCGGCTGTTGGCTGGGCATTTGCAACCTACTACCCGGGTCACAAAAAAGAGCCGCGCGAACAGAAGCTCAGCGCGAGTTATTCAAAGGGCCTCAATTTCCTGCTCAACCAGCAACCTGACAAAGCGCTCGAAGTATTTTTGCGAATCGCGGAAATGGATAGCGAAACGGTCGCGACCCATTTTGCGCTGGGCAATTTGTTCAGGCGCCGGGGCGAGGTTGATCGCGCCATCAGGATTCACGAGAACCTGCTGAAAAGGGAAGAGCTTTCTATCGAACACCGGGCCCATGCGGTGCTCGCTCTTGGTGATGATTTCATGCACGCAGGTCTGCTGGATCGTGCCGAGCAAAACTTCCTGGAATTGCGCCAGTTTGAGTTATTCAGGGAAACCGCATTGAAGCGGCTGGTGTCAATTTATGAGCTGGAGCAGGAATGGCGAAGGGCGATAGAAACCAGGCGTGAGCTGGAGGCCGGGAAAGTGGGTGGCCAGGCGCCGGTTATCGCGCACTACTATTGCGAACTCGCGCAGCTTTGTATCGATGAGGGACAGGCCGAGAAGGCCAGGCGAAGGCTGCGCCAATCGAAACAGATACACAAAGACAATCCGCGCGCGATGCTGATGCGTGCCGATATTGCCCTTGATGCGAAAGATTACCAGTTGGCGATCAGGCTTTATCGAAAACTTCTCGACCGAGACCCCGAATTCGTTGCCGAAGTGTTGCCCCGGTTGTTGTCCTGTTACGAGGCGACGGGCGCCGCCGCCGACCTGGACAAGGCTCTCCGGGCGCTGGCGAAAAAAGGGCTGAAAAACAGGACGGCGATCGCTTACGCGGCGATCATGGACGACATACTCGATTACCCGGTGATCAAGGAATGCCTGCGTGAGTACCTGGCTAAAAATGACGCGTTTCGCGAGTGGTTCGCTGCGTTTCAGATAAGCTCGGACAAAATCGTCGCAAACCCCGACATGCTGAGGCGGGTCGCCGGAATTCTGCGCAAGACTTCCGCCGATGGCCGCATGTACCAGTGCAATCAATGCGGTTACATCGGCGTTCACCTGTACTGGAAGTGTCCGAGCTGTAAAAAGTGGGACACCATGCGGCCGAGCACCAGTTTTAGTATTCAGACCTAAGATCTGCCCGGCTCTATCGCGGCATTTCAAACCGTGTTAGGGACTAACTGGCTGCACCCGGCAGATTATCCAACTGCACTGCACATGCCTGCGCGTTAGCTTGTTCTCGCCGAGTTGTTTCGGCAAAGGCGGGCGACAACTGCCCGGCATGACATCCAGGTCATGTGCAAGATTCATCAGGAGGATCGAGCAATGAAAAGAGCACATCTGATTATCGCTTTGCTGGCCGCGATTTGCAGCTTTCCGCTACTGGCGGGGCCGGTCAACATCAATACGGCCGATGCGGAGACGCTGGCCAGGGAACTCAATGGTGTCGGTATCAGCAAGGCCGCATTGATCGTGGCGTACCGGGACTCTCACGGCGCGTTCAAGACGGCCGATGACCTGGCCAAGGTCAAAGGCATCGGCAAGGCAACCATCGAGAAAAACCGCGACAACATTTTGCTGGGCAGCAAGAAAGAAACAGCGAAAAAGAAATAACCGGCCTGGTTGGGCGGGGCCGGCTGGTCCCGCTTGACCGGCTGGATTCCAGACCGCCACCTGCTGGGTTATGATCGCGCTCGGGATGCGGAACGGGCGATCGATGGTGAGCAAAACAGTCAGGACAGCAGTTTTTCCGGTAGCGGGCAGGGGGACCCGGTTCTTACCGGTGACCAAGGCCAGTCCAAAGGAAATGTTGCCGGTGGTGGATAAACCACTGATCCAGTACGCGGTTGAAGAGGCGCTGGCGGCAGGCGCCGAGCGGCTGATTTTTGTCACCGGGAGCAGCAAGCGGGCGATCGAGGATCATTTTGACCGCGACCATGAACTCGAAGCTGCGTTAATGCAGCAGGACAAGCCTGAGCTGTTGCAGGCGATCCGCGATATCATTCCGGATTCCGCGACTTGTATTTATGTCCGGCAGAGCGCGCCGCTTGGCCTCGGACACGCCGTATTGTGCGCGCGTGACCTGGTCGGCGATGAACCGTTCTATGTGCATCTCGCGGACGACCTGATAGACGCCGAAGTCCCTTGCCTGGCGCAAATGCAGGAAGCCTTTGCAAGCTGCGACGGCAGCATCATCGGCGTGCAACCGGTGCCCG
>JAZFYI010000110.1:0-12375 GCA_036443455.1 Gammaproteobacteria bacterium
ACGGCCAAACCCCCGCTCGCCGAAAGAGCTGGCGTGACCCACCACCTGATCGATATCCGCGAGCCGGCGGAAATTTACTCGGCCGGTGAGTTCAGGCGCGATGCGCTTGGGCTGATTGACGAAATCGGCAATCGTGGCAGTCTGCCGGTACTCGTGGGTGGGACCATGCTGTATTTCAACGTGCTGTTACATGGCCTGGCCGATCTTCCTGAAGCTGATGCAGAGATTCGACGGTCACTGGATGCCGAGGCTGAACGGGTTGGTTGGCCCGCAATGCATCGCCGGCTGGTTGCCATAGACCCGGGAGCGGCGGCAAAAATTCGCGAAAACGATGCACAGAGAATTCAGCGCGCGCTCGAGGTTTTTGAAATTAGCGGTCGCACCATCAGTTCCTTCCACCGGCAAACGGCGCAAGAGCCCGCCGCGAATTTTCTGAAAATCGCCCTGTGGCCCGAGGATCGTAAACGCCTGGCAAGGAAAATCAGCGAGCGTTTCGACCGGATGATGGCGCAGGGCCTGCTGGGGGAAGTCGAATCCTTGTATCGGCGCGATGAGTTGCATGCCGATCTGCCGGCAATGCGCTGTGTGGGTTATCGTCAGCTCTGGCAACACCTTGCCGGCGAGACCGATCTGCAACAGGCGGTCGAGAATGCGAAAGTGGCTACCCGGCGCCTGGCCAAACGGCAGCTGACCTGGCTGCGAGCGGACGAGGATGTAAACCGGGTCCCGGCCCTTGAAGAATCACGTTTGGCCCCCATAAACGGCCTGTTGGAGCGCTGGCTGGAAAATCGGCGGTAAGCCGCTGCCACTGTGCTAAAATTTGTGTTGTAACCCGGATATTCACCCGCTGGGCGACCAGCGGCCGGGCACACAGGGTAATAAAAACACTAAAGCCTTGAATAATAAGGAGAAGAAAATGGCCAAGGGACAATCATTACAAGATCCTTTCTTAAATGCACTGCGAAAGGAAAGGGTGCCAGTGTCCATTTACCTGGTAAACGGCATCAAACTGCAAGGCCAGATCGATTCCTTCGACCAGTTTGTTGTGCTGCTGCGCAACAGTGTAAATCAGATGGTTTATAAACACGCGATTTCCACCGTGGTGCCGGCCCGCAATGTCAAGCTGCCGATGAGCGACGATCATGCGGCCAGTGGTGACGTTCACGCGGCCGGTGACGGCGATCATGCGGCTGACAGCGACAGTGGAGAGGCCGGCCCTGCGGAATGAGCAGTATGCAGAAATACATTGATTGACCGTCCACAATCGGGTGAAAAAGCCTGTCTGGTTTTCGTGGGCCTCGGTAGATCGCTTAGCGACAACGATATTGCCGAATTCAGGGCGCTGGCCGAATCCGCCGGCGCTGTCGTCGTCGCTGACCTCGCGATCAAGCGGGCCTCACCGTCTTCCCGTTATCTGCTCGGTTCGGGGAAGGTTGCTGAAATCTGTGACGCAGTCAAAGCCACGGGCGCCGAACTCGTATTGTTCGGGGTAGCCCTCAGTCCATCGCAGGAAAGAAACCTGGAAAAGGCGATCGAATGCCGCGTGCTCGATCGCACCGGTCTGATCCTGGATATATTTGCCCGTCGCGCGCGCAGCTCGGAAGGTAAACTGCAAGTGGAACTTGCGCAGCTGCGCCATTTGTCGACTCGCCTGGTTCGCGGATGGACTCACCTGGAAAGACAAAAAGGCGGTATCGGCCTGCGCGGACCCGGCGAAACCCAGCTGGAGTCCGATCGCCGCTTGCTGGCTGACCGGATAAAGCAATTGCGCAGGCGTCTCGACAGAGTTGCCAGGAGGCGCGCGATGAGCAGGCGCAACCGCAGGCGATCGGGAGTGCCGACCGTTGCGCTGGTTGGTTATACCAATGCCGGTAAATCGACACTTTTCAACGCGCTGACCGCGGAGGCCGTCTACACCGCCGACCAATTGTTTGCGACCCTCGATCCGACGATGCGGCGTTATCAACTCGGTTGCGCGGGAGATATCGTGCTGGCGGATACGGTCGGTTTTGTCGGTGATTTGCCGCACGAACTGGTTGCCGCTTTCCGCTCGACCTTACTGGAAACGCGCGAGGCCGATTTGCTTTTGCATATCATCGATTCAGCCGACCCGTGGCGTGATGAGAAAGAGCGGGCGGTCAACGAGGTCCTGGCGGAAATCGGCGCAGATCGGGTGCCGCAAATCAGGGTTTTTAACAAGATTGATCTGTCAGGGCAGCCGGCGAGGCTGGCCAGGCCCGACGCAGGCGATAAGGCCAGGGTATGGCTGTCATCGGTCAGTGGTGAAGGATTGGATATGCTGGCAGAGTCCCTGCAGGTGCATTTTCGGAGTAGGCTGGTACACGGCGCACTCGAGCTGACTGCGGCCCAGGCCGGCGTGCGGGCCCGGCTTTACGAACTGCAAGGCGTGGTGGCGGAAAGTTGTCTTGACGATGGTGGCTGCAGGCTGGAAATCGAGTTGCCGAGGATCGAATTGGAACGTTTGTGCAAGCAACATGAGCTCGATCCGGGTTGCCTGAAGATATCTTCTTGTGAACCGAACGAAGGCTTTCTACAATTGCGCGCCGGTGGCGTGCGCTAAAAGAATTCAGGAGTGAATGGGTATGGCTTGGAATGACTCTGGAAATGGCAAGAGTCCGTGGAACCAGGGATCCGATCAGGGTCCGCCGGATCTGGACGAAGTCGTAAAAAAGATGCAGGAGCGCCTGGGCAGCCTGTTCGGTGGCAGTGGCAATAGCAGTGGCAACGGTCCCGGTGGCTTTAGCCTGGGGTTTATCGCGGCGTTGATACTGGGCGCCTTGCTGGCGACCGGCTTTTACAAGATCGATGCCCCGGAGCAGGGCATCGTCTTGCGTTTTGGCCAGTATCGGGAAACCACGCTGCCAGGATTGCACTGGCGGATACCGCTGATCGATAAGGTCATCGTGGTCAACATCGCCAATACCGAAGAATACGACCACCAGACCCAGATGCTGACCGCCGATGAGAATATCGTCTCGATCGAGCTGTCGGTGCAATACCGGCGCAGCGATGCCAAAGCCTGGGCTTTCAACGTCAGGAATCCGGGCCTGTCTCTTTCCGAAGTCAGCCAGAGCGCGATACGTGAAGTGGTTGGCTCAAGCACCGCGCAAAAGGTCATGGGTTTTGGCCGGGCCGAGATCGTGGACAGAACCAAGCAGTTGTTGCAGCAAACGCTGGATCAGTATGGCACCGGCATAGAAATCATGGTCGTCAACCTGGTGAACGCGACCCCGCCTCCCCAGGTCCAGGCCGCGGTGGATGACGCGACCCGAGCGGGCGAAGACCAGGAACGCATGATCCTGGAAGCGGAATCCTATGAGAACGACATCCTGCCCAGGGCCCGCGGTGAAGCGGTCAGGCAGATCCAGGATGCCGAAGGACACAAGGCCAGAGTGGTGGCGGACGCCGAAGGTGAAACCAGTCGATTCCTGGCCCTGCTGGCCGAGTATCGCCGGGCGCCGGAGGTGACCAGGAAAAGACTTTACCTGGAAACGATCCAGGAAGTTTACGGATCGGTCAGCAAGGTATTTCTCGACGCGGCGGGCAGCGGGAACCTGCTATATCTGCCGGTCGACAAGCTCATCGAGCAACACCGTCAGGGCGCAAGCGGGTCGATCAGTTTCGGTGCCGCGGCCGAAAGCGGCAGCCAGGCTGCGCAACGGGATGATGAACGCGCCAGCGGGAGGAAACGGCGATGAATTATAAAGGAATTGGCAGTGTCATCGCGTTGCTGGTGGTTGCGCTGGTAGCCAGCATGTCTTTGTTTACAGTCACGGAAACCGAACTGGCGCTGAGGTTCCGGTTTGGTGAAATCATACAAGCCGACCATCAGCCAGGCCTGAATTTCAAATGGCCGATCGACAACGTGATCAAGTTCGAAAAGCGCCTGATGACCGTCGATAAACGACCTGAGCGATTCTTGACCGGTGGCACGAAATATGTGCTGGTCGATTTTTTCGTCAAATGGCGCATCGTCGATGTCGCCCATTTTTACCGCTCGACCGGTGGCAGCGAAACGATCGCCGTCACGCGCCTTCTTTCGATCATTACCGATGGTCTGCGCAAGGCGGTTGCGGAGAGAAGCATTCAGCAACTGGTTGCCGCACAACGATCTGATTTCATGGATGCCATGCTCGTCTCCACCACCGAAGTTGCGGCGGAGCTGGGTATCCAATTGATCGATGTCCGGGTCAAGCGCATCGATCTGCCGGATGAAGTCAGCGGGTCGGTATTCGAACGCATGCGCCAGGAGAGGGTTCGAATCGCCAAGCAACTCAGGGCCGAAGGCGCCCAGCGCTCCGAGGAAATCAAATCGAATGCCGATCGCGAAAGAACCATATTGCTGGCCGATGCTTACAAACAGTCGGAAATTGTCCGTGGCGAGGGCGACGCACAGGCCGCCGGGATTTATGCCAACGCCTACGGTCAGGATGCGGAATTTTATTCTTTCCACCGCAGTCTGCAGGCGTATCGAACTGCTTTCAACGGACAGGGCGACCTGCTGGTCCTGGACCCGAACAGCGAGTTTTTCGATTATCTGAAGTCATCCCGCGGCAAACGATAAGTCCACGATTCATTCAGGAACTGACAAATGCAATGGTCGGATTTGCTGGCGGCGTTTGCGCTGGTCCTGGTAATCGAAGGTCTGTTGCCGTTTGCCAACCCGCAAGCGGCGCAACGGCTGTACCAGCAGTTATCGGCAGCTCCGACCGAGCTTTTGAGACGCGTCGGCCTGATCAGTATCGCTCTGGGACTGCTGATTCTCTACCTGGTGAGATAAGAGGCATGCCGTGATGCCATGGGAACTTTGATGGGCAAAAACATCGTTGTCATCGGCACCCAGTGGGGCGACGAAGGCAAGGGAAAAATCGTCGACTTGCTGACCGAGCGCGCGGTGGCCGTGGTTCGTTTCCAGGGGGGGCACAATGCGGGTCACACGCTGGTAATAAACGGCGAAAAAACCGTTTTGCACCTGGTTCCATCCGGTATATTGCGCGACCAGGTACAGTGCCTGATAGGCAACGGCGTGGTGGTGTCATTGGCCGCGTTGTTTGCCGAAATCGACGGCCTGACGGCGCGCGGCGTTCCAGTCATCGAGCGGCTAAAAATAAGCCCGGCCTGCCCGCTGATCCTGCCATCGCATATCAAGCTCGATCGGGCTCGCGAGCAGGCGCGAGGGAAACAGGCGATCGGCACGACCGGTCGCGGCATAGGCCCCGCCTACGAGGACAAGGTCGCGCGCCGGGCAGTTCGCATTGCCGACCTGCTCGATCCGAAACAGCTTGCCGAAAAGCTTGCCGCGTTGCTCGATTATCACAACTTCGTACTGCAGCATTACCTGAAAAGCGAGACCGTCGATTACACCGAGATACTCGATGAATGCCTGTCTTTGGGAGACAGGGTCAGGCCCATGGTTGCCGATGTGACAGCCATTCTTGGAGCAATGCAGGAGCGCGGGGACAACATCATGTTCGAAGGCGCGCAAGGCGCGTTGCTGGATGTGGACATGGGAACCTATCCGTTCGTGACCTCATCGAACACGACGGCCGGGGGCGCGGCTACCGGAACCGGTATCGGCCCGCGTTATATCGATTATGTGCTGGGGATTGTAAAGGCATACACGACCCGGGTGGGTTCCGGCCCGTTCCCGACCGAGCTGTTCGATGCGACCGGTGAACACCTTGGCCGCGCCGGTGACGAATTCGGCGCTACGACGGGACGGCCAAGACGCTGCGGCTGGTTCGATGCGGTTGCCTTGAAACGATCGATACTCAACAACAGCGTATCGGGCCTGTGCGTGACCAAACTGGATGTGCTGGATGGTCTGGACAGCGTAAGTGTCTGCACAGGCTACGAGATCGACGGTCACGAAGTGGCCAACCCGCCGTGCAGCGCAGAGGATTTTGCGCGCTGCAAACCGGTATACAAGGAATTACCAGGCTGGCGGCAAAGCACGGCAGGCGTTACCGAGTATTCAGGACTCCCCGAAAACGCCAGGCGTTACCTGGAATTCATCCAGGAAACAGTGTCGGCGCCGGTGGACATCATTTCGACCGGTCCCGAACGCGACCAGACCATCATTCTTCGCCATCCTTTTGATTAGCCGGACCGCCGTCATCGGCGTGTTCATCGGCGGATGATTCCTGTGCGACCGTTTGCCTCGGTTCAGGGCCCATCATGATCGCGATCCAGTGGGTCGGTTCGCTGCTCGACAAGACGATTTGCGCGATCATCGTTAGTGGCACGGACAGCAACATCCCGACCGGACCGAGCACCCAACCCCAGAAGACCAGAGACAGAAAAATGATCAGCGGCGATATGCCGAGCGTGCGGCCGAGCAGCCTGGGTTCGAGCACGCTGCCCAGCAGGATGTTGACGGCGAGAAAACCTCCCGCGGTCAGCAGCGCGCTGCTGGCCCCCAGTTGAACGATCGCCAGCAACACAGCCGGCACCGCGGCGATAATTGAGCCGATGTTGGGGACGAAATTGAAAAAGAACGCGAGCAGACCCCACAGCAACGGGTAATCCACGCCCAGTATGGACAACCAGATCATGATCAGGATTGCGGTCACCAGGCTGATCAGGCTCTTCAGACCTACATATCTGTTGATGCTGGCGCTGACATCTGCAAATGTGCTCAGCGCACCCTGCGGCCCCGGGAACGCAGTATGTAACTTGGTGGCAAATCCGCCTGCCTCCAGCAGCATGAAAGTCACCGTCAGCAGGATCAAAAAGGCATTGGTCAGCACCGATCCCAGCCCTGCCAGCACGCCCGCGGCGAGACTCATGGCCCGGGCTGGATTCAGCAGATCCTGAAGGTTGTCGGTCGAAACCGCCAGGCCCATGCGATCGATCAGGTTGACGAGGCCGGTAGAAATTTCCGCCAGGCGCGCCTGGTACAAAGGCAGATCACGCGAAAAATCTCCGATCGACTGGCTAACGACGGCGCCCATCCCTATCCCCATAACGACGATAACTGCGACTACGGCCAGCAATGCGAGCCAGCTCGGCAGGCCGCGGTCGCGCAGCCAGAACATCGGCGGGGCTGCGATGACGGCGAGGAAAAGCGACAGCAGGAATGGAACCAGGATCGGGCTCGCGGCTTTCATCCCGGCCACGACCACGATGAACGCGGCGAGCGTAAGCATCGTATGGGATCGGGATTCTGATTTACTCATGGCTGGCCCTGGCGTTGATTGACGAGGTCTCGGCCTATGCGGCAGACGCGGGTCTATGCGAATCATACGCAGCCCGGGCGGGCGGGAACAGCCCACCGTGCATCGGGTTGCCGCAGGTCAGGTATCCGTCTCTTTGCCTGGGGGCGGTGTACTCTCGGCGCTTTGTCCTTGTGGCCGTTTATTCCTGGCACCGGTCAGCGAGTCAAATGCGCTTCTCATGATCCATGCCTGGGCCGCGGGAATGCTGTCATATTGGCCTGGGTCGCGTGCCATTGCGGCCTCCAGCAGAACCCTTTCGAGAAAGCGGCTGGCGATTTTGCACCGGTCCTTGAGCCGATAGAGCATCTGGTAACTCGCCCCTTCGTAAATCCGGAAACAGGCCAGCGGGTCGCCCTCGTTGTAAACCACGGCGCCGGATCTGATCGCATTCTCAATGACCGAATCGATCAATGACAAGTCGTCGTTGCTGCACTGTGCCTCTATGCCCGAGCGCATTTCATCCAGCTCTGTTTTGAGACTGGCAATTCGCTCCCGCACTTTTTTCAGATCCTGCTCCGCAGGCCTGTTCCTGGTGATTGCAACCATGGTTTGCAGAATTTTTACCGGTATTGCCAGGTGCACCGGGCGACCGGCACGCACAAAGGAAGTCAGCATGCCGATAACTTCTCCATCCATGTTCAGTACAGGTCCGCCATTCATGCCCGGGCTGAAATCATTGGAGATTTGCATTAGCTCATCGTTACCGCGATGCCTGAACCGTGAAACAATTTTTCCCTGCGACAAAGTGACGTTGACGCCCTCAGGACTGCCAATCGCGATGATTTCTTCACCGATGTTGATCGACCGCGCCACACCGGGATGCAGCGGTGGCGGGACGCTGGCAGCGCTACGCAGCAGGGCGACACCCCAGTTTGAATCGGTCAGCGCAACCAGCTCGAGATCTTCGGTCCGTTCGTCCGCCAGCAGCATTTCGATACGCACAGTCCCATCGAGAATTTTCAGATTGGTGGCGATCAGGCCGTCTTCGGAGATGACGAACCCGCTACCGATGGTGCGCAGCCCGTCATTGGCTCCGTAGGCCAGGAGAGTTACGACCGATGGTCTCGCGCTGTCGAGAATCTTCCACAATGCATCGTCGGTCTCGCCGGTTAACGGTTGTTGCGCCGATAATGGCGAAGCGAGAAAAAGCAGCGCTATGAGCCTGACCAGAAAAGAAAATTCCTCGGCAAAGTGTCGTGTCATTCCGTTTGTCCTGGCTGGCTGAGAACTCTCGTTCGACCACGCCTTGCGCTGTGAATTCATCTGACGACCTTGATTATTTTGCCGGCTACCGGTTCGCCATCCGGGTAGGCCCTGTTTAGCAGGCGCAGATGATCCTCGGCATGCGCACCGAGAATCGAATTTTCCGCCAGGCCCGCATAGCTTGATATTCCGTCGGCGGTGAGCAGCGATATGACCGGTAACCGGGCCGCACGAAAATCCGCGTCGCTCATTCGGTCGAAACTGAAGATGGTCTTGATAAATTCCGGATCGGCAGAAATATCGTGCCGATCGTTTTTGCCTGCCCCGGCGAAAATGAATCCGACCCTTCTGTTTGGATCTGCAATAAACGCATAGCGCACTGGCCGTTTTCCGTATACCGACTTTGAATGATCGGAAATTGCGAGAAAAGCAGGCAATCCATCGATCGTGATATTGCTCGAATCACGAATATTTCCGGAGCCCATGTTCTGACGAAGAATGGTTTTCGGCACCACGCGTTTCGCGATTGGCAACGCGCTGAAATAAAGAGAGGCATTACCATCCGGCGAAGTCGCGGTGACGTTGCCAGCGGAACTGCGAATGGCCCAGCCCTCCGGGAATGTGACTTTTATGCCTAGCCCGCGGTCGTAAAAGCGGTTATTCCGGATGATACGATTTCTGCTGGATTCACCGTATACCAGGCCGTTTATCCGGCTGAGATAGGCTTCCGTGTTAACCACGGCATCCGGGCTGACTTGCAGTTTGTCAGCCGCACCGACAACTTCCTTTAGCCTGGTGTCATTATCGGGGTGGGTGGCGAATATACCGTGATACACCTGTGCTTCGCGTCCTTCCTGGCGTGCTCTTTGAATCTCGAACAGCTCCTTTTGCTTCATCACACGGAGTACATCGATAATGGATTCCGGGTTGTAACCGGCTTGCGCCAGGTATTCGGCGCCCAACCCGTCAGCCTGTAGTTCGGCCTTCCTGCCAAAACCGCTCAACAAGGCGCCGCCGACGTATCCGGTCAGCACACTTCCCGATTGCAGCGGCGTCAGCATGCCAGCGACCGCAGAGATTGCGCTGACGATCGATGATTTGCCGTGCTGCCTGACCGCGTGGCGCGCGGTGACATGACCGATTTCATGGCCGATGATGGCGGCAAGCTCCGCCTCCGAATCCAGGTATGCCATGATCCCGCGGGTGATGTAGATATATCCGCCGGGCGTCGCAAACGCATTGACCTGGTCATCGTCAAGAACGGTAAAACGGTACTTTATGTTGGGTCGGTGACTGACCGCGGCCAGTTTCTGGCCGATGTTATTGACATAGTTTTGCAATCCCTGATCCCGGTAAATGCCGTATTGCTGGATGATCTGCGGGTGCATCCGGGCGCCGAGCTGCAGCTCATCTTCTTCAGACATCAGGACGAAATCGGAGCCACCGGTCGGATTGGATGCGCAAGATGACAGGATCAGACCCGCCATCGCCCCTAGCAATACCAGGCAAGTGCGTTTTTGAATGTTTGCTTTTCTCGGTACTTTGTACATGATTACCGTCTTCCTGTTTTGGACCGTCGCGGATTCGATCAGTTGCGGACGCAAGTGGCCTGACCTTGAACCTATACCGAGGTGGCCTGTCCATCAAGGGGGGCAGCGGCTATTGTACGTCTTGCCGGTCAGACCGTGGGTGATTTTGAGGCAATGGTGTATCACTTGCCTCCGGGGAGTCCGGTGGTGTAAAAAAGAGCATGCCCCGGGGCAGGGTGGGACTGTTTTTAATGTTGCGCTGCAGTATAAGCTACACTGAACTTTTGCGTTGCTCCGCGTGTCCTTTTAGTTACCGGGAGAAAAAGACTTTGCCAGTGATCAACTGCTAAAGTCGATAGCGAGGTCAAGGCAATGGAGAGAATGCCAAAACTGGTATCGGCACCGGCCGTTTGTGCGGGTGCGGTGCTTCTAACCGCCTGTGCCACTGGTACAGTTCCTTTCGAGCCAACGAGGAACCAAAAGGTTGCTGAGCAGACGCATGTTGAATCAGTGACCCGGGAAGTCACGGGTTCGCGCATCAAGCGTACTGTTGACCCGGACAATCCGAACGCGAACACGTTGTCTCCGGTATCCATCATGGATCATGAGGAACTGCTACGGCATCGGACGCTCGAAGATGCGATCGGAACCATGATCAACATGCGCGGTGGCCCTGGCGGAAGATAGGCCCTGTTTTCACCTGTTCCTGGCCAAGAGGTGACAAGCATGGACAATACCGGCGCGGTTTTTGTTGAGCTCGATGCCGAGGGGTTGCTGCGCTTGTTTGCATTGATGAGGTTCTCGGCTGTCAAGTGATTTCCGCGACTAAAAAAGAATTTCTTTCTTTATCGGCAGCGCAACTGGCACTCGCCGTTTTTTTTCTCGTCCCGCCTGCCTATATCCATGCCCAGGACGAACCCCTGGCAGGGGCAGCGGCCACGACGATGGCAGACTCGGCCGATCGGGCGAATACGGAAGTAACGCCGCCTGACCCCGTGGCGGAGCCAGTGACGGCGCCAGGCTATTCATCCCCCGATGCAGACGATGAAACGGACGACAGCATCGTTTCATCAAGCTTGTCGCCAGGCGATCTGTCCAGCGCGGATCTTATCGAGGAATCGCAGAAAATGACTGCCGGTGAACGTTACCCGGAGGCGTTGGAGTACGCGCTGTTTGCGGTTGAGCGCGAAGACAGTTCAGAAGACCCATATAACCCGGACTTGATCGAGCCGCTGATCAACCTGGCGAGTACCCAGAAAAAATTACAACTCGATCGACAGGCGGCGGAATCCCTCGATCGTGCCATAGACCTGATCGAACGAGATGGCGGTATTTATGACGCTCGATTGGTGACGCCGATTAACCGGGCGGGCCATTTGCTGCAGCAACGGGGCAAACACGGGCAGGCGATCGAGCTGTTTCGGCGTTCCCAGCATATCAGTCACCGTGTGGACGGAGTTTTCAGCACCGACCAGGTGGCGGCCCTTGAGCTGATGACCAGAAGTTATTTGACGACAGGGGATCTCGATGCAGCCAATGCAACACAGAATTTTCGCTACAGCGTGGATCTTCATCGATTTGGATGGGGTTCGATCCTGACGGTATCATCGAGGGTCACGCTGGCCCGGTTCAAAACGAGCCTCAGGTTGTATGACGATGCCCGGAAGCTCTATGTCGAGGCGATACAGATAACTGAAGATTCCCTCGGGGAAAACGATCTTGCGCTGGTCGATTTGCTGCTGGGGCTGGCATCGGTAAGGCAGAATCAGCGCGAGCTCCAGGACTACCAGAGGGCGAGGGCCGCGCAGATCAGGCGCGAGACGAGCATCGCTTATTATGATTATCGGCCGCAAGCTTCCGTTTTGTCTGCTGACCAGGCAAAAAAAAACCGGCCAGCCCGGATACAAGGCGCCAGCCCGGGGCAGGCGCTGGCGGCGCTCACCCGCGCAGTACAGATTGTGGATCATCACCAGGGAAAAGTGTCGTGCGCCTATCGTTTCGGTATCTATGTCACTCTGGGCGACACATACATGTTGTTGAAAAAAAGGAATAAGGGGATAGCAACTTATCAGCAGGCGATCGAACTCCTGGATTCGGCGAGCGACACGCAGGAACTGAAAGAGCAATATTTTGGCCGCCCCTGGCGTCTGCAATACAAGAAGCCACGCCCCTTGCCCAACGCCGTCGGAAGATACACCAATTATGACGGCACCTTTGCCGAAGCGTCATTCGTGGTCCTGCCCAATGGTTCGGTCGATGAAGTTGAATTGGTGGCGTCCAACGCGCCTGCCCCCATGCGCACCCTGTTCAGAAAAGAGGTGCGCAGGTCCATATACAGACCGCGATTTGTCGATGGCGAGCCGGTCGCCACGGCCGAGCATCTCAGGGAAGAGTTTGCCGGTACC
>JAZFYI010000111.1:0-2281 GCA_036443455.1 Gammaproteobacteria bacterium
CCCATGCCCCGGTAGGCCTTGTACGAGCGGCCCTGGTATAGCTCGACTTCGCCCGGCGATTCCTCGGTGCCGGCGAACAGCCCGCCGAGCATCACCGAGTGGGCGCCGGCGGCAATGACCTTGGCCACATCGCCGGAATAACGGATACCGCCATCGGCGATCAGCGGCACGCCTTTTTTCGCCATCGCTTCGGCGACGTTGAACACGGCGCTGACCTGGGGGACGCCGACACCGGCGACGATGCGGGTCGTGCATATCGAGCCGGGACCGATGCCGACCTTGACCGCGTCGGCGCCGGCCTTCACCAGCGCTTTTGCACCTTCGGCCGTCACGATGTTGCCGCCGATCACCTGCAAATCGGGATATTCGGACTTGATCATCGCGACCCGGTCGAGCACCCCCTTGGTGTGGCCGTGCGAGGTATCGACGACCACGACATCGACGCCGGCGGCGACCAGCCCGGCAACCCGTTCATCGGTGCCCTCGCCGATGCCCACGGCGGCGCCGACATGGAGCGCGCCGCGGTCATCCTTGCAGGCATTCGGAAACTCCGTCGCCTTCTGGAAATCCTTGGCGGTAATCATGCCGCGCAGCTTGAAATCCGCGCTGACGACCAGGACCTTTTCGATCCGGTGCTTGTGCAGCAGCAACAGCACTTCTGCCTTGTCGGCGCCTTCACGAACCGTGACCAGTTTTTCTCTCGGCGTCATCACCGTCGACACCGGCGCATCGAGCTGGGTCTCGTAACGCAAATCCCGGTGGGTCACGATGCCGACCGGCGTATCGCCATCGACGACCGGCACGCCGGATATGTTGTTGCCCTGGGTCAGCGCGATGACTTCACGAATGGTCGCGTCGGGCCCGGTCGTAATCGGGTCGGAAATGATGCCGCTTTCGTATTTCTTGACCCGGCTGACTTCGCGGGCCTGGACCGTTGCGGTCATATTCTTGTGGATGATGCCGATGCCGCCTTCCTGGGCCAGTGCGATGGCCAGGCGGGCTTCGGTCACCGTGTCCATCGCCGCCGACAACAACGGCAGGTTCAGGCGAATGCCGGCGGTAAGCTGGGTGCCGAGATCGACCTCTCGCGGCATGATCTCCGAGTAGGCGGGCAGCAGCAGGACGTCATCAAAGGTCAGTGCTTCCTTAACGATTCGCATGGCGTCCCCTCATCGAGTAAACCGGCCATTTTACTGTGCTGGAGCGACCAGGTAAACCTGCCCCCACCCTTGTTCCCACCGGCGGGCGTTCATGGTCAAATACCGGCCATGGATTTGACCCCGAATCGTGAAGTCTTCACCGTCAGCCGCCTGAACAAGGAAGCCAGGGGCATGCTGGAGCAGGGTTTCGGGCTGATCTGGCTGGAAGGCGAGATCTCCAATTTCACCCACCACGGCTCCGGCCACATGTATTTTTCGCTGAAGGACGACAAGGCCCAGGTTTCGTGCGCGATGTTCAGAGGCCAGAATCGCGGGCTCGGCTTCCGGCCGGCCATGGGTATGCAGGTCCTGGTCCGCGCCAAGGTCAGTATTTACGAGGCCAGGGGCAATTATCAGCTGATCGTCGAGAGCATGGAGGAAGCCGGCGAAGGCCGCCTGCAGCGCGAATTCGAACGGCTCAGGAAAAAGCTGCTCGATGCCGGGCTGTTTGCCGCGGAAAGCAAGCAGCCGCTGCCGGCCGCGCCGAGAAAAATCGGTATCGTGACCTCGCCGACCGGCGCCGCGGTCAGGGATATCCTGCATGTGCTGAAACGCCGGTTTCCGGTTGCCCAGGTGCTGATTTACCCGGTCGCGGTGCAGGGAGAGGCCGCCGCCGGCCAGATCGTTCGCGCCCTGGCGCTGGCCGAGGCCCACGGCTCATGCGATCTGCTGATCCTGGCCCGTGGCGGCGGCTCGCTCGAGGACCTTTGGGCCTTTAACGAAGAAGCGGTGGCGCAGGCGATTTTCAAATGTCCGATACCGGTGATATCCGGGGTGGGCCACGAGATCGATTTCACGATCGCCGATTTCGTCGCCGATGTGCGCGCACCGACCCCATCGGCCGCGGCCGAGATCGCGGTGCCCGACCAGCGGGAATGGCTGAACGCGCTGGCGAGGTACCTGGACCGGCTTGGCCACCTGGCGCAACGGTATTTGTCGGCTAAACGCGAGAAAACCGGCTGGCTGGAAAAGCGCCTGGCGCAGGCGCACCCGGGTCAGTTGCTCAATCAGCGGGGGCAAAAACTCGATGAACTGGGTTTGCGCCTGCGGCGCGCCGTCCAGGACAAGCTGGGCCGGTTGCA
>JAZFYI010000112.1:0-2075 GCA_036443455.1 Gammaproteobacteria bacterium
CCTGGCACAGCGCTTCGTGTTGTTCGGCGCCCTTTTCGATCGCGTCCTGATAAACCCGGAGCTGATGGTGCGCGCTGGTTCCCCGGGCGAAAATTCCGCGGCAACGGACGATCTCGTCGAGGCAACCGATCGCTTCGGCATCGTCACGGATCAGTTCCATCAACTCATCCATCAGGTCGGGGACCGGCACCAGTTGCCCCTTGGCCAGGTCCAGCAGGCCCTGGTCGAAGCTGTAGCGCATCGCGCGCCAGCGATTTTCATTGAGCAGCATGCGGTTGTAACTGCGCCAGCGCTTGTTGGCGCGCCTTAGCCGGTACAACATGCGCAGGATGCAGACCACCAGCGCCGCGAGGCTCAGCGCGTCTTCCAGGTCGGTGCACACATCCATGACCCGCGTCTCCAGCGTCGGGTAACGGGCGCTGGGCCGCATATCCCACCAGATCTTGCTGGCGTCGGGGATCAGGCCGGCGTTGATCAACACATTCGTGTGCCGGGTGTACTCGGCAAAACTCGAAAACCGCTGCGGCAAACCGGTGCGCGGCAGACCGTCGAATACCGTCAGCCTGTATGACATCAACCCGGTATTCTCGCCACGCCAAAACGGCGAAGAACAACTCATCGACAACAGGTGCGGCAGAAAATAGGCGAACTGGTTCAGCAGATCGATACGCAGCTCGTCGTCCTCGATACCGACATGCACATGCATGCCGCAAATCAGCAAACGCCGCGCCGCCGCCTGCATTTCCTTTTCCAGGATCCGGTAACGGTCTTTCTCGGTATATTTTTGCTCGTCCCAGGTCGCAAACGGATGCGTCGAAGCGGCAATCGGCGCCAGGTCGTGTTCGTTCGCGACATCGACGATGACCTTGCGTAGCCGGGTCAGCTCCCAGCGCGCCTCTTCAAGGGTGTGACAGATCCGCGTCCCGATCTCGATTTGCGCGCGCAGGAATTCGGGGCTGACCTGGCCCTTGCACAAGCGCTCGCATTTGCGCAGCATGCCGTCCGGCGGATCGACCGCCAGCGCCCTGGTTTTCTTGTCGACCAGCAGGTATTCCTCTTCGATACCTATGGTAAAACTCGGGTCGGGAAGACTCATTTCGGATCCTCTGGTTAGAAGTCTGCGTAGTAGGAATACTTTCTACCGCGCAAACTCCTGGCCGTGAAAAAATCGGTACAGTTCTTCTTGCTCGAGTATCGGTCGCAGGCAGTCGGCCAGCGTCGCCGCCCATTGGCGCCTCGTGGTCGTATCGTGCAGCAGATCCTGCCTGATCTCGATCGATGCATGCGGCAAACCGCGTTTCTCGCCGTGAAAATCGATCGTGAAATCATGCGGATGACGCCCGGAATAAGGTTCGTTGTCGCCGACATTCAATCCCTTGTCCCGCAGATTCTCCATCAGCGGCACCGCGATGCGCGGATCGTTGTCCCACAGGACGCCGATCTCCCAGGGACGATGGCTGTTGTCGAAAAACGGGGTAAAGCTGTGGATGGACAGCAATGCCGGCGCAAAATCCTCGCGGGACAAGCGATCGACCTGGCTGGCGATCGCCTGGTGATACGGCCAGTAAATCGCCTCCGCGCGCCGTTGTTTTTCGCTCGCCGTCAGCAAGTGATTACCGGGCCCCTCGTCGCCATCGCTGAGCGCACGGAAGGCGGTCGCATCATCGAGCTTGCGGTTGCAATCCACGACCAGCCGCGAGTAGTTCGCCAATAGGGTCGGCGCGCCCAGGCCGGGCGCCAGAAACCGCGCGACATCGCCGGCGCCGATATCCCAGGCGATATGCCGGCGCATCGAAAACTCATCGAGCCCGAGATTATTCAGCGAGCGCGGTATGCGATTGCTGGCATGATCGCAGACCACGATGATTTGCGCGGCTGCCCCGGCGTTGAGGATTTGACAGGGAAGCGGCTCGTCGGCGGCCAGCAGCGGCGGCTGGTTTTCCTCGGAATGGTCCTGGTTGCCACTGGACGAGTCATGACCGGGACTTTCCAGCGCGGACCCCTCCAGCTTAGACATGCGTGTGAATGATTGAATTCATGCGGCCAATTTAGCCTGTGACCGGGTCGCCCGCAAC
>JAZFYI010000113.1:0-8144 GCA_036443455.1 Gammaproteobacteria bacterium
ACGTTACGCGGTCGATCTGAACGAACTGGGCTATGGCAACGCCTTTATCACGATAGACAACCAGGGCAACACGATCCCCGCGGTGGCGGCCGATCGCATTTACGCGGCAAGTGTCGTAAATGTAACACCGACTTCCTTTCTGGCAATCGTCGTGCCGCAGCTCAATCAGGCGATCAACGATACCGATTGCGGCAACTTGATGCTGGACCAGGCCGGTTTCAAAAGTAACTCCGGCGTTAGTACTGACTGCTGGTAGAGCCGCAAGAAAAAAAATTCGCTGGCAGAATCTGTCCCCTTCATTTTAATTAGTCATATTGGCAACGGTCGCCCTGGCGGTGTTGCGCAAGGCCTTTTCGATTGCGGGAGCCGCGCGGACAAAATCCTGCAATTTTTGCTTGGCGCGGATTTCCGCCTGGCTCATGGGCGCGCCCGATCGACTCTTCGAACCCAGCATGCTGGCGCTGATCAGCCGGACTTGCCAGTAACCGGTAGCTTGCCGTGTGATTTCCCGGACCAGCGCATCGATATCCATAGCGCCGTTGTAATGTTTCCGCAGGTAGTCTGCCCATCGTGAATGCAACTGCCCGGACTCGTGCTGAGTCGCACACAGCACGACGATACTGGCAAGCTCATCGTTGACCGAATCCTCCGTCACGGGCTTTGCGGCCGTCGTCAGGCGCGTATCCTGGGCCTGCACGCCCATGGATACCAGGAGCATCAGGAATACCAGTGTGTATCGGTTCATTGCTGTCTCCGGATCGTTTCTGGGAGCAATATACCACTGGACCGAGTTTGATTCGCCAAAAGTGTCGCCAAAAGGACACAGGTTTTCCCTAATCCATGAAGGGTTTAGAATGATGTATGGTTTGCATGGCGCTCAGTGGAATGAAGGACCGGTACGTACACGGCAGTTCTGAAAAAGAACAGCGCCGACTGGCCCTGATGAACAAGCTCATCAACCAGGCCTGTCTGCGTGCGCTGGATCCCGGTGGCGAGGAATTGGTGCTCGATGTCGGTTGTGGAACGGGAGAGTTCACCCGTGCGATCGCAAGATGCCTGCCGGAGCGTTCCAAGGTTATTGCCATCGAACGAGATCCGGCGCAACTGGCCACGGCGGTTGATCGGGCGCTGGCGGACAAAGAGGCCGATCTTGTCGATTTTCGTGTCGGCGAAGCCGCATTCCTGCCATTGCGGCAAAATGAAATGGGTCGTTTCGACCTGGCGCATACCCGCTTTCTGCTCGAACATGTGAACAACCCGCTGAGCGTCGTGCAAACGATGTTCGAGGCGGTCCGCAACGGCGGTCGTATCGTGTTGGCCGACGACGATCACGACACGTTGCGCCTGTGGCCGGAGCCGCCCGGTGTCATGGATGCGTGGCGGGCCTACTTTGAAACTTACCGGAAAAATGGCAACGACCCGTTTGTCGGGCGGAAACTGGTCCAGTTACTGCACCAGGTCGGCGCCGAACCGCAAAAAAACACGCTGGTGTTTTATGGCGGCTGCGCGGGCATGCGCGAGTTCAAGGGCATCGTGCACAATCTTTACGAAGTGCTGGGTGGTGCGGCCGAGGAAGTGATCCAGGCCAGGCTAATGAGCGAAAAGAAATACATCGACGCGTTGTATGCCCTGCGAGATTTTTCGCGGCGGCCGGATGCGGCGCTTTGGTATGGCATCAGCTGGGCCGAGGGCATGAAGCCCGGGTACGAGAAGACCCGCTACAAACCGACCCAGATCCAGATAAAGAAAAACTGACTCAGTTAGCCGTGCGGAGTTTGGCCAGCGGGTCGCGCGCGAGCAGTTCCTGGAAACGCGGGTTTTCCCTGAGCGGGTCCCATTGCGGACTTAAACGGAGTTCCCAATTTGTCTGGCCGGCGGGAGTTCCGTACATTTTCTCGAGCAGGTCGATCCCCTCATCCTGCCTGCCAAGCACGGTCAGCGTGCGGGCACTGCCGGTCAGTATGTAAACGCCAAAAAGATAGTCGCGAGTCAGCGGCAGCAATTGCTCGGACCGGCGCATCGCTGCCAGCGCTTCTTCTTCCTTGCCAAGATACGCTTGTACCACGCCGAGCGAAGAATAAAGAAACGGTTGCGCGTAGGAAGAATGGGCCAATCTCGACTCGGAAATTTCCTTTTCCAATAATCGCTCCGTCCGCTCGTAGTAAGGCAGCGCGTCTTCCAATTCTCCAAGCAAAGCGTGGGCATCCCCAAAGGCCATATCCAGACCCGATACAAAAGCGTTACCGGCCATCAGCATCGATTTTACTTCGGGTCGTTCGAAATCAGCTAACAGACCTTTCATGTCTCGCTCATAGCGTCGCAGCTCCAGCAGCGTGTTGATCTGCAGGAGATCCGAGGAAAGGCCGGTCGAAGACAACAACTCGCGCGCCTGGTCCAGGTCGCCGGTCCAGCGCATCAGGATCGATGCCTTGGCGGCAGCGAACACGCCGATGCTGTCGGGATGGCTTTGCATCGCCTGTTCTACAACGGCCAGCGCTTCCTGCCAGTTACCATTGTTGTTCAGTGATTCGAGAAGGACGTTAAACGTCATCAGGTTTTCAGGTTCGACGCGCAGCGCTTTCTTCAGCGATTGGATGGCTGGCTCCCACAGATTCAATCGACGCTGGGTCGTGCCTATTTTCATCAGCAGGTCGCCGTCTTCAGGCATCTGTTCCAGCGCAATCTGGTATTCGAGCAGGGCACGGCCAAAGTCCGAGCGTGTACGATAGTTGAGGTCGCCGAGCGCAACATGGACCTCGGGGATGTCGCCGCCGAGCGCGATTGCCTTGTTTACCGCATTTTCCGTAAGCGCCACACGTTCCCGGGTGGTGTCGAACCCGGTCCAGTAAAGCTGGCCATGGACATCGGCCAGCCGGGTCCAGGCCAGCGTGAATTGCGGGTCGGTTTCAACCGCCTGTTCAAGTAGCGGCAGTGCTTCCCGGTATTTTCTCGACGAATAGTCGGCGCTGCGCAGCATGACGCGTGCCTTCAGATACAGATCGTAGGCAGCAACGTTATTCGTCGGCGCCCTGGCGATCAATTGTAGTTCCTCGGGGCTCAGGCTGGCCTGCAGGGCCTCGGCGATCGCCGCCGCGACTTCCGACTGGATAGCAAAGATGTCGTCGAGGTCGCGATCGAATTTTTCGGCCCACAGATGTTCATCGGTGACCGCGTCGATGAGTTGTGCAGTAATGCGGACCCGGTCACCGGCGCGGCGTACGCTGCCTTCGAGAATATTCCTGACCCCGAGTTCTTCGGCAATCGCCCGGATATTCTGTTCCTGACCGGAATATTTCATGACGCTGGTGCGCGAGACGACCCGCAACGCCTTGATGCGCGACAGTTGGGTCAATACGTCTTCGTGTATGCCATCGGCAAAAAATGCGTTGTCCTGACTGTCGCTGAGATTGCTAAAGGGCAGGACTGCGATCGATCGGCGCCCGTCTTTTTCCCGCAGCCCAGGTGCCGCATCCTCGTTTTCCGCCAGAGACTGCGAACTCCCCTGGTATCCGCTGTCCCACGAATGATTGACGGCGAAATACACCAGCGCCATGGCCATCAGGCCGATGATCACGAAATCGAGTTGGCGGCCCGTTTTCGATGCGATCGACTGGCTGCGATCTACATCTTTTTCCTTTTTGAGGCCATCGGGCGTAATTTCATAGGCCCAGGCAAAGAACAGGGCGATCGGCAGGCCCAGCGCCAGCATCAACAGGATAAACCGCCCGGTCCATCCGGGCAGGTTGAGCAACGGCACGATGATATCGGCAATCTGCAGCATCAGCCAGGCGCCGATCAGGTAAAAAATCGCCACCCGGAAGACATTTCTGCGTTTCAATTCCTCAAAAAAAGAACTCATGCGCCTCGCTCGGATCCCCGGACTCGTCCAAGTATGGACAATAGCGGCGAATTTGCAACGAAAGAGCCGCCACCGGTAACAAAAGGCCTGCTTTAGGGGTCTAATTGGTGAAGCGGTCGATGTCGTTTGTGCCGGCATGCATGGCCGAATCGATTTTCCATTTGATGACCCGGCGATTTGTCCGGACTGAACCGCCGGGGGCCCCATGAACCAAAAAATCAAACCGATCGTGACTGCAGCCTTGCTCGTGTTCGTCATGTTGCCGGTGTTGCCTGTGCTTGCACAACGCCATTACGACACCAACATACTCAAAGAAACCTTTGCTTTCGACGACAGCACCCCCCGCAGCGTGGATTTCGACAAGCTGTACCAGGCTTGCCCCATACGCGACTGCATTCGCTCGATCGACTACCCCAGGTTTGTAACGACGGACGAGGCCGGTTTCCTGAATGCTGACGACCTGATACTCGGCATCGTTATCGACGGCGATGCGCGCGCTTATCCGGCAAAAATTCTGGATCATCATGAAATCGTCAACGATACGGTCGGCGGCAAGCCGATCGCCATTACCTTTTGCCCCTTATGTGGTTCGGGCGTGGCAGTGAGCCGTGTGATAGGAGATGTCGTAACAGAGTTCGGTGTATCGGGCATTCTTTATAACAGTGACCTGGTCATGTACGACCGGGCCAGCAATACGCTCTGGAGCCAGATCGAAGTCCTGGGTCTGGCCGGACCCAATACCGGTAAAAAACTGGAAACATTGCCGGTTACGATGACGCGCTGGTCTCGCTGGCAAAAAAAGCATCCCGGCGGCAAAGTATTGTCGATCGATACCGGGTTCGATCAAGACTATTCCACGGACCATTACGCCAAGTATCGAAAGGGAAGAACGATATTCATGCCGGTCTCTGACAA
Organism: Gammaproteobacteria bacterium; assembly: GCA_036443455.1. Lineage (GTDB taxonomy): Bacteria > Pseudomonadota > Gammaproteobacteria > Steroidobacterales > MnTg04 > MnTg04. The sequence continues at coordinate 4,775 of JAZFYI010000113.1, forward strand.
AGACAACCGCGTACATCCGAAAACCGTCGTGTTCGGCGCCAGCGTCGGCGGGCAGCCTGTTGCGGTTACCGAGGCGGCATTCGAAAAAACCAGCCGGATTGAAGTCAGCCTGGCGGGTCGCGACCTGGCGTTGTCGATGGCAGACGATGGCAGCGTAACGATCAGCGATCGCGACAGTCATGAGAAATGGAGCACGGGCCGGCTTTTCTGGTTCGCCTGGTACACCTTCAATCCATCGACCGAACTGGTGAAGTAGTCCCTTATGTAGTGGAAACACTGCGCCCATGACCCAATTCTGCTAGGTTTAGCGCCACACCCGCGTATGGCGATAACGATGGGCGAAAACTTTTTCACGGAACTCAAGCGGCGCAACGTGTTGCGCGTCGCATTCGTCTACCTGGTCGCCGCCTGATTCCGCTTGCCCGCTATTTCTTGCCGATCCGCGTGCCGTTCAAATACAACACATCCACCGCGCCGTCTTTAAAGAGCTCATAGGCTTCAGACGGCCGTTCGACGATCGGTACGCCCGGCCCATTCAGCGAGGTATTCATCAACACCGGTATGCCGGTCAGTGCGTCGAACTCGCGCAGGATCTGGTAGATGGCGCCGGTCTCTGCGCTCGCGGTCTGGATTCTCGAGGATCCATCCACATGGGTGATGGCTGGAAGCCGGCGCGATCGTACCCTGGCGGTAAACAGCATATACGGCGAATGGGTCGGACACCCGGCAAACCAATCCTGCATTTTTTCTTCGATGACCACCGGCGCAAAGGGTCGCCAGGCCTCCCGCCCCTTGATCCCGTTGACCCTGGCCCAATTGCCGTGATCGGTGGGGTTGGCTAGCACCGATCGATGGCACAAGGCCCGCGGCCCCATTTCACTGCGCCCTTCATACAAAGCCAGCACCTTGTTTTCATCGAGATCTTTTGCCGCGCTCGCCGCCATGTTGTCCGGTTTGGACACGGCGTATCGATGGCCGGCATCGACAAATATTTCTTCGCTGAGGCCGGCCGGCCATGGCAAACCAAAAAACGGTGAGCGGTTGTTTTTTGCGGCGGCCTCATCAACCGGATGATCCATCAGGTTGTGAAAAATAAACAAAGCCCCGCCCACCGACAGTCCGCCGTCGTCGCAATTCGGGTCGATATAGATATCCCTGAAGGCGCTCTCGTTATACAGGCGACTGTTGCTCGGACAGTTCAGTGCCGCACCACCGGTCAGGCACAGGTTTGCGGTCCCGCGATCGCTCTCGGCCAGCCCTTGATGCAACACTTCCGCCGCGAGCAGATAACCCTCTTCAAATAGTTTCTGCGTGCTGGCCGCCATATCGACGCTGATGGGGTTCAGCACCTGTGAAGCCTCGCCATGCTGCAGGTCGTAGTGGCCTCGTTCGGCCAGTTTCAGACAGTGCCGATACCAGGCGGAAAACGGCCCTTTGCCAAAACGCCTTTGCGAATCATGCACATTGCCGACAAAGCGGCTGTCAAAAAACCTGGGCTGACCATAAGACGACAAACCCATCAGTTTACCCTCGGGGCCGATGGCGCCGAATCCCAGCTTGATGCCCATGGCCCGGTATATGCCTCCAAGAGCCAGGTGGTGAGGGCCCAGCGTAAACAGGCGGGATCCTTGCCCGTAACAGAACAGCCCGCTCAGATTACGCGAGGCATCGCCACCGTCATGAGTAATGATCGCGCCGCATTCGAATCCCGACCGGTAAAACGCGCTGGCCGCATGGCACACATGATGGTCGACAAAGTAACCGGGTACCGAATGACCTTTCCAGCTGACCGTGACGGGGATATGCATGCCCAGGCGGGTCGCGTTGCCAAACATGGCTGGATCGATTCCGTCGGTCCGAATGTCCTCCATACCACGCCCGGCATTCCATCGCTCGTGAGCGATAAAAACATTCAGCCAGCCGATGCTGCTGACCCGGCCTGCGCGAAACTTTTGCCACTCCGGGAAAATCTTCGTCCAGCGCTGGTTTTCCGGAAGCGCCGCGCGTTCTTCATCCAGCTCGGCAACTTTTTGCAGGCCCTTGACCAATAGCGATTCGAGCGGCGTACCGGCGGATTCCAGGAGTTGCATGAAAGGAGATGGCACGGGGTGCTGCTTCGTATCGCCTGGCCTGATAGCAAAATCGTCGCCGACCAGCCCGGTCATTATTTCCAGGTCCTGTGTGGAGACCACCGCGCAACAATCGATCTCCCGCCAGTCCAGGCCTGCCGCGGAAAGCGCGGCATCCATTTCATCGGCACGCAGGCCGACCGAATGTTTGACCCTGTTGTGTCTTTCGGCCAGCACATGGGCCACGATTTTTCCATCGATGATGATCGTGATCGAAGCGTCATGACCGAAATGGAGCCCGATTATTTTCATGTTCTTCTATTCCGGTCTTTCCTGGTGGCCGACAATGCCGGTTTCAAACCAGCGGTCGCAGGTCAAAAGCTATTGAAATTCTTGGTTCTTCGCTATCAAACGGGATAGTACGGTGGTAAAAAAACGAGGGAAACATGAATAATGTGCCTTCCTCGGGCCGCATTAAACGGGTCGGTTGCTCGGCGCGGCAATTCAGACTTGCCGGCGGTTGCCCGAATTCAAGCCAACCCTGAGTGTCATCGTCGCCGGTTTTTATTTCGGCCGGCAATTGCACATAGTACACACCGCTTATCCAGGCATCGGGATGAATATGCGGGTCCTGGTGACCCTGCTTGTTGAGGATCACGCCCCACATCGCGTATCGCCAGCGCTCGGGTTTCCAGGCCAGGTACGGATGGCTGGTATCCGTTGCGAGCGACACGAAATAATCTCGGACCGCGCGGTCGATGATGTCTTTGAGCGCGGTGACGGGTCCCGGGGCGGACTCGAGAAGATTGGCGGTCTGGTGCCCCTTCATCGTGGTATTTCCGCTGCGTTCGTACTGCAGGGTCGGATGATCGGCCACGTGTTGCGCCAATGCCCGGTTAAACTCGCCAAGGCTGTCAAACCCTGCTGGCGCACTGACTTCATGCCTGCCAAGCAGGTGGTCGTAATCCAGCAGCTTGCGGGCTTTTTCCAGTTGGCCGTTTTCGCTCAGCGCAACGACGTGATACGCCATGGTTGTTCTATCGAACGGGTTCAGCATCCTGCTCCGATCCAGGATTTGCAGACCGATTTTCACCTGGCCGGATTGCAGACGCGCGGCGCCAAGATAGGTATGTGTCAGGGCGTTATCCGGCTCAAGCGTCAGCGCATGCTCGAAATGAGCAATGGACTCTTCGAACTTGCCCTGGTCCCGGCAGGCGTTGCCAAGATTGATCCAGGCGTTGGTCAGGAGCGGATCCAGCCCGGTTGCTGCCAGCAATTCCTGCTCCGCATCGGCCGGTCGC
>JAZFYI010000114.1:0-3774 GCA_036443455.1 Gammaproteobacteria bacterium
AGACGTTTCGGCAACCGGCGCCGCGCGGGAAATGAACGACCGGCGTCGTTTCAGCTTCAAGACGATTCTTTATGGCCTCATCAAGCCACGCCGCCGTGGCCCGCGCAGAGGCGAAGACAGCGACAGCTATCACGCCGATTTCTTCGATCGCAGCCTGATGTTTCCCGCCGTGGGCACGGTCCTGCTCAGCGCGATGGACGCGATGCTGACGCTGATCGCGATCGGCAATGGCCTGGCAACCGAAGCAAATGCCGCCATGGCCTCCTTGATGGAAAACAGCACCGCAAGCTTCGCCGGCTGGAAGCTATTCGGCACCATCGTCGGCGTAGTCCTGCTGATATCCATGGCGAATATGCGGGTACTGGCCGGCCTCAGGGCCAGGACCATTCTGTATGTACTGTTCGGTGGCTATACGCTGCTGATCACGTACCAGTTACTGAGCATCTACACCGCCTGAAAAGAAGGCGTTTTGCGCTAGCGGCATTTTTTTGACTCGCCAAGTTTTGTTTTGCTCTTCGGCGTGGTATTGGCCCAGCCCAACCAAGCATAAATTCCTTCGGCTAAATCAGCTGTCGCGGTAATCGTCGCCGTAGTATTTGCTCGTGATACGCGTATGAAAATCCTCGGCCCTGATCGGCTCGTAACGGGGTTGACCGAGCCCCGGCAACACCTCGAGAATTTCGTCTTCCCAGACATATACAGCCATCGGTAAGGAAACCCTTGGCCTGGTCATCACAGCGGGGTCTTGCGGCTGACTCACTCGGTGGGTCGTCGATGGCAACCGATCGTTGCTGATACGCTGCATATAGTCGCCGGTATTGAGAATAATACTGCCCGGTGGCGCATCGAGCTTTATCCATTTCATGTTACGCCGATTCAAAACCTGCAGCCCTTCCTGATTCGGTGCGGGCAGAAAGGTAAACAAGTCGACGTCTTCATGGCCCAACATCCGCCCGCCCTGGTCTTCCCGGCTCGCTTCCGCTACCGCCGGGTAATAGTTAAGCCTGAACCCGAAATTGGTCTTGTGAAGTTTCCGATCATAGAGATGAGGGTCACAACCGAGATAGCAAAGAATTGCCTGCATGACCGGCAAGATCAGTTTTTCATGTTCCATGACCAGGCGACGAAACTCGGGTTCGAATTGGGGGCGTGGCCAGAAATCGCTCTCCCGGTAACCGGCCTTACCATCCAGATCGAATGCGCGCCGGCAAAACACCCAGCCTTCAACAAGGTCGGGATGGATGATGGTTGTTTGCTTTACCGGGAAATACCCCTGGTTGACCGAACCCTGCCGGTGGGCGATGTAGGGCGTTCTTTCGGATGCGGGAATCGTTTCGAAAAATTCGATGGTTTTTCGCGTCAAATGTTCGTACAAGTCCGGGTCCACGCCATGTCCGGTCAGAATGGCAAAACCGATGCTTTCCATCGCAGCGCCCAGCTGCTGCGAAAATTTCCGCCGGCCCTGGTCATCGCCTGAAAACCACAACGCCATATCGCAGGTCTGAATTTCGAATTCTTCATCAAACTGCTCGCCGGCGCCCTGCTCGGACAGGTAATAGGATTGCTCCTTGCGGACCTGTTCGTATTGGCGGAACTCCTGGTTTTTCGCCAGCACGCCCGTTTCCTGTTTTCGCTTGTCGCCCATCAGACTTCTACACCGCTTATCAATGAAAAAAGGTAAGTGCCCAGCACTGCAACAAGTGCCAGCGGAATTACCCAGCGTAACCAGAATAAACTGAGCGAGGCAAAAAATCCGGTCTGTTGCGGAAAAATCTGCTGCCGGGTGGTTATCCGGCCCAATCCCCGGGTCAGCGCGATGATGGCAATCAGCCCGCCGGTTACCAGCATACCCGAACCAAAAACCATATCTGCCCAGCCTATGAACGGCGGATACAACGCGCTCGGAATCATCATCAGCGCCAGCAATACAAAGGTAACCACGACCAACTGCCCTCGCGACCATCGATATTGACCTGGGTCGCTGAGGCCGGATACAAAGACCTCGATCGCCGCGATCGCCGAAAGAAAGGCGACCAGCGCCAACACCAGCAGGAACAAGGAACCGGCGACCCGGCCACCGGGCATGGCGGAAAACAACTCGGGCATCGTGTTAAAGATCAGGCCCGGCCCCGAACTCATATCGAGCCCGAAAACCAGTATCGTCGGCACAATGAACAACGAAGCCATGAGCGCGGCGGCGGCGTCGCTGGAAACGGTGAGTAAGGCGTCCCGCGGCAGGTTCGCATCATCTTTGATATAGCTCCCATAGACCAGCATGATGGCTCCACCGAGTCCCACGGAATAAAATGCCTGGCCCATCGCGGCAAATGCCTCTCGAGACCCAATCCTGGAGAAATCAGGCCGCAGGAATTCGATGACTTTCGGTATCGCCTGCGGCAGCGTCAGTGTATGAAAAACCAGGTAGAACATGACCAACGCAAACAGCGGAACGAACAAACGGCTAACCAGTTCGATACCCCGATTGAGGCCTTTGTGGACGACAAACAAGGCGGCCGCCGCGATGATGACCGATATCGAATACTGCAAAATTCCGTTCGATAACGATGCGTGGTAACTGTTCAGCGTGTCTGGCGAGAATCCTTTGATCAAGGAAAACCCGCCGGTCCACGCCACATTGGCAATCACGACGATATAATAGGAATCGGCGATCAAAATTCCCGCCAGTAATGCAATACCGACAGGCCGGCCGACCCTGTCTCCGAAAGCGACCGCCATCGCTCCGATGGGGCCTTGCCGCGTCGCCCGGCCGAGCGCCCACTCGGCCGACATGGCCGGCACGGCGATCAATAGCGCAAACGCCAGGTACATGAAAAGAAACGCACTACCGCCATACTGGCCCATCATGTACGGAAACCGCCAAACGTTGCCCAGGCCGATGGCGACGCCGACCATGGTCAGAATGGTTGTCAAGCGAGTGCTGAAACGTGGACCACTCATCGTGAATAGATCAGAGCTTCCTAGTAACGGACTGCCGGACTGCCGGCCGGATAAAAATGACCGATCAGATGCATGCCCTCTTCATCCTGGCATTCCAGGCAATGGGCTTGTTTGCGCGGCAGGAAAATCATGCTGCCGGCCCGGATTGGCGTGGATTCTGTGCCCGCCCACATCAGCCCGTTACCGGATAGTACGGTGATCACTTCTTCGTAAGTGTGAAAATGTTGGGGTGATTTCGATTGCGGGATGACGCCGATAAACTGCGTGATCTGCGTTGAGCCTAGCTCGGCATCGACCAGGACCTGGTAGAACCGGTCCCCGGTTGCCTCGCGTTTCTACCAGGACCTGGTAGAACCGGTCCCCGGTTGCCTCGCGTTTCTTCTCATCCACCAACGCAACCCGTTGCGGATAGCTGTCGTCGAAATCCTCTGCCATCTGCTCCAGCCATTCGCCTTCTTCGCTTTGTGGGCAAACCGTCAGCAGCAATTCCAATGCGCCGTCCACCGGGACGATCCTGAATGCCTCGCCGGGTCCGATAAATGCGCCGCATTCAGGCAAGAGATCGAAACGACGCCCGCCGATGACGACGGTGCCACGGCCCTTGAGAACGAATAGCACGCAATCGGCATCCGGAAACCGCCGCACCGGCGTGTCGATACCGTCTAAGCAAACCCGAAACTGAGACATGGCGGATGCGCCACTGTCACGATCGACGACGACTGCCTGGTGCCAGTCTCCGGAAGACGTTTGATCCAGCCCGCCCCGGTCAACAACGAAACATCCTCCTTCCAGCAGTCTTTTATGCTCCACCTGGAC
>JAZFYI010000115.1:0-10417 GCA_036443455.1 Gammaproteobacteria bacterium
GCCGGTGGCACTGATAATTTAGGGAGTATGGCCCAATCATCCCAAAAATCGGTATTTGTGGCAATTCCAGCGGCATTCTCGCATCCAGCAGCCCGGTTCGCGGTAAATCAAGCAAATAGACGGCGAATGTCAGGGAAATCGGTCGTTTCAGACCTGTTTGCCCAGGTTGTTTAATGCGAGGAAATTGCCATGCGTTGGCGAGCAATGCCAAGCCCAACAAAGGCCCCCGGTGTTTTTTTCGCCTTTTAGGCTATGAATTCTCGTTATTTTCGGGTTTCGACCGTGACTGCTTTTTGCGCAGGCAGAATCTCCTGGTTTGCCGGGCCCGGAAGCGTTCCGTCAGTCACTTTTGAGAAAACGCAGATCGGCCTCACCCAAATCTGGCAGCGCTTGTATCGCCTTGAGTTGCGTGGCCATGTCGTCCTCGAGTTGCGCCAAGATCTCCTTGAATTCGGGTCCGCTTCTTAACGATGAGAGATTCTCATTGCTCATGTGCCAAAACCAGGAAAACCTCCAGCCGACATCAACGGCTCCACGCAATGTTCCCAGCGCGGCATTTTTTTCCGCATTCAATGCGAGTAGTTGAACATCGACGATGTTGGTCAGATTGCCATGTACGCCAGGAATCTGCGTTTCCCGATACCAGGCAAGGCCAGCGTCGATTAATGTTTTGGCACTGCCCGATTCGCCGGAACGCCGCAGCGAAATAATGAGCCCGATTTTCAGGAGCTGACCCCCTTTTGACGATGCAAGGGAATTGCTAAAGTAGCCGCACTATGACTAACTCGCCAAAGGCTTCTGACCCTGCTGTTCGACTGATCGGCCACGAATTCTCGCTTTATTCGGGGAAGGCGCGCGCCTACCTGCGGCACAAGCAGATTCCATTCGTCGAGAGCGCGACACCGGTGGACCGCGAACTCATAGAGCAGCATGTCGGACGCCGGGTGATACCGGTGGTCGTGACAACCGATGGCGAATTCGTGCAGGACACGACCGAAATTATCGACTACTTCGAGCGCCGCTATCCCGAACGGTCTGTGTACCCGGAGGGTCCGTGGCAGAGGCTGGTTTCTCTGCTGTTCGAAGTTTATGGTGACGAGTGGCTGGTGTTGCCGGCTATGCACTATCGCTGGCATTTCAAGCGGCAGAACCTGGCCTACGTCCTAAAAAATTTCGGTGACATTATCAAACCGGGCTGGCCGCGTTGGTTGCGACCGATCGGCGGGCTGCCGATGGCGACGCTGTTTGCTACCTTATACAAGCCGGTCATGGGACGCAGTCGCGCCAATATCGGTGAGATAGAAAAAAGCTATGAGGCTTTTCTGGATGATTTCAACCGGCATCTTGAAGATCATAGGTTTCTGCTGGGCAACAGGGCGAGTATTGGCGACTTCGGCCTGATCGGTCCGCTATATGCGCATCTTTACAAAGACCCGTACCCGGGCCAGTTGATGAGGCGACGTGCGCCTAATGTCGCGGAATGGGTAAAGCGCATGCAACGGCCCACGGATTTCGATGGCGGTTTTCTTGCTGACGATGAAGTGCCGGAGACACTGTATCCATTGCTCGGGCGCATGTTTGCCGAGCAATTGCCGGTGCTTGTGGATACATTGCGGCGGGTCGGGCGATGGGCGGCGGATCATCCGGACGCGAGCGGCATTCCCCGCTTCATCGGCAAACACGAATTTTTTCTTGGCAAGGTGAAGGCGACCCGACGGGTCATGCCGTTCGCGCAATGGATGTTTCAGCGGCCGCTGGCCCATTACCGGTCCCTGTCTGCCGGACAAAAGGCGCGTATCGACCCGATACTCGATGAACTCGGTGGCCTGGGTGGATTGAATGAACCGGTCGCGATGCCACTTAAATTCGAAAACTATCGCCTTGCACTGGGCAGGTAGACTTCAGGTCACCAGGGCGGCAGCGGTGAATATTTGACCGGCGCTTCCGCGCGCAGTGTCCAATAAGGCACAATAGCGTTCTGCAGTTTCTGGCTGCATCCTTGGGTTAACCGGGACCACGCGAAGGGTAAATATAATGAGCAGACAATCACTCGATCCTGCGTATCTGCGGCAGCAGATTGTCGGTGTGGATTCGACTTTCGAGACGCCGTTTGGCGAACGGCTGATGGTTTATTGCGATTACACGGCATCGGGCCGGTGTTTGCGCTTTGTGGAGTCGTACTTGCAAAGTCTACAAAGGGTGTACGCAAACACCCACACCGAAGACGACATCACGGGACGCAGCATGAGCCAGTTGCTGCATGAAGCGGAAGAGGCGATCAAACAATCGGTAAATGCCGGGCCAGGCGGGCGAATTATCTGCTGCGGTACCGGGGCCACCGGCGCGATCGACAAGTTGCAGCAGATTGTCGGCGTCGCGCTGGCGCCCGCCACTCGCCAGAAGATCTATGAACTGATGGACACCCCGGGCTCCGGCTACGATGCCGATTCCTTCCGCAAACTCCTCGCGGCCAGGCAAGCGGTCGTTTTTATCGGGCCATACGAACATCACTCGAACGAAATTTCCTGGCGCCAATCGCTGGTAACCACGATCGAAGTCAAGCTGGATGCCAGCGGGCACATCGATCTCGCGCACCTGGAGGAGTTGTTGCAGGACCCGGCGTACCGGGACCGCCTGCGCATCGGCTCCTTTTCCGCGGCCTCGAATGTCACCGGCATTCGCACAAACGTTCACAAGCTTGCGAGCTTGCTGCATGCCCATGGGGCGATCGCCTGTTTCGATTACGCCGCCTGCGCACCCTATGTCGATATCGATATGAACCCCGAACCAGAAGGCGAGGGCGATGACCCGTCGATCGATGCGTTGTTCATTTCGCCGCACAAGTTCCTCGGCGGACCGGGCTCAAGCGGAGTACTGGTATTCAACGAGCGCATCTACCATCGCGAGCTGCCGCCAAGCGTCAGCGCCGGGGGAACCGTCGATTACGTCGGCCTGGAGAACCAGGATTTCATCAACAGGATCGAGGAGCGTGAGAAGGCCGGCACGCCGGGTGTGCTGCAGACGCTAAAGGCCGGGCTGGTATTTCAGGTCAAGGATCGCGTTGGCACTGAGGTCATCGAAAAGAGAGAGCACGAGTTGACCCAGCGTGCACTAAAGACCTGGGGCGATGATGACAACATTGAAATCCTTGGCAACCCGGATCCTGCGAGGCGGGTTGGCATTATCTCGTTCAACATCAAGGACCGGGATGGCAGCTATCTGCACCACAAATTCGTTACGGCTCTGCTAAACGATCTGTTTGGCATTCAGTCTCGTGCGGGCTGCTCCTGCGCGGGGCCCTATGGCCACCGGTTGCTGAATATCGATACCGACACGTCGGAACGATACCGGCATGCGGTGCAGGACGGATACTGCGGCATGAAGCCGGGCTGGTGCCGGGTCGGCCTGCACTGGGTCATGGATGACGCCGAGGCAAATTACGTAATCGAAGCGGTGCGTTTCGTCGCGACGAGCGGCTACCGCTTTCTCAGTCTGTATGACTTCGACCTGTGCAGCGGCACCTGGTCGCACAAACAGGCTAAAGATGAGTTGCAGAGCTTCTCGCTCGATGCGGCGTTGAGCGATGCAGAAGGAGAGCCGGCGGTCCTTTCACTGGAATTACGCAAACAGCTCTACGATCATTACATGACCGAAGCTGAGCGTTGGGCCAGTCGGCTGAAAGATGAACCGCCAGAGGCCCTGGAACTGCTGCAAGACGAGCTTGGCGAGCTGCAATTCTTCTCGCTGCCGAGTAATGCGACATCGCGTCGCAAGCATTAACACGAACTCCCGACTTTTCGGTCTCGCCATTATGTTGAAAAAACTGGCCAGGGGCATGCTGAAAATTTCCGGTTGGGAGATGGTCGGTGAAGTTCCGGCCGTCGATAAAGCCGTTCTGATCGTTGCCCCGCATACTTCAAACTGGGACGGGCTCTGGGTGCTGGCCTACAAGGTTGCGATGGGTATAGACGCCCGTTTTTTCGGCAAGCACACATTGTTCTGGTGGCCGCTTGGCAACATCCTGAGGCGCATGGGCGCCATACCGGTCAATCGCAAGGAAAGTCGTGACCTGGTGCGGAACGCGATCGACATGTTCAACACCCACGATCGTTTTTTGCTTGGGCTGGCGCCCGAAGGTACTCGCAAGTGGATGCCGTACTGGAGGACCGGTTTCTACCACATCGCGATCGAAGTCGGTGTGCCTATCGTGCTGGCGTTTATCGACTACCGGCAAAAGAGAGTGGGTATTGAGAAAATTTTCGTTCCCAGCGGCATTCTTGAGCAGGATCTGGCGTTGATACGGGAGTTTTATGCTTCCTTTACCCCCCGTCACCCCAGGAACATGGGACCCATCGAGTTTCCACCGGCCTAGCCCGGGCCGCCCCACCAGATATTTTTCATGCTTCGAGTGACGAGATGAATTTGACGCGCGTAAAGCAGTCCCTGGCCGGCTTGTCCGGGAACCGTGGCTATGTGCTTTTTATCCTGGTGGTGGTTTATACCTTCAATTTTATCGATCGCCAGATCATCGGTATCCTCGCGGTGCCGATCAAGGCCGACCTGATGTTGAGCGATACCCAGCTCGGGTTGATGGGAGGTCTCGCATTCGCATTGTTCTATACGGGCCTGGGTATCCCGATCGCGATGCTGGCCGATCGGAGCAGCCGCACGTGGATTATGACGATCGCGCTGGTCCTGTGGAGCGCGATGACCGCGGTCTGCGGCCTGGCCCAGAATTTCTGGCAGATTTTCCTGGCGCGCCTCGGCGTCGGCGTGGGCGAGGCCGGCGGCGTCGCGCCGGCATATTCGCTGATCGCGGATTTCTTCCCGCCAAACCAGCGCGCACGCGCCCTGAGCATTTATTCCTTTGGCATCCCGATAGGCGGTGCGATCGGTATCGCGGCTGGAGGCCTGATCGCCAGCACCCTGGATTGGCGAATTGCTTTTTTCGTGGTCGGCGGTGCCGGCATCCTGATCGCCCCGGTTTTTCGGCTGACGATCAGGGAACCGGTGCGCGGTCGATTTGACCGACCCGAACAGCTTCGATCACCGGCAGGCATCGGGGAAATTCTGCGCACACTGGCCGGCAAGAAAAGCTTTTGGCTGATGTCCGTAGGCTCCGCCTGCGCATCGATGATGGGCTATGCCCTGTTTTTCTGGCTGCCATCGTTTTTTGTCCGCAGCTATGGAATCACGCTGCTGGATGCATCGCTTTTTTATGGGGCGATCATCCTGTTCGGCGGGCTGGCCGGCATCTGGATGGGTGGCTGGGCTGCCGATCGTTTCGGACAACGCAAGCGCGCGGTCTACGCGTATGTCCCGGCCATCGCCTTCGTCGCTACCGCGCCCTTGTACGTGGTTGGCGTGTTATCACAGTCACTGGCGCTGACATTTCTTGCGATGCTGATTGCGACCGCCCTGGGCCTGGTCTGGTTGGGTCCGGTAATCGCCGCCATTCAACACCTGGTCAAAGCCAATATGCGAACCACGGCTTCCGCCGTTTTCCTGTTTATCAACAACCTGATCGGCATTGGCGCAGGCACGGTGCTTATCGGCATGCTGTCGGATGGGCTGCAAGGACGGTACGGCAACGATGCACTCAAATATTCGATACTGGCCGGTACCAGCCTATACCTGGTGGCCGCCGGATTGCTGGTGCTGGCTGCGCGCTGGTTGCCTGGCGACTGGGAAGAGTGAGCGCAAAACCCCTGGCCGGTCTTGTCAGCCAACCTGACCGGCCAAGGCTACCCCTTAGTTGTCCTTGGTGAGCGGCTCGAAACGGGCCTGGAAAAAGCGCAGGTATTCCGGCTCGAAAGTCATTTTCAGCCCCTGAACCTGTTTTTTTCGTTGCATAACATTGGCGACGCACTCGACGACCACATCCATGTGCGCCTGGGTATAAACCCGCCGAGGCAGGGTCAGTCTTACCAGTTCGAGGGCCGGTCGCCGGTTGTTCCCGGTTTCCGGGTCGCGACCGGCGGACACGTTGCCGCGCTCCATCGCCCGCACGCCAGATTCCACGTAAAGCTCTGCTGCCAGGGCCTGGGCCGGGTAGCTGTCCTGCTCAAGGTGCGGCAGGAAGCGCTTCGCGTCGATAAAGACGGCGTGTGAACCGATCGGCAAACCTATCGGTATGCCGGCGTCCACGAGCTTGTTCCCGAGATAGCGGACCTGGCCAATACGGGCCGCCTGGTGTTCTTCCATTACCGCTTCGTGTAAACCCTGTGCCATCGCTTCCATGTCGCGGCCGGCGAGGCCGCCATAGGTGTGCAGACCTTCATAGACGACTGCCAGGTTTTTTGCTCGCTGAAAAAGTTCGTCGTCGTTACAACAGAAAAAGCCGCCGATATTGGTCAATGCGTCTTTTTTTGCCGACATTGTGCAGCCATCGGTCAGATCGCAAATCTCGCGCAGGATGGATTTGACCGATTTTCCCGCGTAAGCAGCTTCCCGTTCCCGGATAAAAAACGCGTTTTCTATCGTCCGGGTCGCATCCAGCATGATGAGAATGCCATTCTCGCGGCAATAGCTGTGCAGCGCTTTCAGGTTTTCCATCGAGAATGGCTGGCCACCGGCCATGTTCACGTTACCTTCGAGACTGATATAAGGGACACGATCAGCGCCGACTTTTTGAACCAGCTCGTCGAGCTTTGCGAGATCGACATTGCCCTTGAACGGATGGCTGGATTGGGTGTCGTGGGCTTCGTCGATGATGACATCGACGAACTTGCCGCCGGCGAGTTCCTGGTGCAGCCTGGTCGTCGTGAAGTACATATTCCCCGGGATAAAGTCGCCTGGTTTGATCAACAGTTGCGACATGATGTTCTCTGCGCCGCGCCCCTGGTGGGTAGGCAGCAGGTGCCGGTAACCGTAATACTCCCTGACGACCTCCTCCAGGCGATAAAAACTTTCGCTGCCGGCATAGGCTTCGTCACCGCGCATGAGCCCGGCCCACTGCCGGTCGCTCATCGCCGATGTACCCGAATCGGTCAGCAGGTCGATATAGACATCGCGACTTCTTAGCAAAAAAGTGTTGTAGCCGGCATCGCGAATGGCCTTTTCCCTTTCCACCCGGGTGGTCATGTGCAGCAGCTCAACCATCTTTATCTTGTATGGTTCAGCCCAGGTTCGGCGTGATGTTCTTGCAGTCATTGCTTTCCCCAAATCAGTCTCCACGACCTTTGCGGCCAGCCCGAGTTGCTCTCAGGCCGCTACTTGCCAGGTCGAATCCTCAATTATTGTTGGATTTCGGTGAGTTGGATATGCGTGAATACCGAAGGCAGGCAGCCGGGGCCGATTTGCGACAAGCTCCGGAGGGAGACCGAAATGATTAGTTTTGTCGCCGCTATTGGTCCGTGACAACGAGGAAAAAAATGGAACCAAGCGGGGGCCTCATTATTAGTGCAAAACTTCGATCAGGACCGCGGCCGCACTCTCCCGGTGCTGTCGATTAGCATTCAGCTAGGTTACGGGATGCTTTCGGTTAAGTAGCGCCGGATCGGCGGTCGCCCGGATACCCTTTAGATGATTGAAACTGCTGGTCGACCTTCCCAAGGTGAGCTATCTTGCACGATCGCGGAAGATAATAGCAAACGGAGACATTGCGCAGTGTTCCAGGGCATCCGTGTTATTCCAATGCTGGTGTTTTGCCTGTTTTGCATGGCGGCGGTCGACGCCGATGCCGAGCCGGTCACGATTGCCGTGGCAAGTAATTTTACCAGGGCCATCCAGGATATTGTTGCGTCTTTTGCGGCCGAGTCGGGCCAGACCGTCCAGATCACCTCGGCCTCGACCGGGAAACTCTATGCGCAAATTAGCAACGGCGCGCCGTTCGACGTGTTTTTGGCGGCCGATGTCGAGCGGCCGCGGTTGCTCGAAGCGGCTGGCCGCGGTGTCGACGGCAGTCGATTTACCTATGCGACCGGTCAGCTTGTATTGTGGTCGCGGGATCCTGCGCTGGCAGGAACCGACTGTCGCAGCCGGTTAAACGATCTCGGTGCAAGCCGCCTGGCGATCGCCAACCCGGACACGGCGCCGTACGGCGTCGCGGCTCGGGAAATGTTGACCGGCCTCGGGCTTTGGGGCCGCGTCGAAGCGCAACTGGTCCGTGGCGAAAATATCGCCCAGACTTTGCAATTCGTCGCCTCGGGGAATGCGAGCCTGGGGCTCATCGCCAGGGCACAGGCAACCGATTCGCGCCTGCCGCCGGCCACCTGTTCCTGGCCGGTACCGGCGAATCTCCACGGTCCGATCCAGCAACAGGCAATTTTGCTGAAACGAGCGGCCGGCAACGAATCGGCGGCCGCATTCCTGGAGTTTCTGCGTAGTCCGATGGCGCGTACGATTGTCGCCCGGCACGGCTATGCGCTTCCGGATTGAGGCCGGGGATGTTCGGAATCGACGCATTGAACTTTCCTGGCTCCGGCCCGTTATGGCTGTCCGTGCAATTGGCGGGCATCACTACCGTCCTGCTGGTCATCGTTGGTACGCCACTGGCCTGGTGGCTCGCGCGCACATCGACGCGCTGGAAGACCGTTATCGAAGCAATCGTCGCGTTGCCTATCGTGTTGCCGCCCACGGTCATGGGATTTTACCTGTTGATCCTGCTCGGGCCCTACGGTTCGATTGGCCGGTGGTGGGTAGAGGTGACCGGCGAGTCATTGACGTTTTCATTCTCGGGCCTGGTCATCGCATCGTGTTTCTATAGCCTGCCATTCGCCGTTCAGCCGTTGCAAAACGCCTTCGAAGCGCTGGACCGGCGTAACCTGGAAGCTGCCTGGACGCTCGGTGCCACGCCTGTCGATGCCTTCTTTACGGTTGCGGTGCCACAGTCGGCGCGCGGATTTTTGAATGCGATCGTGCTCAGTTTCGCTCACACGCTGGGTGAGTTTGGTGTGGTGCTGATGGTCGGTGGCAACATACCAGGGCAAACGCGAGTGATTTCGATCGCGATTTACGACCAGGTGGAGATGTTGAACTATGCCAATGCACATCGTCTGTCGGCCATTCTGCTGGCATTTGCATTCCTGACCCTGCTGCTCATGTTTATCGTAAACCGCCGCTGGCAAAACCGGTGAGAGGCCGATGAACACCAGCAATGGAGCGCGAGTGGATCTGCGGTATACGCTTGAGCGTGCCGATTTTTCGCTCGATGTAGCCCTGGAAGTTCCGATGCGCGGCATCACCGGGATTTTCGGGGAATCCGGATCCGGCAAGACCACCGTGCTGCGTTGTGTCGCTGGCTTGGAGCGGCCATCGCTGGGAAAGCTGGTGGTCGATGGCGAAGTCTGGCAGGACCAGGCAGCAAATATTTCCCGGCCGATTCATGAGCGCCGTATTGCTTACGTATTTCAGGAGCCACGCTTGTTCTGGCATCTGAATGTGCGACAGAATCTTGAATATGGCCAGCGCCGCACGCGGGCACAGCAAAACGGTTTCGAGTTCGACCAGATCGTCGATCTGCTCGGTCTCGGCAAGCTGCTGCATCGCGCGCCGGCTGAGCTGTCCGGCGGCGAGGCACAACGGGTTGCGATTGCCCGGGCCTTGCTGCGCGCACCCAGGCTGATGCTGATGGATGAACCGCTGGCGGCGCTGGATCGTACGCGCAAGGATGAAATTCTGCCGTTTCTCGATCGCCTTCATGCGCAACTGTCCGTGCCGATTCTGTATGTCAGCCACAATATCGAAGAAGTGTGCCGGCTCTGCGATCACCTGGTGGTCATGGAGGGCGGGCGGGTGCTCGCAGCCGGGGAAATTCAATCGGTCCTGGTGCGCCTGGATTTGCCGTTGCTGGTGGGCGAGGATGCCGGGTCGGTCATTCGCTGCACCGTGAAGGGCTGCGATACGGAGTACGAGCTGACCCGGTTGGGGTTTTCCGGCGGCATGTTCATAGTACCAGGTCGATTCGGCGAGCCGGGCGCCAAGCTGCGACTGCGCATCAGGGCCAACGATGTCAGCCTGTGTCGCGAGCGACCACGGTCCAGCACGATATTAAACATCATCCCCGTCACCGTTGAGCGGATCCGGCCGGTCCAGGGGCCGCTTGTCATGGTGCGACTGGTGGCCGGGTCGGATCGGCTGACCGCGAGAATCACGCGACGATCCTGCGATGAAATGGATCTGAAAAAAGGCGATCAAGTGCTGGCGCAAATCAAGGCTGTTGCAATCCGCTAGGCCTCATTGCACCGGTTTCCGGATAATATACAAAAAAGAATTGAACGAAATGTGCTGGTCTGGCCTATAAGCGTCCAACTCTCGGGAAGCTCTAAAACCCCGACTCATGATTACTTTGTGAGTCGCGATGCTCTGAATAGTCTTATGTGAAACCAACTGCGTCAAAACTGAGACTTCGCTCACAGAATTGGGTGGCCTAAAAATTTGATACTTATTTCCCAAATCGCGTGAACGGGGGAAGCCG
>JAZFYI010000116.1:0-3407 GCA_036443455.1 Gammaproteobacteria bacterium
TTGATCGGCGCATCGCGGGAAGCGATCGATATGGCCGAGGATCGTGAGCAGTTTCGCGAGGCCATGCAAGAGATCGGTCTGGCCTGTCCCCGCTCGGAAATTGCCCACAACATGGAAGACGCGCTCGCGATCCAGGAAAAACTCGGTTTCCCTATCGTTATACGACCATCGTTCACGATGGGTGGCAGCGGCAGCGGTATCGCCTATAACAAGGAAGAGTTTGAAGAAATTGTCTCCCGCGGGCTCGATTTGTCGCCGACCACCGAGGTATTGCTGGAAGAATCGGTGCTCGGCTGGAAAGAATTCGAAATGGAAGTCGTCCGCGACCGCAACGACAACTGCATCATTATTTGCTCGATCGAAAACCTGGACCCCATGGGCGTACACACCGGCGACTCGGTCACCGTGGCGCCCGCGCAGACCTTGACCGACAAGGAGTACCAGGATCTCAGGGACGCTTCATTCGCGGTGTTACGCAAAATCGGCGTCGAAACGGGTGGCTCGAACGTGCAGTTTGCGATCAATCCCGATGACGGGCGCGTGCTGATCATCGAGATGAATCCCCGGGTCAGTCGTTCATCGGCGCTGGCGTCGAAAGCCACCGGTTTCCCGATCGCCAAGGTCGCCGCCAAACTCGCGATCGGTTATACGCTGGACGAATTGCGCAACGAGATTACCGGTGGCGCGACGCCGGCATCTTTCGAGCCGACGATAGACTATGTCGTCACCAAGATACCGCGTTTCAACTTCGAGAAATTCAGTGGCAGCAACGATCGGCTGACGACGCAAATGAAATCGGTCGGCGAGGTCATGGCGATCGGGCGCACCTTCCAGGAATCGTTTCAAAAAGCGTTGCGCGGCATGGAAACCGGCACCACCGGTCTGAACCCGAAGCTAAGCGGTCCGCTGAGCGATGAACAGTTTCGCGATCTTCGCCACGAATTGACGACGCCGGGTCCCGATCGTCTGCTGTTTCTTGCCGACGCGATGCGCCTGGGGATGGCCGATGAGGAACTCTCGGCGCTAAGCGGGATCGACCCGTGGTTCGTTGCGCAGATTTCGGACCTGGTCAGGGCGGAAACCGAGTTGCTCGGGAAAACCATCAACGATCTTACGATCGACCAGTTGCGGGCGCTAAAGCGCAAGGGATTCGGCGATCTGCGCCTGTCGGAAGTCTTGAAATGCTCGGAAAAAGAGGTCCGCGAAAGACGCATGGAACTCGGTATCCGGCCGGTCTTCAAGCGGGTGGATACCTGTGCCGCTGAATTTGCGACCAGCACGGCATACCTGTATTCGACCTACGAGGACGAATGTGAGGCCGACCCCGGCGAGCGGCGGAAGATCATGATTCTCGGTGGCGGCCCGAATCGTATCGGTCAGGGTATCGAGTTCGATTATTGCTGCGTGCATGCGGCGCTGGCGCTGCGCGAGGCCGGCTATGAAACCATCATGGTCAATTGTAATCCTGAAACCGTGTCCACCGATTTCGATATCTCGGACCGGCTGTATTTTGAGTCGCTGACTTTCGAAGATGTCATGGCGATTATCGATATCGAGAAACCGACCGGCGTCATCGTGCAATACGGCGGCCAGACGCCGCTGAAACTGGCGCGCGCGCTGGAAGCGGCGGGCGCGCCGATCATCGGCACATCTCCGGATTCCATCGACCTCGCCGAAGATCGCGAGCGTTTTCAAAGACTGGTCGAAAAACTGGCCATACGCCAGCCGCCCAACGGCACGGTCCGCAACGAAAAAGAAGCGCTGGAGGTTGCCGCCGAAGTGGGATATCCGCTGGTTGTGCGTCCCAGCTACGTGCTAGGCGGGCGCGCGATGGAGGTCGTTTTTAACGATGGGGATCTGCTCGGTTATCTCAAGGACGCGGTGCAGGTGTCCAATGACAGCCCGGTGCTGCTCGACCGCTTCCTCGACCTGGCGGTCGAAGTGGATGTCGATGCCATTTGCGATGGCGAGCGGGTTTTTGTCGCCGGCATCATGGAGCATATCGAGCAGGCCGGCGTGCATTCAGGCGATTCGGGTTGCTGCCTGCCGCCAAACACCCTCAGTGAGGAGACCCAGGCCGAGCTGAAAAAGCAGGTCGTGGAACTGGCCCTTGCTCTCGGGGTGAAGGGCCTGATGAACACGCAATTCGCGATCCAGAACAGCGCGATTTTCATTCTTGAGGTCAATCCCAGGGCATCGCGAACGGTGCCATTCGTGTCCAAGGCGATTGGTTTGCCGATCGCGAAAATCGCTGCCCGCGTCATGGCTGGCGAGACCCTGGCGGATCAGGGGGTCGAGGGCGAGCGGCGGCCGCCGTTTTTCTCGGTCAAGGAATCGGTATTCCCGTTCAATAAATTTCCCGAATCCGACCCGATACTCGGGCCGGAGATGCGCTCGACCGGCGAAGTCATGGGTAGCGCCTGGAGTTTTGGCGAGGCCTATGCGAAGGCGCAGCTCGCCTCGGGCGTCGTGCTGCCGACCTCGGGTATCGCCTTGCTCAGCGTCCGTGACCAGGACAAGCCAGCCGCGGTTGAACTCGCGCGTGAGTTGATCGGCAGAGGTTTCGAAATTGTCGCGACCCATGGAACGGCGAGCGCGCTGGAAGCGGCCGGCGTGGTCTGCCGGCATGCCAACAAGGTTCACGAAGGGCGGCCGCACATTGTCGACATGATAAAAAATCATGAGATCACATTGATCGTGAATACGACGGAGGGAAAACAGGCGATCCACGAATCGCATTCGATTCGCAGTGAAGCGGTAAACCGGAAAGTCACTTACTACACGACGATATCCGCGGCCAGGGCGACCTGCGATGCCATGGACCATCAACACGAGCTCGAAGTGTTATGCCTTCAGACCCTGCACCAGGAGGTGCTCGCATGAGCAAAGTTCCGCTGACCCTGAAAGGCGTTGAAATGCTTCGCTCAGAGTTGAAGAAACTGAAGTCCGAAGATCGACCGAGGGTTATCAGGGCGATCGCGGAGGCGCGGGCCCATGGCGATCTGAAAGAGAATGCCGAGTACCACGCGGCCAAGGATCAACAGGGCTTCATCGAGGGCCGGATCAAGGACATCGATGGCAAGTTGTCGCATGCGCAAATTATCGATGTCACCGAACTCCCGGCCTCTGGTCGCGTTGTTTTTGGAACCACGGTCGAGCTGATAGACGAAAATAATGGCGAAAAAAAGGTTTACCGGATTGTCGGCGAGGACGAGGCGGATATCCGTGCCGGTCTTTTGTCGTATTCCTCGCCGATCGCCAGGGCGCTGATCGGCAAGGAAGTCGGCGATATAGTCGAGGTGCGGACGCCGGGCGGCGATCTTTGCTACGAAATTGCACAGGTGCAGTACGTCTGACAGCAAAACATCTATAAGTCCAACGGGGTCTGGCATTCCCGTCGCCCGCCA
>JAZFYI010000117.1:0-2255 GCA_036443455.1 Gammaproteobacteria bacterium
GTATGAAATGGCGTTCCGCAGACAAGCTTTCTCACTTCGCGAGCCACAGCGATTGAGGCACCGAATTTGATGGCTTGGAGATAGACGCGGCCGGTCAACGCCTGTCCGGTTATGCCTGTCGGAAATCCGGGATAGTTTTCGATCCGGGAACTTGAACCGGCCTGACCGCCTGGCGCACAGCTCTCCAGCACCAACACCCTTAGACCCTCGGACGCACCATAGACGGCCGCCGCAAGTCCGGCAGGTCCAGCGCCGACCACAGCCAGATCGTACTCAGTGCCGCCCTCGATCTGGGAGGCAATGCCTAAGCCCTCTGCTAAGTCGCGAATTGATGGATTTTGAAAAGCCCGGGTGTTTGAAATGACCACCGGGAATTGCTGGACGGCGGCTCCGCAATTTGCGGCGTGGGCTTTGGCCTCGGCGACCGTTGCGACAGCAACCACATCATGTGGAACGTGGTTTCGGCTGAGAAAGGTCCTTAGCCTCGACGTAGCCGCATCGGACTGGAGCCCAATCAACTTTACGTCGCCCAACCTATCGGCAACCAGTCGCATGCGGCGCAAAATGAAACTGAGGAGAATTTTCTCTCCCAACTCGGCTTCAATCGCGATAAGGCGCTGCAATTCGGGGCGTGAAACTGCGATGGTCTGCGTTGGCCCTTTGGCGCGCCCTGCGACACGCACGCCGCCGCCAGTCATCGTTGCGATCTCTCCTGCATAGTGGCCGCGATCATGCGAAATAATAACCTGCTCCGCGCTGCCCGCACCGCTGACGATCTCCAGCTCGCCATCCAGAACAAGGAAAAACTCGGCGTCGCGGTCACCAACATTCCAGAGAAATTCGCCATCAGCGAAGGCTCTTTCCGAACCATAATCGCGGACGATGTCAATTTCCTCCTCGCTCAGCATAGGGGCGAGCTCGTGATGCCGCGCTTCGGTGCCTGCCGCCCACGGCGGCGTGTCGGAGTGAGATTGTTGCAATTTCGATTCTGGTGCTTGATCGACCGTCATCTCTTCATTGGGTGTTGTTGTGGCGTGATTGGGCGCGGCATGGGCGGACTATGGCGTGGAAGCGGGGTGGGCTCAAGCCGGGCGGCCCCGTCAACTCCAACGCCGCACCGCTATCAATAGCGCTGCTCATTCACCCTGCCTTGCTATGTCCGCTTCTGCCCCTTACCGGACATTGAGGGCGTTCGACGCCAATCCGATCAAACACCGGTCATTGAAGATCCAACCACATTGTCCGTCATCAGATAATTTGGAACAATTTTCAGGCTGAGCTAACGGAGTGTTTGGCTCATCTGGTTTGTCATGTTAGGCGGCGGACTTGCGGTGTTGCAAGCGCCGGGTTTGCAGTGTCTTTCGTTTGATTCTTTCTCTTTCCAGCAAGATGGTTTGGCCGCGTCCGAAGTAAACGTCGGCCGGCGTTAGATTGCTCAGGCTCTCGTGATAGCGCTGATGATTGTAGTGGGTGACGAAGGCCTCGATGCTGGCTGTGAGGTCACCCGGCAAAAAGTAGTTCTCCAGCAGGATGCGGTTCTTCAAGGTCTGGTGCCAGCGCTCGATCTTGCCTTGGGTCTGCGGGTGATAGGGTGCGCCACGAACATGATCCATGCCGTTGTCATCGAGCCATTCAGCGAGCTCGCCAGCAATGTAACTGGCGCCATTATCGGACAGCAACCGAGGCCGATGAATGACATTAGCCTGATCGCAGCCTGAGGCCTGCAGGGCCATCTCAAGCGTATCGGTGACATCGCCTGCCTTCATCGTCGTGCACAGCTTCCAGGCACTGATATAACGGGAGAAGTCATCAAGGATGGTCGACAGATAGAACCAGCCCCAGCCGATTACCTTGAGATAGGTGAAGTCGGTCTGCCACATCTGGTTTATCGCTGTGGTTTTGTCACGGAACTCATCAGCGGCCTTGATGACCACAAAGGCTGGGCTTGTGATCAGATCATGCGCTTTGAGGAGCCGATAGACCGAGGCTTCTGACACAAAATAGCTTTGCGTATCGGTGAAGCGTACAGCCAACTCGCGTGGCGACAGTTCGGGCTCTTGCAGCGCCAGATCAACGATCCGCTCTCGAATGTCGTCAGGAATACGGTTCCACACACCCCCTGGCTTGGGACAACGGTCCTCCAGCGCTTCCACACCGCCGCTCAGATATCGATCGTACCAGCGGTAGAATGTGGTGCGGGGAATGCCGAGTTTATCTAGCGTGCGTTTGGCTGGCAGATGCGATTGCTCAACAAG
>JAZFYI010000118.1:0-3837 GCA_036443455.1 Gammaproteobacteria bacterium
AGCCGTTCGAACACGATCGTCGTTTTCATCAACCAGATCCGCATGAAGATCGGCGTGATGTTTGGCAACCCGGAGACCACGACAGGTGGCAACGCGCTCAAATTCTATGCGTCGGTCCGTCTCGATATTCGCCGCATCGGCGCGATCAAGAAAGGCGATGAAATCATCGGCAACGAGACCCGTGTCAAGGTCGTCAAGAACAAGGTGGCGCCACCGTTTCGGACCGCCGAGTTCGAGATCCACTATGGCAAGGGAATCTCGCGCGAGGGTGAGCTGATCGGCATGGGCGTGGCCAATGGCCTGGTTGAAAAAGCGGGAGCCTGGTACAGCTACAACGGCGAACGCATTGGCCAGGGCAAGGACAACGCCCGCCGATACCTGATGGATAATCCCGAGGCGGCGGCCGAAATCGAGAAAGCGCTGCGCACCAAGCTGTTGCCGACCAGGGTTGTGGAGGTCGAGACCGAAACGCCGAATGAACTGGCAAAGGAAGCCTGAGCCCGCGGAAGAAGCGCTGGACGAAACAAGCGCCCGGCGGCTGGCAATGAACCTGCTGGCGCGCCGTGAACATTCACGGCAGGAACTGAGCGCCAAACTCGGCCGGCGCAACATCGAGCCGCGGACGCTGGAGTCGGTCATCGACCGGCTCACCGCAGAGGGCCTGCAAAGTGACGGGCGCTTCGCGGAAAGTTATTCTCACAGCCGAATGCGGCGTGGCCAGGGACCCGTACGGATTCGTATGGAGCTGGGGCAACGCGGCGTATCGGAAGCACTGATAGAAACAGCGATCGCGGCGTTGGCCGTGAACTGGCGGGATTTGGCCGGCGATGTGCGCCGCCGGAAATTTGGCAGCGGCGCGCCGGGCAGTTATAAGGACAAGGCACGCCAGTCGCGTTTCCTGCAGCATCGCGGATTCAGCCACGATCAAATCCGGGCGGCGACGGCCATGGATGACGACGGACAGGACGATTAAACCGAGACAGCAATGAACAGCGCGCAACTCAGACAGGCGTTCCTCGATTTTTTTGCCGGCAAGGGCCACGAGATCGTGGCGAGCAGTTCTTTAGTGCCCGGCGACGATCCGACGCTGCTGTTTACCAATGCCGGCATGGTGCAGTTCAAGGATGTATTCACCGGCAAGGAAAAACGCCCCTACAAAACGGCGGCCAGTTCGCAGCGCTGCGTGCGCGCTGGCGGCAAGCACAACGACCTGGAAAACGTCGGTTATACCTCGCGGCATCACACGTTCTTCGAAATGCTGGGCAATTTCAGTTTTGGCGATTACTTCAAGCAAGAAGCGATCGAGTACGCCTGGGAATTCCTGACGAAAGACATGAATCTGCCGGCCGAGAGTCTTTGGATCACCGTCTATGAAGAAGACGACGAGGCGGCCGACATCTGGCTCAACCACATCGGCGTGGACCCGGCGCGATTTACCCGTCTCGGGATGAAGGAAAACTTCTGGGCGATGGGGGACACCGGGCCCTGCGGGCCTTGCAGTGAAATTTTTTATGATCACGGTCCGGATGTAAGCGGCGGCCCGCCCGGCTCGGCGGACGAAGAGGGCGATCGCTATGTCGAGATCTGGAACCTCGTGTTCATGCAGTTCGACCGCTCAGCCGATGGTGAAATGACGCCGTTGCCCAAACCGTCCGTCGATACCGGCATGGGTCTCGAGCGCATGGCCGCGGTCATGCAGGGCACGACCAACAATTACGAAATCGACTTGTTCAAAAACCTGATCGAGAGTGCGGCGAAACTGACCGGCATCAAGGATCTGGGCAACAACTCGCTGCAAGTGATCGCCGATCATATCCGCGCTTGCAGTTTCCTGATTTGCGATGGTGTTTTCCCATCCAATGAAGGCCGTGGCTACGTGCTGCGCCGAATCATCCGGCGGGCGATCCGCCACGGCTACATGCTGGGCATGGAAGACCCGTTTTTTTACAAACTGGTCAAGCCACTGGTCAAGGAAATGGGTAAAGCCTACCCGCAACTAAAAAAGGCCCAGTCACGTATTGAAGAAAGGTTGCTGCAGGAAGAAAGGCGTTTCGCCGAGACCCTGAGCCAGGGCATGGGTCTGCTGGAAGGAGCAATCGCAAAGCTCAAAGGTAAGGAGATTCCCGGCGATACGGTTTTCAAGTTGTATGATACTTACGGTTTTCCGCTGGACCTGACCGCCGATATCGCCAGGGAAAAAGGGCTGAGCATCGACCGCAAAGGTTTCGAGCAGGCGATGGAGGCCCAGCGCAGCAGGGCGCGAGCGGCCAGCAAGTTTGTTAACGTGCCATCAGGAAAGGTTTCATTAACTGGTTACGCGCCGGAAATTAAAGTGGGGCAAGTAATGTCGTTTGTTGGCTATGACAAACTGACGGACGTTGGAAACGTTATCTCATTGAGCGACGGGAACGGCGAGGTCGATTCGCTCTCTGCCGGTCAAAGTGGAGCGGTCGTTCTCGATAGCACCCCTTTCTATGGTGAAAGCGGTGGCCAGGTCGGTGATACCGGTGTGCTGAGCGCAAAAGGCATCGAATTCAGGGTCGAGGATTGTCAAAAAGTTGACGATGCCATCGTGCATATCGGCACGGTCGTCAAAGGCAGTATCGGCAAAGGCGATAAGCTTGCCGCCGCGGTCGATGCCGAACGACGCAATGAGATTGTTCTGAATCACTCTGCCACCCACCTGATGCACGCCGCGTTGCGTACGCTGCTTGGCGAGCATGTCACCCAGAAAGGTTCGCTGGTTGCACCCGACCGGCTGCGCTTCGATTTCTCCCACTTCGAACCGGTCACTGCAGAACAACTGGTCGAGATCGAAAACCGGGTTAATCTCGAAATCCGGAAAAACACCGAGGCACAGAGTCGGACGATGAGCTATGACGATGCGATCGGCGCCGGCGCCATGGCCTTGTTTGGCGAGAAATACGGCGACCAGGTGCGGGTCATGAGCCTGGGCGATTTTTCCACCGAGTTGTGCGGTGGCACCCATGTCCGGCGCACCGGCGATATCGGTTTTTTCAAGATTACCCAGGAAACCGGCGTGGCTTCTGGTGTACGGCGCATCGAAGCGGTGACCGGCGAGGGCGCCATGGCCTGGCTGCAGGCGGAAGAGGATGCGATGGATGCGCTGGGCGGAATGCTCAAGGCCTCGCGCGGGGAACTGACCGGCAAGGTGCGCAACCTGGTCGAGCGCAACCGCCAGCTCGAGAAAGAGCTGGCCATGCTGCGCAAGCAACTGGCCAGCGGACACGGTGCGGACCCGGTCAGCGAGGCGGTGGATGTGCAAGGAGTCAAGGTGCTGGCCCGGCGTATCGATGGCGCCGATGCAAAGGCGCTCAGGGACGCGGTCGATCAATTCAAGAACAAACTCGGTAGCGCCGTTGTGGTGCTGGGCGCGGCCGAAAACGGCAAGGTCAGGCTGGCGGCCGGGGTCAGCAAGGATCAACTCAAAGTCCTCAACGCCGGAAAAATCATCGGCGCCGTGGCCAAGACAGTCGGCGGCAAGGGCGGCGGCCGGCCCGACTTCGCCCAGGCCGGTGGCAACGATCCATCGAAGCTGGACGAGGCGCTGGCCAGCGTTTCAGCCCTGGTCGAAGCTGCGCTCAGCGGCTGACCGCGCCAGTGGCGGATCGATGAAATGGGGCTGATCGTCCAGAAATACGGCGGTACCTCGGTGGCATCGGTGGCATTGATGGAAAACCATGCCCGGCGCGCCATGGAACTGCGCGAACGAGGCCACCAGGTAGTCCTGGTCCTGTCCGCGATGGGGGACAGCACTGACCGGCTGAACGACCTGGCCAATAGCGCCTGTCCCGATCCCGATCCCCGGGAACTCGA
>JAZFYI010000119.1:0-10428 GCA_036443455.1 Gammaproteobacteria bacterium
CGTGTACCTGCTGCAACCACCGCGGTTCTGCCGGCAACCCGGCATAGTCGTGCAGGCGCTGCCGGTTTTCGGCGACATGGTCATCGTGGTCACCGACGTGGCCCGCCAGGTTCAGGCTGGAAAATTCCGCCCGGCTGACGCCGCCGATCCGTGTCGTCGCGCAGGCACGGACATTCTCCGGCGCCGGCCAGTCCGGGATAATCAGCTCGATTTCGTTCACCTTCGCGCGCCGTTCCTGTTTGCCGCGTCCTCGCGCAGCACCTGGATCAGCGCAGCGAAATCCACTGGGACTTCGGCGCCCCAATCCAAAGCTTTGCCGCTGCGCGGGTGGGACAAGGCCAGGCGGCCGGCATGCAGGGCCTGGTGGCTGAAATTGCGCAGGGTATCCGCCAGTTCATCGCTGGCTCCTGCCGGTATTGCGAGGCGGCCGCCATAAACGGGATCGCCGATCAGGGCATGGCGCAGGTAAGCAAAATGCACGCGAATCTGGTGGGTGCGCCCGGTCTCGAGATTAACCCGAACATGGCTATGCCCGCGAAACCGTTCGATCACGCGGTAATGGGTGACCGCATTCCGGCCACCGGGTCGAACGGCCATTTTTCGACGGTCGTTCCGATGGCGATCCAGCGGCTGATCCACGGTCCCGCCCGCGGTCAGCACGCCCAGGCAAACGGCCTGATACTCGCGGGTAATCTCCCGGCGCGCCAGCATATCGCTGAACTGTTGCTGGATTTCGGCATCGCGGGCAACCAGCAGCAAACCGCTGGTGCCCTTGTCCAGCCGGTGGACGATCCCCGCCCTTGGCATCGCTTCAAGTCGCGCGTCAAAATTCAACAAGGCATTGACCAAGGTGCCATCCGGGTTGCCGGCGCCCGGGTGCACGACCAGCCCGACCGGTTTGTTGATCACCAGGAAATCATCGCTCTCATCCACAATCTCCAGCGGGATGAGCTGTGGCCGATCAACGGTCCGCGGCTCCAGGGACTCGCGAATCAGCACCTGCTCGCCACCCGTCAGCTTCTGTCTCGGGCGAGTCGGCTGACCATCCAGCAGTACATCGCCGCTATCAATCCATTGCTTGATGCGGCTCCGCGAAAACTGCGGAAACATTCGGGCCAGGACCTGGTCCAATCGGTAACCAGCCTGATCCGAAGGTATTATCAGATTGTGTACGCGGCTTTCTGTCACTGCATCCCGACCGATATGGCTGAACCTCGCGCAGTTTACGGTATACTTCGTGGCCCCGCTAAACCCGCAGGATAAAATGTGGCTGATTTGAACATAGGAAGCTCTGATCTATTCATGAGCTCGCATCTTGCGCCCAAAATATCCAGCTTCTGCGTTGCAAATCTTCGCAATAGCCTGCTATTACGTGCGATTCGCGCCTTGAATCTGAACATTTTGGCTCACAATCTGCTTCGCCCATGAATAGACCAGAACTTCCGACCATTCGCTGCCTGACCGCACTGCTGCTGGCCGCGACGCTGAACGGCTGCGGCGGCAGCCCGAAGCAAGTCGACCCGAACCTGGGCGCGATAAAGCTGTACGAAAAAGCAAGACAAAGCATGGTTACCGGGAACTATGCGAACGCGATCATGCGATTTGAGCGGCTGGAGGGCCGGTATCCTTTCTCGAACCACACCAAACAAGCCCAGCTCGACATCATTTTTTGTTATTACATGAACCGCGAACCCGATGCGGCGGTGGACGCGGCGGATCAGTTCATCCTGGAAAACCCGACCCACCCGCGGGTCGATTACGCCAATTACATCAAGGGCCTGGTCTTTTTCCCCAAGAAACCCAACAGGCTTTTCCGGTTGTTCAAGGTTGACCCGACCGAACGACCGCCGCGCTCGGCACAAACCTCTTTCAATAATTTTCACTACCTGGTGACGAATTTCCCGGATAGTCCTTACGTGGCCAATGCCCGGCAAAGGATGATTTACCTGCAAAACTACCTGGCCAAATACGAGATACACGTGGCGAGGTACTACATGGATCGTGGCGCGTATGTCGCGGCGCTAAAACGCGCCCAGAACGTAATGATCGAGTACCAGGGCACGACCTCGGTAGCCGATGCGCTTGGCGTGATGATCGATGCCTATGAAAAACTCGACCTGCACGAGATGGCGCAACAGACGCGGGACGTTTTGCGACTGAACACCGAGCGGCTTGAGGTCGCGATGTCCAGCACAGACTAGCGCAGACTAGCGGGCCAGCTAGAAGTCTGCGCGGTAGAAATATCCGTAGCGAGAAAGTGTCGCAGCGAGGACAGTTTTTCGATCTTTTGAGGCGCATAGCGGTGCTACGCAACGAAAAAGATCGGAAAAATGGACCGCTGTGGCGCTTTCGCAGTAGGAATACTTTCTGCCGCGCAGACTTCTAGCTGGCCTTGTAGCCTGAGGTAATCGGATAACGCCAGTCGCGTCCAAAAGCGCGGCTGCTGATGCGCACGCCCGGTGGCGCCTGGCGTCTTTTGTATTCATTGCGCTGAACCATCGCCAGTACCCTGCCGACCGTGGCTCGCTCGAAACCTCGTTCGCAAATTTCGTCCACCGACAGGTTTTCCTCGACCAGAGCCTCGAGTATCGGATCGAGAATATCGTAGGGCGGCAGATTGTCGCTGTCTTTCTGATCGGCGTGCAGTTCCGCAGATGGTTCGCGGGTCAGCACGCGCTCCGATATGACCGGGCCCAGGGAATTGCGATACCTGGCCAGTTCATAAACCAGGGTCTTTGAGCAATCCTTGATCGGAGCGAACCCGCCGGCCATATCGCCGTACAAAGTGGCATACCCGACGGCCATTTCGCTCTTGTTGCCGGTGGTCAGGAGCATTTTCCCGGTCTTGTTCGAAATCGCCATCAGGATCATGCCCCGGCTGCGAGCCTGGATGTTTTCTTCGGTGGTATCCGCCGGCAAACCCGCAAAAAATGGCGCAAGCGTATCGAGTATGCAGCTAAAAATATCCTCGATCGGCAACACGTCATACTGAACATCCATCGTTCGCGCCTGTTCGGCGGCGTCCTCGATGCTGATATCGGCGGTAAAGCGCGATGGCATCATGACTGTCTGAACCCGGTCGGCACCCAGCGCATCCACGGCAATGGCAAGGGTCAGCGCCGAGTCGATACCACCGGACAGGCCGATGACCACACCGGGGAAGCCGTGATTGATCACATAGTCACGAACGCCCAGGACTATGGCCCGGTACGCGCTTTCGGTTCTCTCCAGGTCCGGACAAATTTCCGCCGGCACCACTTCCACGCCGTCCGGTCCGGCGCGCAGTTCCAACGGATAGACGCCTTCTTCAAACTGGGGCGCCTGAAACACGGTCTTGCCCATTGCATCGAGGGCCATGGAACCCCCGTCAAACACCAGCTCATCCTGACCGCCGACCAGGTTCAGGTAAATCATTGGAATCCCGCTGCCGCTGCTGCGTTCCGCCAGCAACGCCCGCCGCCGGGACTGGCTGCGGATCTCGTATGGCGAGCCATTGGTGATGATCAGCGCCTCGGCGCCGATATCGCGAGCAGCTTCCGCCGTACCGGCGTGCCAGATATCCTCGCACAATGCCAGGCCCAGCCTGATGCCGCCGATATCGATGGTCTTTGCTTCGTCCCCGGCCAGGAAATAGCGTTCTTCATCGAACACCGCGAAATTGGGCAAATATCTTTTGCGGTAATTCACGCTCTGCTTGCCGCCGCCGATCAGGGTCAGCGAGTTATAGATACCTTGCTCGGTATACTCGGGATAGCCGACCAGGACCTGTACGCCTTCCAACTCCGCCACCAGCGCATCCAGGCCGTCGGCGACCTGCCGCCTCAGTCTCTTGTGAAACAGGAGGTCTTCCGGCGGGTAACCGGTCAGCGTGCATTCGGGGAATACCACCAGCTGCGCGTGCAACTGGTCACGAGCGTGGTGGGCAGTCTCGATGACCCGCCGGGTATTGCCCGGTACATCGCCGACGGTCATGCCGATCTGCGCCAGCGCAATCGTGACTTGCCTGGTTCGGGATTCTTTGGCGTTGGAAGGGTTATTCATTGCTCGCCGGTTGTTGATTACGCGGACAGCAGCGCAGGTCTGTCAGCCACCCAGTCGCTGCAACATGGCGTTGCCCATCTCCGCCGGCGAACGCACCGTGGTAACGCCAGCCGCGTTCAGCGCCTTGAATTTCTCCTCCGCGGTACCGGTGCCACCCGAGATGATTGCCCCGGCATGGCCCATGCGCTTGCCAGGGGGTGCAGTAACGCCGGCAATGTAAGCCACAACCGGTTTGCTGACCTGTTGCTCGATGTAGGCGGCCGCGGCTTCTTCATCGGTGCCGCCGATCTCGCCGACCATGATAATGCCTTCGGTCGCCGGGTCCGCCTCGAACAGCTCGAGACAGTCGATGAAATTCATTCCCCGGACCGGGTCACCGCCGATACCGATGCAGGTCGTCTGGCCAAGCCCGTTGCAGGTGGTCTGATAAACCGCTTCATAGGTCAGCGTCCCGGATCGCGACACCACGCCGACCTTGCCCGGCTGATGAATGAAGCCCGGCATAATGCCTATCTTGCACTCGTCCGGCGTAATGATGCCCGGGCAATTCGGCCCGATCAGCCGGCAGTCATAATCTTTCAACGTCGCTTTTACCCGCACCATGTCCAGAACGGGAATGCCCTCGGTGATGCAAACCACCAGTTTGATGCCGCCATCGGCAGCTTCGAGGATCGCGTCGGCGGCATATGGTGCCGGCACATAGATCATGCTGACCTCGGCTCCTGTTTCCGCAACGGCCTGGTGTACCGTATCGAAAACCGGCAGGTCCAGGTGGGTCTCGCCGCCGCGGCCGGGCGTTACGCCACCGACCATGCTGGTCCCGTACTCGATGCTCTGCTGCGAATGAAAACTGCCCTGGCGCCCGGTAAACCCCTGGCAAATGACCTTGCTGTCTTTATTAACGAGTATGCCCATTGCTATGTTGTGTTTCCCGCTTGCTCAGGCGACGACGGCCGCGACTTTTTTCGCCGCCTCGGTCAGGTCATCGGCGGCGATGATATCCAGCCCGCTGCCGGCCAACAGCTCCAGGCCCTGGTTCGCGTTGGTGCCCTCCAGCCTGACGACGACGGGCACTTCGACGCCGACTTCCTTGACCGCGGCAATAATCCCCTCGGCAATCAGGTCGCAACGGACGATGCCACCGAATATGTTCACCAGGATCGCCTTGACCCGGTCGTTCGACAAAATCAGCTTGAACGCCTCGGCCACTCGTTCGGCAGTCGCGCCACCACCGACATCCAGGAAATTCGCCGGGTCGCCGCCGTGCAGTTTGATCAGGTCCATCGTCGCCATCGCCAGTCCGGCGCCGTTGACCATGCAGGCGATATTGCCGTCGAGGGACACATAATTGAGGTCGTGGGCGCTGGCCTCGTTTTCCTTTTCGTCTTCCTGCGTCGGGTCACGCCACTCCAGCATCTGCGATTGGCGAAACAGCGCGTTATCTTCGATATTGATTTTCGCGTCCAGCGCGACCACGTCGCCATCGGCGGTCACGATCAGCGGGTTGATTTCGATCATCGAAGCGTCGCGTTCGACAAACAACCTGAACAACTGCATAGCTATCTTCGTGAACTGAGCGACCTGGCCCTTGTCGAGTCCCATCGCGAATCCCAACTGGCGGGCCTGGTACGGCTGCAGGCCGGCCGCCGGGTGCACCGACAGCGTTTGAATTTTTTCCGGCTCCGCCGCTGCGACTTCCTCGATATCCATGCCGCCCGCCGCGGACGCCATAAAACTGATGCGCTCGCTGGCGCGGTCTACGACCAGGCTCAGATAAAGTTCGCGCGCAATTTCGGAACCCACCTCGACGATCACCGTGTGAATCGGCAAGCCTTCGGGTCCGGTCTGCTTGGTGACCAGCGTGCTCCCCAGCATGTCGAGCGCGGCTTTTTTGACTTCATCGACGCTGGTGACCAGCCTGACGCCTCCTGCCTTGCCACGACCGCCCGCGTGCACCTGCGCCTTGACCACCCAGACGTTACCGCCCAGCTCCCTGGCAGCGCTGGCTGCGTCATCGGGCGTGTGCGCCGGCAGCCCTTTTGGTACGGGAATGTCGTACTGTCTAAACAATCGTTTCGACTGGTATTCGTGGAGATTCATCTGGCGGCGGACCCGGGTTTTCAGAAGGCGCGTATTGTGGAGCAAATCCCCTGCTTGTGCAAAGCTGTTTGGGCTTGGCGGCCTTTGCTTCTACAATGGGCACGGCAAAACGCCAGCCACGGAATGAGGCACCCATGCAGGCAAGCTCCAGCATCGGCGAAGTGAGTCGTCCGGCCCCGACAAAAGCTGCTCCGACTACGCCGGTTCCCCGTCAGGACGCCGACGAACTCAGTTGGAGAATTCTGCAGCTACTGAATGTATTTCGGGTCCTGGTTGCGGTATTGCTGTTGACGCTTTTTGCCAGCACCGATCAACCCAGGATTTTCGGCGCCCAGTACCCGACGCTGTTCGTTGCGATCTGTGGCTTGTACCTGGGAATCGGCATCAGCAACATGGCTGCGGTAGCGCGCCGCTGGCCATCGCGAATCTCCCAGGTATCGTGGTCCGTGGCGTTCGATATAGCCGTAATCACGGCATTGAGCCATGCCAGCGGCGGCATCAGTTCCGGCCTGGCCAACCTGCTGATCATTGTCATCGGCGCCAGCGCGCTGGTCCTGCCGAGAAAAAGAACCCTGCTGGCCGGGTCTTTGGCGGTGCTGGCAATACTCGGGGACCAGGCATGGATATTCCTCGACACACCGCCGCTCGCCAAGGACTTTACCGCGGCCGGATTGCTCAGCGGAATTATCCTGACCATGGCCTTGTTGATGGATCCGGTGGCGCGCCGGATACAGGAAACGGAAGCCCTGGCCAGACAACGCGGCGTCGACCTGGCGAACCTCGCGGAACTGAACCAGTACATCGTCCAGCATTTGCGGGAAAGCATCGTCGTCGTGGACAAGGATAACCAGGTTCGGCTGATGAATGCCTCAGCAGCCAGCATCCTGGGCTCACCGCGCCGCCGGCCCGCGAGGCACTTGTCCGAAGTCTCGCCGCGGCTGTACATGTTGCTAAAAGCCTGGCGGCGGAACCCGGAAGAATTCCGCCAGGCGCAACCTTCGTTTATCGCCGCCGATGGGGATCGCGTGATCAACCCACAGTTTGCGCCGTTGCGGGAAAGCGGTGGCGACGCGATGCTGATTTTCCTCGAAGACACCAGCATGCTGGCGGAAAAAGTTCAGCAATCGAAACTCGCTTCACTGGGCCGGCTGACCGCCAGCATCGCCCATGAAGTCCGTAATCCGGTAGGCGCAATGAGCCATGCGGCCCAGTTGCTCAGGGAATCCGCGGTCATGACCAGCACCGAGCGGCGGCTGACCGACATCATCCATACCAATGGACAAAGAGTCAGCCAGATCATCGACAACATACTGCAATTGTCCAGCCGTGACACCACGGCGCCGGAGAGGCTGCAACTCGAACACTGGGTGAGCGATTTTGCCGATGAGTTCAGCCAGACCCAGCAGGTGGACCGCACGCGTTTACAGGTTGCCAGCGAAGGCCCGGCCCCCGAGGTGCAGATCGATCCCGGCCATTTGCACCAGGTGCTGTGGAACCTGTGCGAAAACGCAATCAAGTACGCCTGTCCCGACGATGGGCCGATCGACCTGAAGATCGGCCGCTTGCGCGGCTCCGAACGTCCTTACCTCGAGGTCGGCGACCGCGGCAAAGGCATATCGGAAGCCGATGCCGAGCGTATCTTCGAACCGTTTTTTACCGGCGAACACGGCGGCACCGGTCTCGGTCTGTTTATTTGCCGTGAACTTTGCGAATGCAACCGGGCGACGCTGATCTACCAGCCGCGACCCGATGGCGGCAGTATCTTCAGGATTACTTTTTCCGATCCGCAACGCTGGGAGAATAACGCATGAATCAGCCAACCGCGCTGGTCATCGACGACGAGCCCGATATCCGCGAATTGCTGAGCCTGACTTTGCAACAGATGGATATCCAGACCCGGACCGCGGCCGACCTGGCCGAAGCGCGCGCACTGTTGCTCAAAAAACCGTTCGACCTGTGTTTTACCGACATGAAATTACCCGATGGCAGTGGCCTGGACCTGGTCGAGTGGATGCAGGAACAGACGCCGAATACGCCGGTGGCGGTCATCACCGCGCACGGCAATGTCGAGACCGCGGTCCGGGCGCTCAAGGCGGGCGCCTTCGACTTCGTATCGAAACCGCTGAATCTCGATAACCTGCGCAAAATGGTCAAAACGGCGCTGCGCCTGCGCAGCGACCGAAAGGCGGTCGGCGAAATTCACGCTACCAACCTGATCGGCGATTCCGCCGCCATGCAGGGCGTGCGCGACCTGGTTGCCAAGGTCACCCGCAGCCAGGCGCCGGTCCATATTTGCGGCGAGTCCGGGACCGGCAAGGAATTGGTCGCGGTCATGATCCACGAATCCGGGCCGCGGCGTGACGGTCCGTTCGTACCGGTCAATTGCGGTGCCATACCGAGCGAATTGATGGAGAGCGAATTCTTCGGGCACAAGAAAGGGTCGTTTACCGGTGCGGTCGCCGACAAACCCGGCCTTTTTCAAAGCGCGGAAGGCGGAACGCTGTTCCTCGACGAGGTGGCGGAGTTGCCGCTGCACATGCAGGTCAAACTTCTGCGGGTGATCCAGGAAAAATCCGTGCGCCCGGTCGGCAGCGAGCGTGAAGTGCCGGTGGATGTTCGCGTGCTCAGCTCGACCCACCGCAACCTGGCGGAACTGGTGGCGACGGGGGAATTCAGGGAAGATCTTTTTTACCGCATCCATGTCATCGAGCTGCATGTTCCGCCGCTAAGAGACCGGGGCAGCGATATCCTGCAGCTATCCCGTTTTATCCTGGCCCGGCTGGCCGAGCAGATGGGCCTGCCCGTACCGGCGCTCGATAGCGATGCCGAGTCGGCCCTGCTGGCGCACCCGTTCCCGGGCAATGTACGTGAACTGGAGAACCTGCTGGAAAGGGCGCTTACCCTGAACAGCGGCGACACCATCGGCGCGTCAGATCTGCAGCTGGATCCCGGTAGCGCGAAGCCGCCTATAGAACCGGACAGCAGCAAGCTGGGCAGTCAGCTCGAGGGCATCGAGCGCGAAGCCATCGTCAAGGCGCTGGAGCAAACCCGCTACAACAAGACCCGGGCCGCGAAACTGCTCGGCATCAGCTTCCGGGCGCTGCGTTACCGGATCAAGAAGCTGAAAATCGAATAGCCTGGCCGACATACACAGCCGGCGAGCCGCCCGCTATTTGACAGAATCACCGTCTGCGAAAACCGACCAGGTGACGGAATTTGTCAGATTCTGACGCGAGGCGGCCACAGATTGGGACGGTTGACCCACCCGGATGCTCCTGTTTCTCGCCAAATAATTATTTTTTCTTTCTAATTCAGTTGCTTAAGAAGTTGCTGGTTTTTTTGGCATGGGGATTGCAACTATAGGGGCAGCCATTTGGCCGTTTTATATAAACCGCTCCAAGGAGATAGAAATGAAAAAGATCCAACAGGGTTTTACCCTTATCGAACTGATGATCGTGGTCGCGATTATCGGCATCCTGGCCGCGATTGCTATCCCGGCGTATCAGGATTACACCATTCGCGCGCAGGTGACCGAAGGTCTGAACCTGTCGGCAGCTTTGAAGGCTTCTGTATCTGAAGAATTTGCAGATTCGGGCCTTTGGCCGGTCAACCTGGCTGCGCTTGGCATCCTCAACTCGCCGTCCGGCAGGTATGTTGCCAGCCTGATTTTGACCACTGGTACGATCAGCGTTACTTATGGTAACGACGCCAACGCGACACTGGTGCTGACCCCGCTACTGACGATCAAGCCGTGGGTCAGCGCCAATCTGGATGTGGTCTGGGCGTGCGGAAACTCCGGCCAGCCTGCTGGTACTACTGAAGCGGTCACTGGTGCTTCGGCGACCATCGCAACAACCGTTCTGAACAAGTACATGCCGTCTGCTTGCCGACCATAAATACTTGTCTGAACACAATCTGGTTTTATACCGGACACAGGAAACCCCTCTTTCGAGGGGTTTTCTTTTTTTAGCCCCATCGATCCCAAACGACACACATAGGCAAAATCGGCCGAAATCGGCTGATTTCTGTTTTCGCCAACTCGTTATTTAAGGTAGCTTTAACGGTCTCCATTTTTGCCGGGGCCAGAATGCTCGAGAATCGCCAACAGGGTTTCACCATCATCGAAATGGTGCTGGTTTTCGTCGTGCTGGCCGTAGTCGCAGGACTGCTGGCGCTGGCGGTGGATGTATACCGGGTTCGCGGCCAGGTCGGCCACAGCCTGGAGGCGGCGCAACCCGCCCGGGAAGTGCTGGAGCGATTCTTCCTGGATACGGGCCGCGCGCCGCT
>JAZFYI010000120.1:0-5351 GCA_036443455.1 Gammaproteobacteria bacterium
AAACGATCGGAGATCCGAAAGGAGTTGCGCCAGGTCAGGCACGACCTCGACAGAGACATCGAAAAACTCGGGCGCAACCTGCGGCTGATCAATATCGCCCTGGTACCAGCGCTGATTACGCTGCTGACGCTTGGCCTGCTCGCCTTTCGAAGACGCCGGCAATCAGGGCAATAAGGCGACAGCCTATGTATCGCCGGCTATCAGGGCCTTCATCATCACTTTGCCATTCTGTTTTCTGACATAGCTGGCAAATGTATCGACCGGCATTGCATGGCTGAACAAGTGGCCTTGCACGAGATCGCAACCTTGCGCCGCCAGCACCTCGTACTGTTTCTGGTTTTCCACTCCCTCGGCGACCACCCTTTTCCCAAGACCATGACTCATGGCGATAATTGCGCGAGTGAGTTTTTGCGGGCTTTCTGCCTGGTCGATCTCATGCACGAAACTGCGATCGATTTTGATGGTCTGCACAGGATAGCGGCGCAAATAGCCAAGCGCCGAATAACCCGTTCCAAAGTCATCGATAGCCAGGCGAATTTCGTGGCGGCATAGCTCTTCGAGAACCATGCGGATGCGCTGCACCTCTTCGAGGAGCAGGCTTTCGGTAATCTCGAGCTCCAGAAAACGGGGATCGAGCCCATGCCGATCGAGAATCGCCAGGACTTCGCTGACAAAGCCGGGCTCGTTAAACTGTCGCGGCGAGACATTTACGGCGATGCTTTCCAATTCGATGCCCTTCGATCGCCAGACGATCATGGCACGGCATGCCTCTTCCAACGCGCCATAACCCAATGGCACGATCAACCCGGTCTCTTCGGCCACCGGGATAAATTCATCGGGTAAGGTCACTCGCTCACTGGAAACCGGCCAGCGCATCAACGCCTCCGCTCCGACAACTTCCTGCGTTTGCGAATCCAGCAGCGGCTGGAAATGCATTTTCATCCCGCCGCTCTCCACGACGGTACGCAGCTGGCTTTCCAGTCTTACCCTGCGCACGGCCGCGAGATTCATTTCTTCCTGGAAGAACATGCACTGGTCACGACCCGCTTCCTTGGCGCGGTACATCGCCGTGTCGGCATTGCGCAACAATTCTTCCACTGTTCTGCCGTCACCCGGATACAGGGTGACCCCGATACTTGCGCTGATGAAATGCTGGCTGCCATCGACCGTAAACGGCTTCTGCAGGCTTTCGAGAATCTCCTTGGCAATGCGGCCGACATCCTCCTCTCCATCGATCGTGGAAAGCAGGATGGTAAATTCGTCGCCACCCAATCGCGATATCAGATCGCTGTCCCGGACACGCTCGCCCAGCCGCTCCGCAACCTTGCGAATCAACTGATCGCCGGCACTGTGCCCGCGGACGTCATTGATGATTTTGAAATTATCCAGATCGATGAACAACAGTGCGAGCATGCCACGGTCGCGCTCCGCCCTGCGGATTTCCATGTTCAAACGCTGCGCGAAAAGCTGCCTGTTGGCCAGGCCGGTCAGATTGTCGAAGTGCGCCTGGTGGTACAACTGCTCATCGCGCTCAACCGTTGCCATCGCCAACGCAAGGCGCCCGCATATCTCCGATGCCTGGTGCATCAGATCGCCATCCAGTTCCGGCGATTCGCTGTAACCCAGGGTCAAGACACCATAGATCTTTTCACCTTTGATAATCGGCACGCAGAACATGCTGTCAGCGCCATCGCCGACCAAGGCCCGGCAAAATCCCGGCGGCTTTTCCCGATCCAGGAAAATTCCTGCCTGCGCGTCACTGAACATCAGCTCGAGATCCCGATCGATCTTTATCCGCTTGGTCTTGCTTTGCTCCTCGCCTGCCAACAGCAGGTAGTTTTGCGCCATTTTTGGCGCCGCACGATCCAGCACGGTGACCACCGCGTTGTGGCAAGGCACGATATCGCGAAGCCGTGACAAAACGATATCGACCACTGCGCCCGGCTCCGGCGAACTCAGTATTTTTCGGTCGACATCCGACATCGTGGCGAGAATGGAAAAATGGCTGGCCAGACCGCGTGACATTTTACGCAGGCTGTCCGCCAGGCCTTCGAATTCGTCACCGCTATCCACATCGAGCGGCTCATGGAATCTCTTGTTTGAGACATGACCGGCATATGTGGCCAGTTTTTCAAGCGGCACCATGCGTTTCCTGATTTGCGACCTGCTGATTAACGCCGCAATCAGCAATGCCGCAAGAAAAATCGTAACAAAAACAACGCGGAAATCGGTGACATCGGCCAGCACCTCGTGATCGGGTCTGCCGATGATCAGCACCCAGGGCTCGTGCCCGAAATGACTTTCGAGCTCAACCTGCCAGGTCTGACCGAGTAGTTTCCGGTCATTCTGTCGCCAGTGAGCCGAGGCATCGCCATCCGCGGCAAAGCTGCCCGGCATGGCTTCGGTCAGGGCCAGTTCCATGTCTGCACTGGAACAGTACAGTGGGCTGCGATCGCTCCCCAGCACGCACATCTGGTGCTGGCCCGTGAGATAGCGGGAATTGCCCCAAATGTAATCCGGCAACAGCCGCGCCACCAGGATTTCGCCGTCGTCTCCGGCTGCCGTCAGCAACAGAAGTTCGAAATCCGCCGCCGCATGCCGACTGAGCAAAAGGGGAAGACCGCTGGCGATATGTGCGAGACCTTGCTCGCTCAAAGCGGGAATGCTGTCGAGGTCGCCCCTGATGCCGGTCAGCCCCGCGTCGCTGAGTATGGCTATGGCACCGAACTGCTGCTGGCCTATGGGAGTTCCGGAACGGATTTTATCGATTTCATATTGCTGGGCCAGCTCT
Organism: Gammaproteobacteria bacterium; assembly: GCA_036443455.1. Lineage (GTDB taxonomy): Bacteria > Pseudomonadota > Gammaproteobacteria > Steroidobacterales > MnTg04 > MnTg04. The sequence goes on from JAZFYI010000120.1 coordinate 2,792, forward strand.
TTCAGCGTCATTTCCGCCATCCCCAGCCTTTCGTACACCGAAACACCGAGAGTTTTTGCGTTGTCCTGGAGCCGCTCCTCCGCCTGCTCGGTCAGCAGGCGACTTACGGTGATCAGCGACCAGACACTAGCGACGATTACCGGCAGTAGCGCGGCCAGCAGGAACAGCGTAAACACGCGGCGAGCGACGGTACTGCGCATGTAATTTCTGTCAAGCGTCATGTCTGTACGTTATCCATAATCGATTTTCAGCTACCGGCATACCATCCGACACCATGCCAGCGCCCGCCAGACCTGGTTGTGCGGTCGTTCACAGCTTTGGGATGAAGGGCCCAGACGGGCACATTTTTTGTGACCTGGGTCACACTTTTTCAGACGATTGCAGGCGGACCTGAAACGGTATTGGAAACCGTGACCCGAAGGCTATAGTCGTTCGAGCTGTCTGTCCTGGACGCGGGCCAGCAACAACTGGGCGCTGATGGCGCCGCTCAGCGCCAGGAACATATCCCATTGGGTGTCCCAGATATCGCCCTGGGTCGCGAGAAACTCATCTGCATGTCCACCGATGATCAACGCGGCCCACCATTCGATGAACTCATAGCAAGCGCTGATCGCCAGGGCCACGCAACTGACCAGGAAAAACAGCCATTTGCCCCGGCCAAGCGGAGAACTCCGCAACAGGATTTCTCTGGCGATCATCGCCGGTACAAAACCCTGCAGGAAATGGCCAAGGCGGTCGTAATTATTGCGCGCGAGATCGAACAGATCCTGGACCCAGAAACCCAGCGGCACATTGGCATAGGTGTAATGACCGCCAACCATTATCAGCAATGCATGAATGGCCATCAGCCAGTACAACAGCGGCGTTAGCCGGTAGCTATCGGCCGTCGGCACAAGTATGGCGATGGCAACGAGTATCGGCGCCACTTCCAGCCACCATGTCAGGCGGTCATACGGACTGATTCCGCTGATTGCCGTGCCGCCAAGCACCAACACCAGCAAAATCAAGCGCTCTTTCGAAGTCGCGGCCATTTCTTCCTCCCCATGCTTCGGTATAGCATACGAGTATTTACCAGGTGCACCTGCCTGGCTCGCCATGACAGACGGGGTTGACGATGACCGAATTGCTGTATCTGCAGGATGCGTATCTGACGACCTGCCAAACCAGGGTGGAGCGGGTCAGCGAGCTCGGAATCGTGCTCGAGCAAACGATTTTTTATCCGCGAGGCGGTGGCCAGCCCGGTGACACCGGCACATTCAAACTGGCCGATGGCCGTGTTTTGCCGATTAGCGATACCATTTACGGCCCCGCGCGTGAAGCGCTGCATGTACCGGAAGGGGGTCATGAACTGCCCGCGGAAGGGGATGCGGTGGAAATAGAGATCGATTGGCAGCGCCGCTATCGCCTGATGCGTATGCATACAAGCCTGCACTTTCTCGGCGTTGCGCTACCCTACGGCGTCACCGGTGGCTCCATCGGTGAACGACGAAGCCGGCTCGATTTTGACATGCAGGACCCGATCGACAAGGAAGCGGTCACTGAAAAAATCAATCAACTGATAGCAGGCGAGCACTCGGCGGAAACCATCTGGACCGACTGGGAAGAACTGGACCGGCGGCCGGACCTGATTCGCACGCTATCGGTCAAACCGCCACGTACTTCGGAAAGAATCAGGCTGCTCAAAATCGGCGACCTCGACTTGCAACCCTGCGCTGGCACCCACGTCAAAAACAGCAGCGAGATCGGCCGGGTTATCATCAGCAAGACCGAGAAAAAGGGTAAGCGCAATCGCCGCGTATACCTGGAGCTGGCTGACTGATGACGATGTACGTACCGCAACGATTCGCGGCGCCGGATCCTGCAGCGGCGCTGTTGGTAATCGAAAACCATGGTTTTTCGACACTCGTTACTCCAGCCGGGGATGAATGCCACGTCACCCACCTGCCCTTGCTGCTCGACCGGAAGACAAACCAGCTGCTTGGCCACATGGCCAGGGCGAACCGGCATCATGAATACCTCGAGGGCAATACCAGCACCGCGATTTTCACGGGGCCCCATGGGTACATGTCGCCGAACTGGTACCTGTCGGACACGGTGCCCACCTGGAATTACGCGGTGGTACACGTAGAGGCGGTTGCCGCGCTGATTACCGACCCCGCCGAGTTGTATGCGCTGGTTGACCGCCTCAGCCGGCAATATGAATCTTCGCTGCCGAATCCGTGGCGACCGGCAAGAGCGGCCTATGTGGATAAACAATTGGCCGGCATCATCGGCTTCAGCCTGTCGCTGAACTGCATCACCGCCAAATTCAAACTCGACCAGCACCTGGGCGCCGACGCGGTTGAGCATCTTGCCGCAAACCTGGAATCGGCCTCAGGAAAAGACGACCAGGCACTGGCGGCCCTGATGCGCCGGCAGGTGCATCAGAAAGGTCAATAACGGAACCAACGCACGGCTCGAAGTCCATCGCTGGCGGCTTATGGAATACCAAAATCGTGGAGCCAGACCGAAAACAGGCGATACGACAGAATCAATACAGCCACGTTGCTGGTCAGCGCCA
>JAZFYI010000121.1:0-6293 GCA_036443455.1 Gammaproteobacteria bacterium
CGAGCATCACTTCTTCATCCAGGCAATCCGCTTCCGATTCGACCATTAGCACGGCACGCTCGGTACCCGCGACGATCAGATCCAGCTTGGATTCGGTCAGCTGGCTCATCGAGGGATTCAGCACATATTCGCCATTGATATAACCGACCCGTGCGCCACCGATCGGTCCAGCGAACGGCATGCCGGACAACGCCAGTGCCGCCGATGCGCCAAGAATGGCCGGGATATCCGGATCCACATCGGGGTTGACCGAAACGACGGTCGCGACGACCTGAACTTCGTGGTAAAAACCCTTGGGAAACAGCGGACGTATCGGTCTGTCAATGAGCCTGCAGGTCAGCGTTTCTTTCTCGCTGGGCCGCCCTTCGCGCTTGAAAAAGCCACCGGGTATCCGGCCAGCCGCGTAGGTCTTTTCCTGGTAGTTGACTGTCAATGGAAAGAATTCCCTGCCTGGTGCAGCTTCCTTCCGGCCAACAGCGGTTACCAGGACGACGGTATCCGCGACACTGACCAAAACCGCGCCATCCGTTTGGCGCGCTATTTCGCCTGTTTCGATGGTGACTTCATGCTCACCATATTGAAAACTCTTTTTAATACTATTCACATTTTTTCCTTGACTGATACGGGCGGCGCGGCCTATCTGCGCAACCCAAGTTTGGCAATAAGGGCCCGGTAACGATCCAGGTCATTGCTCTTGAGATAATCCAGCAACTTGCGGCGCTGGTTAATCATGCGCAGTAATCCACGCCTTGAATGGTGGTCTTTCTTGTGTTCGGCAAAATGATCGCTTAGCTCGGTGATCCGCTTGGTGAGCAGGGCAACCTGCACCTCGGCAGACCCGGTATCGAGATCTCCCTGCTTGAATTCGGCGATTACTTCGCTTTTTTGCTCTGTTGAAAGAGGCATTTTCACTCCCCGGCCGGCCTACCGGCACAAATCAGCCCGCTATTCTAAGTTGCTGCCGCGCAGCTAACAAGCTGAAATACAAATAAATAATCATTAATGACGATCAACGTGGAAACAGCCGCGTGGGAGCCACCCGCCCGTCCAGTTTTACTTCGCCAATCCCTAGGAAACCATGGCCTTCATCGTAAAGACGCACTTTCCCACTACTCGGGGCACCCGGCGCCATCACCGCCTGCCCCTGCATCAGGTAATAGGCGCTGTCGGCACCCAGCTCGACGGACGGCCAGTGATCGAGCGCACTGTCCACCGGCAGCAAAATGTCATCCAGCCGTTCCATACCCTGCTCTGCAAGAGCCTCGAGCTCATCCAGCTTGTACATACGCCCCTCGGCATATGGGCCGACGCCCAGTCTCCTCAGCACGATGACATGCGCCACCGTGCCCAGCGCCCGGGCAATATCTTCGATCAATGTCCGGACATAGGTTCCTTTCGAGCACGCCACCTCCAGTTCCAGCGCATCGGCTTCGAGGCTGAGCAATTCGAGCCCGTAAATCTCGATTTCACGTGGCTGCCGCTCTATCTCGATGCCCTGGCGCGCCAGTTTATACAGGCGCTGACCCTGGTGCTTTATCGCCGAATACATCGGCGGAACCTGTGTCTGCGATCCTTCGAACCGTCCAAGTACCCGCTTGACGAGGCCGCGGTCCAGCGCTGGCACTGGCTGCTCCTCGATGACCTGGCCATCGGCATCGCCGGTATCCGTACGCTGTCCAAGCCGGGCAGCAACCTGGTATCGCTTGCCGGCATTGAGCAGAAACCCCGATACCTTGGTCGCCTGGCCGAGACAAATCGGCAACAATCCGCTGGCCAGCGGATCAAGGCTGCCGGTATGTCCCGCCTTGCGCGCGTCAAACAGACGCTTGACTCGCTGTAAAGCCTGGTTCGATGTCAGGCCGATCGGCTTGTCCAGCAACAATACGCCGTCGATTGCCCGGCCTTTTTGTCTCCCGCCGCGCGCCCTACTCATGTTCGTTGTCCTGCGCGCGCAATTTATCCTTGCCCACCGCTTCGTCGATCAATGCACTAAGCCGCACCCCGCTCGCCACCGACTGATCGTGGACAAACTTCAGCGCCGGCACCTGCCGGGTATTCATCGCCTTGCGCAGCTGGCTGCGCAGAAAACCCGCAGCCCCCTTGAGTGCCGTCGCCGTCGGTTCCGGGTCTGAATCCGGGTCCAGCAAACTGAAAAACACGGTCGCATGCGACAGGTCCCGCGAGACCTCACACTCGGTCACGGTGACCGAGGCGGTACGAGGATCCTTCAACTCGGTCAGTATCAGCTGGTTGAGCAACCGCCTTACCTGCTCCGAGACTCTTTTTGTCCGTGAAAACTCTCTTGGCATATTGCGTCGCTCAATCCAGGGTCCGAGCTATCTCTACCCGCTCGTAACACTCGATCTGGTCACCCACCTTGACGTCGTTGTAATTGCGCACGCCGATACCGCACTCAGTACCCGAGCGAACTTCATTGGCGTCATCCCTGAAGCGCCTCAACGACTCCAGTTCTCCCTCATAGATCACTACGTTATCGCGCAGCACGCGAATCGGGTTGTTGCGCCTGACGACGCCCTCGGTGACCAGGCAACCGGCAATCTGGCCGAAGTTTGGCGATTTGAAGACTTCCCGGACCTCTGCCAGCCCAACCATCTGCTCCCGGACTTCCGGACTCAACAAACCGCTGAGCGCCGCCTTTACATCATCGATCGCTTCGTAGATCACGCTGTAATAACGAACATCGACGCCCAATTCCTGGATCGTCTTGCGTGCGGCGCTATCGGCACGGACATTGAAGCCGAGAATGATCGCGCCGGACGCGGCCGCCAGGTGGACGTCCGATTCGGTAATACCACCGACGGTCGAACCGATAATCTTGACCTTGACTTCATCACTGGGAAGTTTGCCCAGGGCATCGCGTATCGCCTCGGCACTGCCGTGGACATCCGCCTTGATCAGTATCTGAACCGAACTGACCAGCCCGGCTTCCATTTGCGAGAATACGTCATCCAGACGCGCGGCCTGCTGGCCGGCCAGCTCGAGATCCCGGCTCCTGCCGCGACGCAGGTCGGCAATTTCCCTCGCCTTGCGTTCGCTGCCAATCACGAGCATGTCATCGCCGGCCGCCGGCGTACCCGACAATCCCAGGACTTCGACAGGCATCGATGGACCGGCTTCGCTAATCGCCTTGCCGGCATCGTCGAACATGGCACGGACGCGACCCAACTCCTGCCCCGCAAGAAGTATGTCGCCGCAACGCAGCGTTCCTTGCCTGACCAGCACTGTAGCCACCGGGCCACGGCCTCTTTCCAGGCTGGATTCAATCACCACACCTGCCGCCGGACCCTCGCGCCGGGCATTCAGTTCCAGGACCTCCGCCTGGAGCAGGATGATATCCAGCAACTTATCCACACCTTCGCCGCTGGTGGCCGACACATTGGCAAACAGGTGTTCGCCGCCCCATTCTTCCGATATCACTTCGTGTTGCGAAAGCTCGTTGCGGACTTTCTCGAGATCTGCTTCCGGTTTGTCAATCTTGTTGACCGCCACGACCAGCGGAACTCCTGCCACTTTGGCGTGCTGAATGGCTTCTATGGTTTGTGGCATCACGCCATCATCCGCGGCAACGACGAGGATCACGATATCGGTCGCCCGTGCGCCGCGTGCGCGCATCGCGGTAAACGCTTCATGACCCGGCGTATCCAGGAAGGTGATCACGCCTTTTTCCGTGGTCACGCTGTAGGCGCCAATGTGCTGGGTAATGCCACCGGCTTCGCCGACCGCGACCCGGCTCTTGCGAATGTAATCGAGGAGCGAAGTCTTGCCATGGTCGACGTGACCCATGACGGTGACCACCGGCGCACGCGGCATCATCTCGGCTTCACTTTCGCCGGCCGCTTCGACGAGCTTCTCCTCCGCATGATCGTCGCTGACGGAAATCGCCTTGTGCCCGAGTTCCTCAACCAGCAGCAAGGCGGTGTCCTGATCCAGCACCTGGTTGATCGTCGCCATGACGCCCATGCCCATCAGCGCCTTGATCAAGTCGCTGGATTTGACCGCCATCAGTTTGCCCAGCTCACCGACCGCAATGGTATCGGGCACCTTGATCTCACGAACCACGGGTTCGGTTGGCATTTCGAACCCGTGCTGCTGGTCGACATTGATATGGCTGGGTCTGCGCCGTTGCGGCTTGCGTTTGCGCCTCGCGCTGATCGCACCAACGTGCAACTCCTCACGGCCATATTTGGTCCTGCCCCGTTTGCGTTCCCGCTCGGCGCGTGCGGCATGTTCGCGGTGTTTCTTTTCTTTGTCCTGACGCTCCGTCTCGCGAGCTTCCTGTTGTTTTTTGGATTCTTCATCCGCCCGGCGGCTGACATCGGCTTCCTTGGTGGAACGCTCTTTTTCGATGCGTTCTTTTTCTTCGCGCTCTTGCCGCAGACGCTGCTCCTCACGGGACTCAGCCTTGGCGCGTACTTCCTCTTCCTGGCGATTTTTCTCGGCCAGTTCCTCGGCGCGAATGCTATCCAGCTCTGCCTGCCGCGCCTTGGCTTCTTTTTCGAGCTCATCACGCTTGACATAGGTTCGCTTGCGCCTGACTTCAACGCTGACCGTACGGGCCCTGCCCTGCGCACCCGGCAACCTCAGTTCCGTATGCGATTTGCGCTTCAATGAAATCTTTCTCGGCCCCGCTGCCGCGTCGTCCCCGCCCTGACCGTGACTCTTGCGCAAAAACGTCAACAGCTCCATTTTCGATTCATCCGAAATATTGTCATCCGCACCCGCGACCTCGATGCCGGCTTTCTCAAGCTGGGCCAGCAAACGGTCGACCGGTACTTTCAGTACTTCGGCAAATTGGCTAACAGTCACATCAGACATATATACGCTCCAGCGCGTCAGGTACTCTCTTCGTTCTCAAACCAATGGGCCCGGGCCGCCATGATCAACTTGGCCGCCCGCTCTGCATCCAGACCCTCGACGTCCTCCAGATCCAGCACCGCCTGTTCGGCCAGGTCCTCACGGGTAATGACCCCATGGCTTGCCAGCTGAAAAGCCAGCGCTTTGTCCATGTTTTCCAGTTCCAGCAGGTCAGTTGCGGGCTCAACTTCATCCAGGCGCTCTTGTTTGACAATCGCCAGGGTCAGCAATACGTCCCTGGCCCGGTTTCTCAGTTCGCTGACAATGGTCTCGTTGAACTCCTCGATGCCGAGCAATTCAGAGTTAGGCACATAGGCTATCTCCTCGACCGAAGAAAACCCTTCCTGGACCAGGATGATCGCGACGTCTTCATCGACATCGAGCTGTTCCATGAACATCGTGACCAGTTCCTTCGCTTCTTCTTCTGTTTTGGTCTGGGCATCCGCCTCATCCATAACATTGAGCTCCCAGCCGGATAATTCGCTGGCCAGCCGGATATTCTGACCGCCCCTGCCGATGGCCTGGGAGAGTTTTTCGGCATCGACCGATATGTCCATGCTGTGTTTATCCTCATCGACCACGATGGAAAGCACCTCGGCCGGCGACATCGCATTGACCACGAACTGCGCCGGATCCTCGTTCCACAGGATAATGTCGACCCGTTCGCCCGCCAGCTCATTGGATACCGCCTGCACCCTGGACCCGCGCATACCCACGCAGGCGCCGACCGGGTCAATCCGGTTGTCATTGCTTTTCACGGCAATCTTCGCGCGCAGCCCCGGATCGCGCGCGGCGCCCAGGATCTCGACCAGGCCCTGCCCGACCTCGGGCACTTCCAGTTTGAACATCTCGAGCAAAAACTCCGAAGATGTCCGGGTCAGAAACAATTGTGGCCCGCGTATTTCTTCGCGAACCTCACGCAACAGACCCTTGACCCGCTCGTTGTTACGCAGGGGCTCGCGCGGAATCAGGTGTTCACGTGGGATGAAAGCCTCCGCATTGCCGCCCAGGTCAACATAGGCGCCATTACGATCGACGCGCTTGACCATGCCGCTGAGCAGCTCGCCAACCCGGTCCTGGTATTCTTCGAAGACCTGTTTACGTTCTGCTTCGCGGACTTTCTGGACGATGACCTGCTTGGCCGTCTGGGCGCCGATACGCCCGAAATCGACCGACTCCATCGGCACTTCTACATATTCGCCGGGCTGAGCATCCGGATCGATGTCCACGGCATCGATCATGCGCAGTTCGTGATCCGGTATTTCCAGCTCGGTCGAGTCATCTTCGAACACCAGCCAGCGCTGAAAGGTCTCGTAGTCACCGGTCTCGCGGTCGATCGCGACCCGGACGTCAATATCGTCCCTGTGGCACTTGCGTGTCGCCGAGGCAAGCGCTGCTTCGATCGCCTCGAAAATAAT
>JAZFYI010000122.1:0-5324 GCA_036443455.1 Gammaproteobacteria bacterium
ATGCCCAGGGCCAGCGCACTTTCCCTTGAACGGCTGAAGGAGGCATCGCCCATCAAGGACCTCAGACTGCTGCCCGCTGGTGCCATCGCCAGGGTACGGATCAGCATGGCGCTTTCCAACGGGTCCAGGTCATCGAGATCGAGTTCCATGATCAGCGCGTCAGATTTCGCGTAAACCTCGCTCAATACGGCGGGCAAAGGGTAATCTTCCTTACGCAGGACATGAATGGATCCGACCACGTACAGCGTTACCCGGTCTGATTGCACAGCATAAACCAGACCCCGCTGTTCCGGGCCAGCCGCTGCGGCCAGTGGCGGGAGCAGAATCAGCAACAGCGCGATGGATTTCAGGAATCGGCCGGTATAGCGGGATAGCGCGGTACCCATATCAGTTGCCTCTCGCTGGCCTGCCGTGCCTGGCCAGGTACATGATTCTCGCCGATGCTTCGAGTGCACATGTCCACTTGTAAGCGAGGTCGAGGTTCTCGCCGTGCGCGTATACGCCGTGGCCTTTGACAATCGCAACTTTTGCATGGCTCAGCGCCTCGGCGACGGCGCTCGGCGATTCGGCCAGGTAGTTACCGTATTCGATATCCAGCAACGGCACGCGATCGAAATAGAAGGCGCCTTCGAAATCCATCGGCGCCAATTCCTCTCCAGCCAGCGTCAATGCGATGCAATGGGGGCCATGGCTGTGCAAAATCGCATGCGTTGCCGGTGAGCGACGGTAAACCGATAAGTGCAACGGGGCATCCAGCGAGGCGCCAGCCGGCGGATCGTCATCCAGGACGCAGCGAACCAGGTCTTCGGCAACCAGCGTATCGGCGCAACAGCCACCGGGTGTTACCCAGATTGCTTCCTGGTCCCTTATCGAAGCATTGCCCGAATGAGAATCGTTCAGCCCGTACTGCCGCAGCCAGCGGTAATACCGTACCAGTTCTTCTTTCGCGTTCATCGACGCATTCTATGGGAAGCGATGCTTGCGCGGGAAGTTTGCCGGTTTTACCGGCCGGCCGCTTTCGCGGCGGGGGCGCTCATCCATTCGACACCGCTTTCGATGGAGCCGTCGGCAGCCAGTTTCAGCCAGCGAAACCCGGGTGGCAACTCATCCAGTGCAAAATCATCGTTATGGGGTTTGAACTGGGCACAGGTCGACGGGCTGCTCAGGTAGCGCACGCCTTTGCGGATGTTGTCGTATTCCTGGTGTACGTGGCCCCAGACCACGCCGCACACATTGGAATGAAGGTCGATGATCTCGAGAAACCGGTCGGCATTGCGCAGCCCCACGCTATCGAGCCAACGGCTGCCCATGTCGACGGGGTGGTGGTGCAGGCACACCAGCACATGTTTGTCGTCTGCCTCGTTCAGCAAATCATCGAGCCGTTCGAGTTCGCTGTCGCGCAGCAGACCGCCGGCGTCGACCGCCAGCCAGGTATCGAGGAAAATCATTCTCCAGGTCCCCAGGTCCGTGTGGCCGCAGTATTGGAATGGGTCATCAGACAGGATTTCCCGCATCGTTTCCGGGTCGTCGTGGTTGCCAGGCAGCGTATATACCGTGGCATCGCTCCGGGCCGCGAACCGTCCCAGCAGCTTGCGAAAATGCTCATATCCTTGCCTGGTACCGTCATGAACCAGGTCGCCGGTGGCGAGAATTGCATCGGGTAGCCAGCCAAGAACCGCGGTCTGGTCCAGGATATCCTGCAGCGAGCGATAGGTGTCGACGCCACGCATGGCGCGACCTATGTTGGCGCTCAGATGCGGGTCGGTCACCTGCAGGAGTCGCAGAGTGTCGCCGTTGCCCGGATTGTCCGTCGCGGTATTCATTTAGGCGAATGATATCATTAGGATTTTAGCCGGGATGAGAACTGTGTCAAAGCGTACGATTAATCTGGATCTGCCGCTGTACGACTATTTGCTCGAAATATCGCTCCGGGAGGCCTCGATTTTAAAGGCTTTGCGCGAGGAAACGGCGGCAAATCCCATGCACAACATGCAAATAGCGCCTGAACAGGGCCAGTTCATGGCCTTGCTGGCGAAGCTGATCGATGCGCGGCGGTATATCGAGGTCGGCGTTTTTACCGGTTATAGCAGCCTGGCTATCGGTCTGGCTTTGCCCGATGACGGCGAGATTATCGCCTGTGATGTCAGCGAGGAGTGGACCGGTATCGCCAGGCGATACTGGCGGCAGGCGGGTCTGGAGGGGCGCATACACCTGCACCTGGCGCCGGCGAACGAAACCTTGCAGATGCTCCTGGACGAAGGCCAGGGAGAGCGGTTCGATTTCGCCTTCATCGATGCCGACAAGGAAGGCTACGCCACCTATTACGAATTGTTGTTGCGGCTTATTCGTCCCGGCGGGCTGATCGCTGTCGACAACGTATTGTGGGGCGGTGCGGTAATCGATCCCGACAAGAATGATGCAGACACAGAGGCGATCCGCCAATTCAATCGCTCGCTGCTGGAGGATGCGCGGGTGGACATCAGCCTGGTTCCGATCGGTGACGGCCTGACGCTGGCGCGCAAGAAGTGAACTACTAGGAGCCTGTCGGACTTAGGATATTCTACTGCGGCGGCGGGTAATCGGCCCATTTTTCCGATCCTTTTCGTTACACGAACCACTATTCGCCTCAAACGATCGAAAAAATGGCCTCGATTCCCCACACGCCTCGCTACGAACACCTAAGCCCGACAGGCTCCTAGGGCTCCACCCAGTCGCGGTACAAAGCGGGCCGCCGGTCTGCCAGGAACAGTTTTCTTGCGTGCGACAAAGCGGCTTCCGAAAAATCCAGGTCGGCATACAGGATTTCATCGCTGCCCCGGCCGGCTCGCGCAATAACGACGCCCGCCGGGTTGCAAACGAAAGATTCGCCGGCGAAATCCATCGTCGGTTCTTTGCCGACACGATTGCACAGGGCGGTAAAAAAACCGTTCTGAAAGGCCGCCACTCGCATTTCCGCTTCGAACAATCCAGCGGGCCATTCGTCCGCGGCACCGGCCTGCGGCGTCAGGACAAGTTCGGCGCCGGCTACAGCGAGCGCTCTCATGTATTCGGGGTAGTGCCGGTCATAACAAATCGCGACGCCGATTCTGCCGACGGCCGTGTCATAGACGGCCGCACCGCGATCACCGGGCGTGTAATAGCTTTTTTCATGGAAGCAGGGGTAGTCGGGCACGTGCACCATGCGGGTGCTGCCCAGGATTGTGCCATCGGCGTCGATCACGGGCGAGCTGTCAAAGGTCTTGCCGCCATCCATTTCGAGGAAATTGAGCACGACGACGACTTCCAGTTCGCGGGCCAGACCGGTGAACACATCCGTGGTCGGACCCGGGATGGTCTCAGCCAGCGCATCGAGATCAGGACCCGCAGGTTGCGCCGGGTGAAACAGGTCGAATGCAAGCTCGGAAAAACAAACCAGCGCCGCGCCGTTTTCCACCGCTTCGCGAATCGCGGCAACGCCTTTAGCGATGTTTTCCACCCGGGTGCCCGATGCGGGCTGCTGGACCAGAGCGATTTTCGTCATAAGCCGATTCCTGGCTCGCCGCCATTGTCGGCAGGCAGCGGGCGGTTTGCGGAAACTTGGGTATCAGTCTACATTAAAAGATCCAATGTCGATCCGGTCGCTAACGACAAAGCGGTACCGGGTTCGACATTATTTTCAGGACCGGGACGGTCGCAGGGTTCGACCGGGAATGGTCTGACCGACGCTGTCGGAGCACAGACGATGGAGGTTTTTATGAGCCGGAACATTCTGAATATCGCCGATCTCGAATACCAGCCCTGGAGCCGCGGCGATCGCTTCGATGCCAAGCTAGGCGGTATTTCGAACCGGATCGGCGCAAAGCAGCTCGGTTACAACCTTACCGTGGTGCCCCCGGGAAAACGCGCGTTTCCTTTTCACAGCCATCGGGTAAACGAAGAAATGTTTTTTGTGCTCGAAGGCGAAGGGGAAATCCGGATCGGTGACAAGACTCATTCACTCAAAGAAGGAGATATTATCGCCTGCCCGACCGGCGGCCCGGAAACGGCACACCAGATTATTAATACGTCGGCTGATCGCGAGCTGAAATATCTTGCGGTCAGCACCTGCGTGTGGCCAGAAATCGCCGAATATCCGGATTCCGGAAAATACGGTGTGCTTGCACAGTTCCCGTCCGGTGACGATGGCAAACCCCAATCGTTTCGATTCATCACCCGCGAGCAATCGGGTATGGATGATTATTGGGAGGGTGAGGAGTAGACCGGCCGGGGCCCGGCTGCGTGTCTACGCGACAGACTAATGTGGTCGGTTTATATCGTTCGCTGCGCCGATGGGACGCTTTACACGGGTGTCGCAAAGGATGTCGACGCACGTCTGGCCAGGCACAACCAGGGGGTGGGCGCGAAATACACCCGATCGAGGCTGCCGGTGCGGTTGGTTTTTCGGGAAGAGGCCGGTGAGCAGGGTTTGGCATTGAGGCGGGAGATGGAAATCAAAGCGCTGTCGGCCGAGGGAAAACGGGAACTGATAATGGCGGGAGCAGAATGAAACCGGGACCCTTGATCTGAATGGCCGGCTCGGGCTTGCAAAAATTTAGCGCGGCGTTGCTGGACCTGGGACTGGAATGCCGGGTAATGACCCTGCCCGATACCACTCGCTCTGCCCAGGATGCGGCATCGGCGATAGGCTGCGAGCAGAGCCGGATCGTCAAGTCGATCATTTTCAGGACGCTTAGCAGCAACACGCCGGTACTGGCGCTGGTCAGCGGCAGCAATACGGTATGCCTGGAAAAACTGGGTGAAATTCACGGTCAGGCGCTGGGCAAGGCGGACGCGGATTTTGTCAGGAATGCCACCGGATATGCGATTGGTGGCGTGCCCCCGCTGGGGCATGGCCGGATGATCGATACCTACCTCGATGATGATCTGTTTGCACATGCCACCGTCTGGGCGGCGGCCGGCGATGCGCACAGCGTTTTTGAGATAGAAACCGGAAAATTGCTGGCCGCGACCCTGGGTATCCAGGCCGATATCAAAAACTTGTCGCAATAGCGTCGATTCGTAGTGTACAATCGCCGCCACCGAAGGAACGTAGCTCAGCTGGCGTCGCCGACGCAATTTTGCTGAGGAATCTCCCAGCCAGGCAAGCGTGAAAGGTTTTCGGCCAATTCTTATGGATTGGTATGTTGTAACTCCGGTTTACCGGAAATTAAAGTAAGAGAGAGATATGTCAGATCAAGTAGAAGGTACCGTTAAGTGGTTCAATGATGAAAAGGGTTTTGGATTTATTGAACAGGAAAGCGGTAAAGACGTTTTTGTTCACTACAGCGCCATCGCTGGTAGTGGTC
>JAZFYI010000123.1:0-3048 GCA_036443455.1 Gammaproteobacteria bacterium
TCCCCGAGGAAAGAAAAACCGGCGATGCCTTTGCCATCGATTTCGAAATCGAGGCCTATCTCGAAGCGCATGCCAACAAGTTTACCGGTCAGTTCGATGCGAACTGTTATCTGTACCTGTCGCGGGCCATGGACTTGTTCGATGTCGCCGACCATGGCGGCTCGGTCGAATCCGGTCTTAGCCGGGTCAGGCTAAAGCAAGCGCTGGTCGTCGGCGTGGAAACGGATATCCTGTTCCCGCTGCATCAGCAGGGCGAGCTGGCGATCGGCCTGGAGTCGGCCGGTATCGAAACGGATTTTGTCCGCCTGAGTTCGCTGCAGGGGCATGATTCGTTCTTGGTGGACATGGACCGGCTGCGGCCCGTCGTCGCTGGGTTTTTTGCCTGAGCTAACGACCCAGCCCGGCGATCAGCAGGCGCCGGTAAATTTTTTCCCTGAGGTCGCCGGCGGTATCGAGTTCCATTCTCTTTAACAGCGCAGCGATTTCCTCGCTGACGGCGCCAGGAAACAGGATGTCGTGCACCAACCCCATCTTGCCCGCGAATGAAGTCGACGCGGCCTTGATTTTTTTGAGCACGCCGGCAATCCGCAATTCCTCATCGCTCAATTCGGTGCCAAACGGGAAGCGGCCGAAATGGCCATTCGCACGGGCGACGGCCAGTATTTCGTGCAGGCGCTGCGGGGTATTGTTGCTGAAACGGGCCGGAATCCGGTAGTCACGCGGCAGCTTGCCCGCGGCAACGGCCTCTTGCCGCAAAGACTCCTGGAACCGCGAGTCGGCGATATTGAGCAGTGCGCCGATTACCTCGCTGTCGGTCTTGCTGCGCAAATCCGCAATCCCGTATTCGCTGATCACGATATCGCGCAAGTGGCGCGGGATCGTGGCCCGGCCGTATTTCCACAGGATATTGGAACTAACCTCGCCACCGGATTCCCGCGTGCTCTTGACCATGATGATCGAGCGCCCGCCGGGGATCGCGTGCGCCATGCTGACGAAATTGTACTGACCGCCAACGCCGGAGACGACTCCGCCGCTGGCGAGGGTATCGGAAATGACATTGCCGAGGAGGCTGACCATCAGGCAACTGTTGATAAAGCGCGCGTGTTTGCGTTGCAAGGTGTCGAGTTCTTCGCGGCCGTACAGTTGGTTGATTTTTTCCACGCCGGTCATGCAAATCAGTTCGCTTTCCTCGCGCGGCATGGCCGCAAGAGCGGCATAAAAATCCTGCGGCCCGAGAAAAAAACCGCCATGGATCACGGTGCCGCCGCGCAACCCGGGTCCGAGGCAATGTTTTACGATGGCGTTCAGCGACGCAGGGTCCGCAAGGTCGGCCGACAGGCGCCGGCCATCGCCGCAAACCAGTTGCTCGTCATCCAGCGTCACCGCGTCGTCGATTACGCCGAGTCGTTGCAGGTATTCGAGGGCGTGATCGTTTAGCCGCTGCGGGATCATTGCTTCTTCGAGCAATACCCGGATGACCGAATGCGGGTTGTCGTCATCGATGCGGCCTTCGTCGATCAGGGTCTGGATCAGCAGATCGTCATAGACTTTGCGCTTGACGATGGCATGCCTGTACAACTGCAAGATGCCATCGACCAGCATCTCGGTGGCGGCAAAAAGACCGCTGGCAAAACGACCGGTTCCACCGATCGCGCCGATCAGATCGCCGTGCTTTTCGTTGGCACCGGCCGCATCCAGAACGGAAACATAGGCGTCATTATTTTCCTGCCGGAGTATCAAGGCCGCTGCGATGGCATCGCCCAGCGAACCGATACCGATTTGCAGGGTGCCGCCATCGCGAACCAGCGTGCTGGCATACAGACCGATCAGGTGATCGACATCGGTGATCGGCGGTCGCGGCGTGCCAAACAGCCTGAAGTGGGGCTCGGGCGTTTCGACGACCGCATCGAAAAAATCGCTGTCGACCATCGCATCGCGATACATGAATGGCAGGTTCTGATTAAGCTCGGCAACCAGTGCGACCTTGCGATCGCCCAGCGCACGCATTTTTCTTGCCAGCTCGAGCGAAACATCCGGGTTGCAGCTCAGGCTGTAGCGCAACCGGCCATCGACCTCGCGGCTGCTGACGAGCTGGCCCAGCACATTGATCCCGCGGGCCAGCATGTCGCGCGCGACATGGGTGTAATTGCTGGCGACGAAGTTTTGTTGTGCCCTGGCATTGCCCAGCATTTGCCCGGGAGCGAAAAAAAACTCGACGATCTCGACATTGTCCGGCGTTTTGCCATGCCGCCGGTCCAGCGCGTAATCCAGGTCCACATAATCGCCAAACACGCGCTCGACGAAGGGTTCGAGAAAGCGCCGCTCCAGTTCCGATTTCGCCACGGGTTTTTCGAGGGTCAGCGCCGTGCATATCGTCAAGTGAATGGCGGGGTCTGCCTTGGCCCGCTGGTAAAGCGCGTTGATCAGACGATTGGGTTTGCCCAGCCCGAGCGGAATGCCGATGACGATCTCAAGACCCACGGTGTCGATGACGAAATCCACACAGTCATCGAATCCGGTACAGGTTTTCATTGGGCGGGGATGGGTTCTACGAGAAACAACTCGGGATTGACCCGGACCTGGTTGAGACTGAGGCTCCAGTGCAGGTGCGGACCGGTAACCCTGCCGGTCTGACCGATTTTGCCGATCAGATCGCCGGCGTCGAGCCGGTCGCCATCTTGCACATCGATCTCGCTCATGTGGCAATACATAGTGACCAGGCCCTGGCCGTGATGAATCAACACGGTATTGCCATTGAAGAAATAATCGCCGGTGGCGACCACGACGCCGGCCGCCGGCGCGACCACATCCGACTTGTCCGGCGCCGCGATATCGACCCCGCTGTGCGGGCTGCGCGGTTGTTCGTTAAAAAAACGTTTGAGGCCGAAAGCGCTGCTACGCGGGCCGATCGCGGGCAGATAAAAAGCCGTATCGACCGGCTCTCGATCCCACGAGCGAAAAGCTTGGTTTATTTCCCGGCGATCGCCGGCGATCCGCTCGAGGTCCTCCGCGGTCGGATCGACCTGGCGTTTATTGCCGATCGTCAGC
>JAZFYI010000124.1:0-3934 GCA_036443455.1 Gammaproteobacteria bacterium
CACTGCCTCACTCGTCGGTCGCGAGATTTTAGATGGCTGCATAACGTTTAGATAAGTGGCGAACCGTGGCCGGCGATTTTCTTGCGTAAGCAAGAAAAGTGACGGGTAGGTTCGTCCGCTTCATCGACTGGTTAGGCTGCTTCAAAATGGATTTTCTGAACATCCGAAAGATCCGCATTCATTTTAGCTTGCCACAAATCAAAATTATGCTGCATGGCAAGCCAACTCTCCGGTGAGCGGCCAAGCGCCTTCGAGAGCCTCAATGCCATCTCCGGACTAATGCCGCTGCGCATACTGACAACTCGTGCCAAAGTTGATGGCGCCACCCCCAAACTCTCAGCAAGCGAACGAATGCTGATATCGAACGGCTCAATATATGTTTTCCGAATAAACTCGCCCGGGTGGGGCGGATTATGCATATTCATCAGTGATAATCCTCGTAATCCAAAACGTGACTATTCCCATCACGAAACTCAAAGGTCAGTCGCCAATTTCCACTAACTGAAATAGCCCAGCGGCCAACCGCGGCACCTTTGAGTGGGTGTAGCTTGTATCCCGGGACATCCATGTCCTCGATGCCCTGCGCGGTGTCCAGAGCCGCTAGTTGTAATCGAAGACGATCAGCATGACGGGCTTGAATTCCTGCTTTGGATCCACTTTCAAAGAATCGGCGAAGCCCTTTATGTCTGAAAGACTTGATCACCTGAATAGTATAGCGTGTTGCGCATCACGCATCAAGTCTAGTAAAGCAGTCTAACAGTTAGTTCAAAAGATAGGGCAATATAACACCGTTAAATCGTGGATTAGAAGCGCGTGCTTTGTATGCACTAATGCCAGTATGCATACACGATTCGCATCACCGGTGTGACACAACACGTTTTTTACCTTGTTTATTCGACGGTTACTGACTTTGCCAGGTTGCGTGGCTGGTCTATATCGGTGCCCTTTAATACGGCCGCATGGTAGGACAACAATTGCAGCGGCAATGTATAAACAATGGGCGCCTGCATCTCCTCGACATGCGCGGGCATGGTCAGAACCGTAACACCGGGTTCTGATTTGAAACCGGCATCGGGGTCGGCGAAGACAAACAACTCGCCACCGCGGGCGCGTACTTCCTGCAGGTTCGATTTCAATTTTTCCAGTAACTCGTTGTTTGGCGCAACCGTAACCACCGGCATGTCGTCATCCACCAACGCGAGCGGTCCGTGTTTGAGCTCGCCGGCAGGATAGGCTTCGGCGTGGATATAGGAAATTTCCTTGAGCTTCAACGCTCCTTCCATCGCAATCGGGTGCTGGATGCCGCGGCCAAGGAAAAGTGCGTGATGCTTGTCGGCAAATCGCTTGGCCAGTTGTTTGATTTCCCCATCGAGTTCAAGCGTCTGTTTTAACAAGGCGGGAAGCTGTTTCAGTTGCCCGACCAGTTTTTGCTCGGTATCCGCATCGAGCGCACCACCACGACCCAGTGCGATAGCCAATAGCGCCAGCGCCGTCAATTGGGTCGTAAACGCCTTGGTTGATGCGACGCCGATCTCCGGTCCGGCGCGCGTCATCAACACCAGGTCGGACTCGCGGATCAATGAGCTTTCGGGTACGTTACAAATGGCGAGGTGAGCCAGGTAGCCTTTTTTCTTCGCTGCCCGCAAGGCTTCCAGCGTATCCAGCGTTTCACCGGATTGTGAGATCGTCACAAACAACGTGTTGTCTGCAACTACCGCATCGCGATAGCGGTATTCGCTGGCGATATCGACGCTGCATGGCAAGCGGCAAATCTGTTCGATCTGGTAGCGGGCCACGAGGCCGGCATGATAACTGGTGCCACAGGCGATGATGTGCACCGCCCGGGTCTTGCTGAATACTTTGTGCGCCTTGTGGCCGAATGCCTGTTCCAGCAAATGTCCGCCGGCAACCCGTTCGGCCAGCGTATTGGCCACCGCCTCTGGCTGCTCGTAAATCTCCTTGAGCATGAAGTGGCGATACTGTCCTTTGTCCATGGCGTCTGCGCTGAGCTGGCTTTCTTTCACCGGCCGGTGGGGTTCGTTTCCATCGCAGTCGAGAACCTTTACCGACTCGCCAGTGATTTCAGCGACATCTCCGTCTTCAAGAAATATAAAGCGGCGCGTGACCGGCAGCAGCGCGGCCACATCGGAAGCCACATAGTTTTCACCGTTTCCCAAGCCGAGCACGACCGGCGTGCCGCAACGCGCGGCAATCAATCGGTCGGGAAACTTGCTGCTGACGATAACCAGGGCGTATGCGCCAACCAGTTCGGCTACCGTTGCGCGAACTGCGGATAGCAGATCGTTATTTTTTTGCAGATGAAAATCGATGCGATGGGCGACTACCTCGGTATCAGTCTCCGATTCGAATTCGTAGCCCGCGTCGAGCGACTCCTGTTTCAGGGACAGGTAGTTTTCGATAATGCCGTTGTGGACGATCGATAAGTGATTGCCGGAGCTTTGCGGATGCGCGTTGACCTCGTTCGGTTCACCATGGGTTGCCCAGCGTGTATGGGAGATTCCGATGGTACCTCGCATCGGGTTTTCATCGAGCCCGCTCTGCAAGGCCTGCACCTTGCCTACCCGTCGCAGACGATGCATTTTCTTCTTTCCATCGACCACCGCTATCCCGGCTGAATCGTATCCGCGGTACTCCAGCCGGCGCAGCCCTTCCATCAGGATGGGAACGACGTCTCTTTCAGCGATTGCTCCAACGATGCCGCACATACGATTCCTCGCTATTCCCTGGCTTTCTTCCGTGGGCTCTTCCAGCCCTTGACTATCGTCTGCCTGCTGCGCGCCACCGTCAGCTCATTCGCCGGGGCCGTCTTGCAGATCGTGGAACCGGCACCAATAGTCGCGCCTTTCTCCACGATTACCGGTGCAACCAGCTGGACGCCGGAACCGATAAACACATCGTCCTCTATGGTCGTCTTGAATTTATTCGCGCCATCGTAATTGCAGGTAATCGTTCCGGCACCGACGTTCACACGCTCGCCGATCTCGGTGTCGCCGATATAGCTGAGGTGATTCACCTTGCTGCCTTTGCCGATATGACTTTTCTTGATCTCGACGAAGTTGCCCAGCTTGGCCGATGCTTCCAGCACGGTCCCTGGCCGGACCCTGGCAAACGGGCCCAGTTCGCAGGACTCGCCAATCTCTGCATCTTCGATGACGGTATTCGCATGCACTGTGCAGCCAGCCGCAAGTTTCGAATTCCGGATAATGACGTTCGGGCCAATGCTGACGCCATCACCCAACTCAACGTCGCCTTCGAAAATTGCATTGATATCGATGACCACATCACGGCCGCAACTGAGCTTGCCGCGCACATCCACCCGCGCCGGGTCAAGCAAGGTTACGCCATCGCGCATCAGGCCGGCAGCCTTTTGAGCACGGTTCGCCGACTCAAGCTCAGCCAGTTGTTGTTTGTCATTCACGCCCATTACCTCGATTCCGCTCGCAGCGATCAGTACGTCTACCGGATATCGATCCGCCACCGCCATCGCGATGACATCGGTTAGATAATATTCGCCTTGCGAGTTGTCGTTCCCCAGTTTTTCCAGCCAGTTCCTGAGATGCCTGGCCGGACAAGCCAGTATGCCAGTATTGACCTCGCATACCGTTAATTCGGTCTCATTGGCTTCTTTTTGTTCGACTATTTTTTGCGTCTGGCCTTGATCGTCTCTGATAATCCGGCCATACCCCGTTGGGTCGGCCAGCATTACGCTGAGCAAGGCGAGCGCTCCCGAACCAGCTTTTTCCAGTAATTCCGTCAGCGTGGCTTCGCTGATCAGCGGAACGTCGCCGTAAAGGATCAGAACTACACTGTCATCCGCGATACCCGGTATCGCCTGGGTGACCGCATGGCCAGTGCCCAGTTGTTGCTCTTGCAGAATCCAGTTGACCGGCCAGTCCGCCAGGGCTTGTGGGAC
>JAZFYI010000125.1:0-5010 GCA_036443455.1 Gammaproteobacteria bacterium
TCACCGAGTTGCTCAGCGGCCTGCTGGTAACTGCCCCGCTTACCGCAACTCGAGCCGGCAAATACGCATATATTCATGATCGCTGCTCTGCCCGGGTATCTCTGGAAATATAACGCGCCTGCAGCAAAGACATCAATTCAAGACGCATCCCCGGATTGGGATTGATGCCCCGGCAAGAAGGGATCTGGCGCCCGGGTCAGTCTTCCATCCTTATCCAGCAATTGAACGGGGCGATGATACGCGGCTTGTCGCCAAAATAAGGGAAAATTTCGTGCAGAAGATAGGATGGAAAAATAGTGAGCTTTCCCTTCTCGTGTTTTACTCGAAGCGCCCCATGCCTGTTGGCAGCTTTCAACCGCGCATTTCCGGCGTCTTCATAATAGTTTCCATTGCTCCTTGGGTCGTGAAAATACACGATTCCACTGTCCGGCCGGTCGGCAACGTCACTGCCAGGATCGATACAAAATATTCCTGACCAACTCGCATTCGCGTGATTATGGATGCCCTGGTGGCCGCCCTTGCGCGTGATATGGTACCAGGCATGATAGACAAACTTTAGCTTGCGCATTTCCTCCGGGGAGTAATCCGACAATCCTGCGATCACCTGGCTCAAATGACTATGAACATAGCTCGCGAGCTTTTTGATCGGTGGATCGGGCCACTCATACAGATCAAAACGGCTTTCAAAAAGTGCGCCCTTTTGGGTATCGCGCTGGATCTCGTTTCGAAATCTATCTCCTTGTTGCTCCTTTTCCAGGAATACATTACGCAATTCCTCGCAGAAGTCATCTGGATCATCCATCCAGAACTCGGCGATAGGGACGGCGAACAGGTTACTGATCTTCATTTTCCGGTACCGCCATAGTGGGTGGATCGGCCGATGCCTTGCTATCGAAATTGGCCTCCGGACTAACTGGATTCAACAGCGCTATTCTTGATCTGTCCTGGGTTATTCTCGGTATGTCGGCATCGGTTCGAATCCAGCAATTGAAATGTACGATGATGCGGGGGCGCTTGCCAAAATAGGCGAACGTTTCCTGCTGTACGAAAGACGGGAAAATAAACAGCTTGCCTTGCGTCGGGTCGAGTTTGTAGGCGCACTGCATTGCCGGGTACTTTAGCCTGGTATTGCCCTCATCCTGGAAGTAGCTTGCGTTGACCCTGGCGTCGTGCAGCATTACCGAACCGCTTCCCGGCCACCCTGGCGCCTCTTCGCCAGGATCGATGAAAAACAATCCAGCCCAACTCCCGTTCGGTTGATTATGAAATCCCTGGAATCCGTCTGTCCTCGTGATTTGATACCAGGCCTGATAGTCAAACACCAACTTTTCGAATTCCGCGTCCGTGTGGTCGGTCAGGTGACGAATAACACTGGCCAACGCTACGTGGCAAAACTCCGCTATCTGCCTCAGCAACGGGTCCTCCTGGTTGAACAGATCACTGTGACTTTCGAAGATCAGGCGATTGCCGTGTTGGCCCGTTTTGCCGAATTTCTCTCCCTGGCCTTCTTGTGCCAGGAGCAAATCGATCAACTCGGTCCAGAAATCCGCTGGAGATTCCAGGCTGAATTCGGCAATGGGAACACTGAATGCATCGCTGATTTTCATAGGACTGGGAACCGATAAGGAACGACGAACAACATCCATTACGTTTTCTCGAACTGTCGGTCGCTTTGGCTTTGTCGCAATTAGTTGTTCTGCTATTTTGCCAGTAGACCCCGGGCTTTCAATACGCAGAAATACGTAGCGGCCCTTGTCCGCTCCTGGCCAAAATTGATGTTTGGCCCGGCTTATTGGTTGATCAGGCCCTGGAAACCTGCGCCATGAAGCAACCCAGCTTGGCATTGTGAAGATGAATGTAGGAGACTTCCGGATTTCGCAACATCGATGGGATCGATTCGCTCAACAGTGAACCATCGACAACATCTGCATCGACTATGTGATGTTTATCATCGAAGGCGCGGATCGAAACAAGCCGGGTTGTCAAGTCTTCCGGAATTGTCCCGACAGCAGGAAACGCCTGCTTGGCATTTTCGCGCACATAAATGGCATGCGTGGATCGAAAAGGCGAATCGCCAGTCTGATGCTCGAAATTCAGCAGCATAAGTGACTCGCCAACCTCTGCATCGGCGAGGCTGACGCGGCAAGGGTAGCCGGGCTTGGCATCGGCAGTAACTCTGCATGCTCGAATATCTTTCAACTCGCCGTCGGTCATCGCGAAAAGCGGCTCAAACCGGGCGGGCGGTAATGCGTGAATTTGAAACGACATGATTACTCCTGGTGGAAATTGGTATAGCTTAGGCGTTCGAGAATGGCGATGGCCACCCGATTCTTGCTATTGAAGCGAATTGTCGCCCTGGCTTGACTCAGTGCTGATGCCGAGTGGGCTCGGATTCATCATGTTTCAGCGAAATCGTGGCTAACTCGATATGCTCCGGTTCCGCTTTGTTTTCGACGATACGGTACATGCGGTCGACCTTGAGCTGGGTAAATTCCTGTACGGTCCCGCTTCCCGGCCATTGTATGGTCAGGCGCTCAATGCGAGTCGCCTCGCCGAGACCGATTTCCTGTTGCAGGCTGGACCCGCCAAAGGAACCACCGTTGCCCGCAACCCGGTGAATCTGCCGTTTCCCGTCATCGGTCCCGGTTTCGATGGTGATTCGCGCACCCACGCCGAACCGGTTCGCCTTGACGCCAACCAGCCTCAATGTCACCCAGTGAGCGTCGTTGCCGGGGTTTTCAAACAACGCGTTACCGAAAGTATCGCCGGGGTAAAATCCGCCCAGTTGATGAAACAAGTCCTGGTCGCCGTCATTGTCCAGGTCACCGAATGCCACGCCGTGACCTTTCTGGATGTGCCCGAACCCGCCGCTGAAAGTGATCTCGGCAAATTTCCGGCCTTCTTTGTTTCGGTACATGGCGTTTGGTATCTGCGCCTCGAAGGCAGGTTCACCGGTGCCGAGGTAGAAATCCAGCCAGCCGTCATTATCGACATCGCCGTAGTTGACCCCCATCGGCAGGTGAGGTCGATTGAGACCCAGCGCCTCACCCGACTCCTCGAATTTGCCGCCCCGGTTCAGGTAAATGAGCGGTGCGCCGGAAGGCACCTGTGGACCAAAGTATGACGCCATGACCTTTTCCGCCGGGTTTTCGAAATTCGCCACGAAGAGATCCAGCCAGCCATCGTTATCGAAATCGAAAAACCAGCTGGCAAAGCTGCGATGCATCGGCCGGGTCACCGACAATTGTTCCGCCACGTCCTCGAACGTGCCGTCGCCATTATTCCGGTACAGCCGGTTCGCGCTGTTGTTGGTCGACACAAACAAGTCCACGTCTCCGTCATTGTCCATGTCACCCCAGGCGACGGCCTTGGTGTAGCGATTGTTAATGACGCCCGCAGCTTCGGCAACGTCGGTGAACGTGCCGTCCCCATTGTTCCGAAAGAGTTGCGAAGGGTAGTTTGTACGGCCGTCTCCTTCGTTACCCACGTACAAATCGAGATCGCCATCACCGTCATAGTCGGCAAACGCACCGGTCTGCGTCGGATATGCCGGATAGGCAAGTCCCGCCGTGCCGGTGACATCGACAAAACCGCCTGATCCCGCGATGTCGTTACGCAAGAGTGAATTACGGACGCGTCCGAATGCGTGCATCCAGCCACCCCTGAGCACCAGCAAATCGAGCGCGCCATCGTTATCCACATCGCCATGTATGAGATTCAATCCGCCAAACTGCGAATTCAAGCCCCATTTTTTGGTGACGTCTTCGAATCCGCCCTCGCCGTCATTGCGAAATGCCCGCAGGCTCTTGCACGGATCGCTGGTGGAGGTGACCAGGTCCAGCAGACCGTCACCATCGAAATCGTCCATGATGGCTCCCCCGGCCAGGTCCACCACCGCCACCCCGAGGTCTGGCGCGCGGTCGAGCCACAGCGGTGAGGCTTCGTCGGACCGGAAGGCGCCATCCGGGAGACGGTAAAATTCGGGCACGCCCTGCGGAAAATCTCCCGAGACGATGCGTGCCAGGTTGAGCAGCCAGATGACCTGTGGCGATGGTTCCTCCAGTTTCAGGACTTCGAGCGCCGTATCTCCCGCCAGGCGAGCCTGTTGCGGGATCACGTGAACACCGTCTGCGCGCAACGGCAAAATGCAGCTACCCGTCGAATGATGCGCGATGCAGTTTTCGTCCTCGGCCGCCTGCAGGTGCGCCACCATTTTCACTTTCAGCAGAAGAATGAGTTTCTGGTTGCCGTTCGGGTCGTCACCGAGGAGACCGATCGCGGTTTCCAGCGCCGCGATGGCCGCGGTGGGGTCGCCAAGTTTAAGGAGCTCCCAGCCGCGCTGATCGCTCAATTCACCGCGACGGACGCTGTCGGTAGACGCCCGTGCCAGCTCCGCGTCGATTGTGCGCAATGCCAGCTCACCGTGAAATGGCTCCCAGGAGTTTTTGAAGACATCGCAGATTCGCGCAAATTCCTCCGCCGGCGTCTCGCCGGCGGCACTCGCCGCGGTCAACGGGCCGGCGGCTGCCGGGGTTTGCGCCGCCACCGGGTTGGCGGTGCCGGCGAGCATCGCTCCCAGGCCGATTAGTGCAAGATAGCGGGGCAATACTTTCATTCAGGTCATCCTCGGATTGACTTTAACATGCACTGCTGCGCATCAGGCCGCATTGCTGTTTCATCGACAAAAAAACGGGGTCGCTATCGACCCCGTTTCCAGTCCAGCACATTCTGGATCAATATGAGGGACCGTCCTCATACTCCAGTCCGGCCTTGCCGGCCTGTTCCTTGACCGCTTCATAGAGCTTCTGATCCAGCGAGTCCTTCAAACCGCCGGCTTCCTCGACTTTTTTTGCGAGATAGCCGTCGCGGTCCGCGGACAATGCCCTGATCTTCCGTTGCAGGTCGTCACGCTTGCTGGCGAGTCCTTCGAGATACGTTTTCTGCTCGGCGCGCGCCATCGGTTTCAAGGCTGCCGGCAACGCTTCTGTTTCGATTTCATCCAGCTCTACG
>JAZFYI010000126.1:0-4519 GCA_036443455.1 Gammaproteobacteria bacterium
GACAATCGATATAACGATCGTCTGGCCAACAGCCTTTCTCCCGAGTATCGAGAAACATCGAGAGTCCTGGAGAGAAAATATCTGGCCGCCTTGCTGGCGATCGATAACGGCGATTTGGGTGGACAGGATCTGCTGACCTACGAAATCTTCCGGATGGATCGTGAAACTTCGATCGCCGGCGAGAGGTTTCCCGGGGAATTGCTGCCGTTGAACCAGAGTTTCAGCCTCGCGAATTTCTTCGCCGTCATGGGCTCCGGTCAGAGTGTGCAGCCATTCGCGACCGTTAGCGACTACGAGAATTTTCTGAGCCGGGCCGACGACTTTATCGAATACCTGGACCAGACGATCATCAACATGCGCATCGGCATGGAGCGTGGCGTGGTCCAGCCACGGGTGGTCATGGAAAAAGTCGTGCCGCAGCTTCGGGCCCATGTCGTCGATGATGTATCTACGAGCATTTTCTACGGGCCGGTTAGCAATATGCCAGCGGATTTTTCCGATGAGGACCGGGCAAGGCTGACTACCGCGTACACGGATATGATCGAAAATCGCCTGGTTCCTGCGTATCTCCGAGTGGCCGATTTCATCGAGCAGGAATACATGCCGGCGACGCGCACAACGGTGGGGTGGGATGCGCTGCCCGATGGCGAGGCGTGGTATGCCTTTAGGGCGGAGAACAGCACGACGACCAAAATGAGTCCTGACGAGATCCATGAGCTCGGCCTGGCGGAGGTCGCCAGGATCCGGGGGGAGATGGAGGGCGTGGCGCGGCAGGTCGGTTTCGATGGCACGCTTGCCGAGTTTTTTGAATTCCTGAAAACCGATCCGCAGTTCTTCTTTGAATCTTCGGAAGAGGTGCTGGCGGCTTATGAGGCGGCCCGCGTGAGAATCGACAAGCGCCTGCCATCGATGTTTTCCGTGTTCCCGAAAGCGGATTATGAGATTCGCCAAATCGAGGAATTCAGGGCCCAGTCATCCGCCGGCGCCATGTACCAGTCACCATCGCCCGATGGGTCCAGACCGGGGATTTTTTACGTCAACACTTTCAACCTCAAAGCTCAGCCGACTTATGGCGTTGAAACCCTGTCGATACATGAAGCGGCGCCCGGGCATCATTTCCAGATTTCCATTCAACAGGAAGTCACCGGTCTGCCGCGGTTCCGGCGCTTTGGCGGCTATACAGCGTTTGCAGAAGGCTGGGCGTTGTACGCAGAGTCGATCGGCAAGGAACTGGGTGTGTTTAGCGATCCCTACCAGTATTACGGGCGACTCAATGACGAGCAGCTCAGGGCCATGCGCCTGGTTGTCGATACCGGCCTGCATTCGAAGGGGTGGTCCCGCGAGCAAGTCATCCAGTACATGCGCGATAACTCATCGCTGGCCGAGACGGATATTGTCTCCGAGGCTGAGCGCTATATCGCGACTCCGGGCCAGGCGCTGGCCTACAAAGTGGGTCAAATCAACTTGACGAGGATGCGCGCCGAGGCGGAGGAGGCGCTGGGCGAGAATTTCGATATCAAGGCCTGGCATGCGCAGATACTGACCGATGGCGCATTGCCGATGGCGGTACTCGATGCGAAAAATCGCCGCTGGATCGGGGCGCAAAAATAAGCGACGGGCAGTTCAGCTTTTTCTACGGTGCTCGCGCGCTGATTACCGGGACATGCCAGACGGCGTAGCGCTCGGGGTTCAGGATATCCGCGACGATCTGTCTGAAGGTGTCCCTGATCTCCTGTTCGCTCAAGGCCGAGTTTTCAGCGATTATTTTTGTGTAACCGTCCTGCCAGGCTTGCATGATCCGGGCAAATGTTTCGCGTTCGACGCGGAGCGTGTCGAGAACGACATAGTCTATGTGGATATCCTGCATCCCGAGCCGGTGCAGCAACGTGAAACTGTTGCGGCCGACACGGCCGTCGGTGTCGGTGTTTTCAAGCAGCGTGATGACGCCGGCGTGCCACAGGCGGTCCGGATTCATTTCCCCGTGCTGCATATGCAGCATGCCATAGTCTTCGTTGATCATGTGCAACCAGCCGCCGGGTTTGAGTTGTCGCTTGAGTTGCGCCAGTATCGCGATCGGCCGCGGCACCGCCTGCAGCATGTGCCGGCAGACGACCAGGTCGAAACCATGCGCGTCGAATTCCAGGTTGAAGGCGTCTTGCTGTCTGAATTCCAGCCTGGGCGCCAGGTCCCGGTGGCGATCGCGCGCTATATCCAGCAAATCCTCGAGCAGGTCGACGGCGATAACGGTAGCCTGCGGATAAAGCGTGGCCAGGCGTGAACTGATCTCGCCGGTTCCACAACCGACATCGAGAATCCTGCAATCGGCGGACAGGCCATAGCGCTCGAACAGCGGTTTCTCCTGCGGCCAGATGGCTATCGCCTGCGCCTCAAGGTTGCGAACCATGGATTCGTCGCGCATTTGCTCGGCTTGCGGATTATTATGCTGTGTCATCTGTCAGTTTTTCCTGTTTCCCGCTGTTAACGGACCTATAGTCTGTGAGAAGGTTAGCGTCCCAGGCGCCAGCGAGATACTGAATGATCCAGGCAGACAACACCATCATACTGACGTTTCTCGCGTACCTTATCGTCGTTCTTGGGATTGGCTTTGTCGCCTGGCGACGGACCAAAAACCTGTCCGATTATATTCTGGGTGGGCGCAGCCTGGGTAGCGGAGTCGCAGCGCTTAGTGCGCAGGCGTCTGATATGAGCGGCTGGCTTTTGCTGGGGCTCCCGGGTTATGCGTACCTGGCGGGTTTTGAAGCGGGCTGGCTGATGATTGGCCTGTTGGCCGGGACTTACCTCAACTGGCGAATCGTGGCTGCGCCGCTGCGTACGGCGACCGAGCAATATGGCGATTCGCTGACCCTGCCGGATTATTTTGAACGCCGATTCAATGACCACAGCGGCGTACTGCGCATAGTTTCCGCCTCGGTCATCCTGATCTTTTTTGTTTTTTACACCAGCGCCGGACTGGTCGCGGGCGGCAAGCTGTTCGAAACCGTTTTTGGCATGCCGTATCAGTTGGCGGTGATCGTCGGCACGGTCGCAGTCGTGACATACACTTTTATCGGCGGCTTCCTCGCGGTGAGTTGGACCGATTTTTTCCAGGGCATGCTGATGTTCCTGGCGCTGATTATCGTGGCTATGCTGGGTCTTGGCGCCAGTGGCGGTTTTACCGGTTTGACGATCAGCATGGTGGAGCAAAACCTGCACTTGCTGATCCCGTTTACCGCCGCCGACGGTTCCCCGCTGACTTTAATTGCCGTGTTTTCGGCGCTGGGCTGGGGGCTGGGCTATTTCGGGCAGCCCCACATACTGGCTCGGTTCATGGCGATCAAGTCTGTGGACCATGTGCCGCGTGCGCGTCATATCGCATTGATCTGGGTAACCATGGCGCTGGCCGCGGGTACCATGGTCGGGCTCGAGGGTATCGTGCTGCTCGATCCGCCGTTACAGGGTCCGGATTCTGAAAAAGTATTCATGCTGCTGACCAGCTTGTTATTGCACCCGGTCATAGCCGGTATTTGCCTGGCGGGAATACTCGCGGCGATTATGAGTACGGCGGACTCACAGTTACTGGTGGCGTCATCGGCAATTTCCGAAGATTTTTACAAAGGCTTGCTCAAGCCGGCAAAGATTACGCCGGAAGGCATGTTGCGCGTTGGCCGTCTCGCCGTCGTCGGTATCGCGATCGTCGCGATGGTACTTGCGCTGAACGCGGACAATACGGTACTCGAACTGGTTGCCTATGCCTGGGCCGGTTTTGGCGCAGCTTTCGGTCCGACGATTATTTTTTCGCTGTACTGGAAACACGGCAACTATCTCGGCGCCCTGGCGGGTATCGTTACCGGTGGGTTGACCGTAATCGTCTGGAAACAGTTATCGGGCGGGCCAGGAGGAATTTTCGATCTGTATGAAATCGTTCCCGGTGTACTTTTCTCATTCATCGCGTTCTGGTTGCTGAGCGTGATCGGTGGCGGAAAAAACGCATGAGCTGGATAAAGACTATCGAACCGCCCGACGCCGATGAGAAGTTGGGTGATGTCTATAAGAGGATCGCCGGTCCGGACGGACAGGTGGATAATATTCTCAAGGCTCAGGGCCTGCGCCCGCATTCATTGAAGGGCCACATGGCCATCTACAAAGCGGTATTGCATCACCGCGGCAACAAGCTTCCCAAATACCTGCTCGAACTGATCGGCGTGTATGTCAGCCGGCTCAATAACTGCGAGTATTGTGTCGCACACCACCAGAGAGGCCTGAGAAAGCTGCTGGAGAATGAGGCCAGTTTCGATGTGATCATCGAGGCGCTGGATTCCGATGTCTGGGGCGATGTGTTCGATGCCAGGGAAAAAGCGGCGCTGAATTACGCCCGGCAACTCACCGCCAATCCCGGGGCGATCAGCGAGGCTGCGGTCGCCGTGTTACGCGATGCCGGTTGCAGCGATGGTGAGATACTCGAGATCAACCAGGTGACCGCCTATTTTGCTTATGCCAATCGAACCGTACTCGGCCTCGG
>JAZFYI010000127.1:0-9480 GCA_036443455.1 Gammaproteobacteria bacterium
AGCAGGCACAGACCCAGGGTGGAGCCGTCAAAGGGGCTGTCCAGGCTGGAAGCCGAAGTTGCCAGCACTTTGCGCGCCAGCGAATAGCCATTCGAGTGCAGACCGGAAGACGCCAGTCCGATCAACACGTTTCCGGGCTCGATGCGACTGCCATCGAGCAGCTCGTCTTCTTCGACGATACCGACACAGAATCCGGCCAGGTCGTAATCATCGCTTTGATACATGCCGGGCATTTCCGCGGTTTCACCACCGATCAACGCGCACCCGGCCTGCTGGCAACCCTCGGCGATTCCTTCAACCACCGTTGCGGCGGTTTCCGGCTTCAGTTTTCCAGTCGCATAGTAATCGAGAAAAAACATCGGCTCGGCACCGGCCACCAGTACGTCATTGACGCACATGGCGACGAGATCGATGCCTATGGTGTCATGGCGATCCATGTCGATGGCGAGTCTCAGCTTGGTGCCAACCCCGTCGGTTCCGGACACCATGACAGGCTTCCGGTAACGGTCCGTGGGCAGCCGAAAAAGACCGCCAAATCCACCCAGGCCTGCGATGACTTCCGGTCGCCTGGTCCTGGCGACCGCAGGTTTGATCAATTCAACCAGGCGCTTTCCGGCATCGATATCGACACCGGCATCCTGGTAGCTGAGCGCAGGCTTGTCAGCCATGGATCGATTCCTCAATTTGTCAAAAGACCGCCGGCTGCCAAATCTGCAATACATAGTCGCAAAATGCAGGCTGCGGCTTCGGTATGTGTAATAATTTTACCTGTTCGATCTTGGCCCGGATAGCAAAAAGACAGATCAGGCGAAAAATGATTCATTGGATAAAGACAATACTTGCTGTGCTGTGCCTGATGCTGGCAATCCAGCCGGTGACGGCAGCGATGTTTGGCAATCTTTACCAGGTCCGGATCGAGGTCAGCGAGCGTAACCCGGAAACCCTGGAGCAGGCATTCAAGGACGCGATGGCAGTCGTACTGACCCGGGTAACCGGGACCCGCGAAGTCGACCAGGCGGAAGAAACCCAGGCCATCATTGCCACGGCGCGCGATTTTATCCAGCAGTTCGGCTATATCGACAGCCGCACCTTGCTTATTTCTTTCGACGGGCAGGCGATAAACCGGCGGCTCAGCGAGTTGAGCCTGCCGGTCTGGGGGCAGGAGCGGCCGGCAACCTTGATCTGGCTGGTGCTGACCGATCAACGCGGCCCCCGACAGATTCTTGCGGCGGATGACCTGGGACCGGTTGCCGAAAGCCTGAAAGAGACGGCCAGTCAGCGTGGTGTCCCGGTCATCATTCCGTTGATGGATGCGGAGGATCAGCAGGCCATCGATGCGGCCGATTTACGCGGTGTTTTTGCGGACAACATTTTCGCTGCAAGTGAGCGCTATGATGCCGATGCCGTGCTGGTGGGAACCGCGCGGGCAGAGCGGCAGGCAGAGGCGGATGAGCCCTTTTACCGGGTCAGCTGGACTTTGTTTTTTGCCGGTCAGATGCAAAGCTGGCGGGGCGGCCTGGCCGCGGGCGTCGACCGTGCGGCCGACGAGTTTGCCACCGTTCTTGCCGCCATTGACAGCCAAAACAGCGGACGGCAACTGGTCCTGGTCAGGGGGATCGACGACCTCGTGGCTTATGGGCGAGTCAGGCTGTATCTCGAGTCCTTGTCATTGGTCAATGCGGTCGCGGTCGACCGGGTCCGTGGCGACGAAGTGCTGTTCAGCCTTGAATTGCGTGCCGGCCCGGATCAGTTCGCGAGTGCGATCAATCTCGGCAAGGTTTTGTTTCCCGAAGATCCTGCTTACCCGGTGGCGATGCTCGGCACGATTGTCTACAGGTATCGCCAGTGATAGCGAAACATATACCCAACATGATCTGTATTTTTCGGATACTGCTGGTGGGTCCGGTGGTCTGGTTATTGTGGCACGGCGATTTCGTGGCCACGCTTTGGCTGTTTTTTATCGCCGGGTTTTCGGACGGGCTGGATGGTTACCTGGCGAGACGCTTCGGCTGGCGTTCACGTCTCGGTGGAATCCTCGACCCGTTGGCGGATAAATTTCTGATGGTATCGATGTTTATTACGCTGACCCTGGTTGGCATGATCCCGCTCTGGCTGGCGGCGCTGGTGGTCGGTCGCGACCTGGTGATCGTCATCGGCGGCCTGGTTTACAACTGGTTGTTTGGCACCGTGGAGCTGCAGCCCACCGGCATCAGCAAGATCAATACCTTGCTGCAGTTGATGCTGGTGCTGGCGGTCGTATCCGGAGCCGGTTACGGCTGGCCGGGAGAGGCCTGGGCGATTGCCCTGGGGGCGTGCGTGATGGTTAGCACCATTATCAGCGGTGTCGATTATGTCTGGCAGTGGGGCCGCAAGGCCTATCTGTCGGTTGCGGATGCCACGTGACTGAATCCCGACAACTGACGTTGCCGGTCCAGCTGTCGGATCAGGCCGTTTTCGATAGTTTTTATGCGTCCGGGAATGGCGCCTTGCTGACTCATCTGAAGTCGCTGGCACGCAGTGGAGATGAACGCTTGATCTGGTTGTGGGGTGGGCCGGGCAGCGGCAAGACCCATCTTTTGCAGGCCGCATGTGCGGAGGCCAGCCGGCATGGCCGGCGTGCCGCCTACCTGCCGCTAAAAGAGAACCTGGAGGCGGGAATGCTTGCGGGGCTCGAGGAATTCTCCCTGATCTGCCTGGATGATGTGCAGCGAGTCGCCGGGCTGGCTGACTGGGAATCTCGCTTGTTCAGGCTGTTCAACGAAGTTGCTGAAATCGGCGGCAGCTTGCTGGTTTCGGCCGACCGACCGGCGGCAAAAATCGCATTCGAGTTGCCGGATCTGCAATCGCGGCTGAACTGGGGGCCCGTTTACCGCGTGGATCCGGTCAGCGGCGAAGATTTGCACAAAGCAATGGCTTTGCGCGCCAAACACCGCGGTTTGCAATTGCCGGAGGAAACCAGTCGTTTTCTTTTGCGGCGTTTCCCGCGAGACATGCGCTCGGTATACCGGCTGCTGGATACGCTGGACCTGGCGTCTCTACGAGCGCAGCGTCGGCTAACCGTGCCTTTTGTGCGTGACGTGCTGAGCCGGGGCGCCGATCTTGGCTGAGAAGGGTCTGTCGCGGCCTCCTGTCCTGCTCAGATCGTTGTTGCTCGCAAGCCACGCCACGATCTTGTTGCTGATTTTCGCCGCATTGATTCTGCCTGCATACCCAGGGTGGGCCTGGTTGCCGTTGGCCGTAATGCTGGTATCGGTACCTGGGGTATTGGCTGCGCGGACCTATACTTATCGCTGGCTGATGATGTTGCTGGCGCTTCCGGTCGCGCTTGGCCTGATGGAACTGATTGCCAATCCAGCCCTGCGGCTTTGGTCCGCGGCCCTGGTTTTTTTCAGTTGCGCATTGTTTTTCTGCCTGGCGCTGAGCCTGAGAACCCGCCGCTAAATCAGCGGCCAGCCCGGCTTATTCATGAATAAGCCGGGCTCAGTTTGCAGGCGAGTTCTGCGACCCGCTTACCCAGGGCTATCGCCAGCTTCTTTTCCTCATCCGTGATCAATGCCTGCTTCCGACCATGGGCCCAATGGCTGGCGCCGTAGGGTCCGCCGCCTGAACTCGTAGCACTGAGCAGCGGTTCGGTGTAGGGCAGACCGAGAATCAGCATGCCATGGTGCAGCAAGGGAATCATCATCGTCAGCAGCGTGGATTCCTGCCCGCCGTGCAAAGATTCGGTCGAGGTGAAGACCGCCGCCGGTTTACCCGCCAGGCCACCCGATAGCCAAAGGCTGCCACTGCCATCGAGAAAATATTTTAACGGCGCCGCCATGTTGCCAAAACGCGTCGGACTACCCATGACCAGACCGGCGCATTCGATCAGGTCCTGGTGCGCGGCGTAGGGCGGTCCATCATCGGGAACCACGGGCTCGCTGGCTTCACAAGCGGCGCTGACGGCGGGGACTGTCCTGAGCCTGGCGCTGCATTTTTCGACCGACTCGACACCCAGGCACACCTGGCGTGCCAGTTCGGCGGTTGCGCCATCCCGGGAATAATAAAGCACCAGGATTTCAGGCTTCATCGAAGAATCTCCAGCACCTGTTCGGGTGGCCGGCCAATTCGCGCCATCCCGCCGGCCAGGACGATGGGACGCTCTATCAGGACCGGGTTGTCGATCATCGCCTGGATAAGTTCATCGTCGCCCAAATCAAGGTTATCGAGGCCCAGCTCCTGGTAAAGGCTTTCCGCGCGGCGCATGAGTTGTCTCGGCTGCAGCGCCAGCAGGGAAAGGATTTCCAGCAGGGTTTCCTTGCCGGGCGGGTCGATGAGGTACTCGATAACGGTCGGATTCAGTCCCCGGTCCCGCAGCAATTGCAGGGTTGCGCGGGATTTTGAGCAGCGGGGGTTATGGTAGATAATGGTTTCCAAGGTCAATTCCCTTTTTTTGCCGGCTTTTGGCCCGGTCGATTGTAGCGGGGCTTGGCTTGACGGAATAGAGTGCCCTTGATAGCTTTCTAAGCCCTTCCGTTTTTCGATAGGTTCGAATGTACAAGAAACGCCACCCCAGAGCTTTTCGTCTCCTCCTGGCGACCGGTTTATTGACGCTCAGCGCTTGTGCGAGCAATCCGCCGGTCCAGGAAATGAGCGATGCGCGACAGGCCATACAGGCGGCGATTACCGCGGGCGCGGAGGAACATGCGGCATTGGCGCTCAAAGACGCCCGGCAATTTCTGGCCGATGCCGAGGCCAATTTGCATCGCAAGGCCTACAATGGCGCGAAAAACGATGCCCGGGAGGCGAAGCGCTGGGCTGAGGTCGCGATCAACACGGCCGTCAAGGCTGCCGGTACAGAACAACATTAGTCAGTGGGGGCTCTCCAATCCCACGGTTCCCAGCGATAGTGAGTCAGGATCCCCAGTTTTGCCGTTACCTGGTGTCAGGTCGTGTCCAGGGCGTTTTTTTCAGGGTCAGCACCGCGGAATACGCGAGTTCGCTGGGGTTGATCGGCCGGGTCAAGAACCTGGCAAACGGCCGCGTGGAAATCGTCGCCTTCGGCGACCCGGACAAGCTGGGGTTGCTTGAGACCTGGCTGCACCAGGGGCCCCCTTCCGCCCGGGTGGACGCGGTAACCGCCGAGCTGATCAGCAAAGAAGCAGCCGGCGACCTGGTGCCGGACCGTTTCCTGATTAATTAATTTCGATACCACTTCCGGTTCAGACGATCGATGACCATGTCGCCATACTTTCTTCGTCCCTTGCTGCCATTGTATCTGGCCAGTCCGCGAATCAGGTCCTGATTTTCGAGATCCAGGTAATACTTGAGTATGGTGCAACCCATGCGCAAATTGGTCTGCGCATTGACCAGGTTATCATCGGGTCTGCCAATTTCCTTTAGCCAGAACGGCATCACTTGCATCAGCCCGATTGCACCCGCCGAGGAAATCGCAAATCGATCGAAATTGCTTTCTATATCGATTACCGCGAGAACCAGTTCAGGGTAAAGGCCTTTATGGGTCGCCTCGAAATGAATTTGCTTGAGTAATTTCAAGCGCTCGCGGGTGTCTGGAACCTGCCGGGCCAGCCTGCCGGACATATCCGTCAACCAGACCTCGGCATCGAACCTGTCCTCGAAGCTGCTCGAGTCATTGGCCGCTTCGATCAGCAGGCGGCGCAGTTCAGGATCCGGTGGCGTCTGCGCAAGCGCGGTTGTGCCGGTCAACATCAGGATCAGCAACAATCCGCGCCAGGCCTTGTTCGGTGTCGGCGGCATGGTCAGGTCCCGGTCTGCGTGCTGCCGAGCAAGTCCTTTAATTCGTCGATGGACAAATGCCGGGGTTCGTCGTCGCGCCGGCCCTTGTATTCGAAGGTTTCCGCATCCAGGCCTTTTTCGGCGACAACCACTCGATGCGGAATGCCGATCAGATCCATATCGGCAAATTTTACGCCCGGCCTGGCGTTGCGGTCGTCAACGAGTACCTGCAATCCCATGGCATCCAGTTCCGCATAAAGCCGGTCTGCGGCATCCCTGACCCGATCCGATTTGTGCTGGTTGATCGGGATCAGCGCAACATCGAACGGCGCCATCGCCGGCGGCCAGATGATGCCTCGCTGATCGTGGTTTTGTTCGATGGCCGCGGCGGCAATCCGCGTGATGCCGATACCATAGCAACCCATGAGCATGGCCCGGTTTTTGCCATCGGCGTCGAGTACCTGTGCATTCATCATCGAGCTGTACTTGTCGCCGAGTTTGAATATATGTCCGACCTCTATGCCACGGGCTACCGACAAAGTGCCATTGCCGGTCGGGCTCGGGTCTCCATCGATGACATTTCGCAAATCCACCGAAACGCAATCGGGAACATCGCGACCCCAGTTGACATTGACCCGGTGTTTGTCTGTTTCATTGGCGCCGCAGACGAAATCGATCAGCGCCGCGGCGCTGTGATCGACATGAATCGGACAGGGTAAATCGAATGGGCCGATGAAACCGGGTTCGCAGCCGATATTTTCTCTAACCTTATCGGCCGTGGCCATCGTCAGCGGTTCGCGGACGCCTGGTATTTTTTCCGCCTTGAGTACGTTCAATTCGTGATCGCCGCGCAGGACCAGGGCGACCAGGCCTCCGTCTTCCGCGTCCACCAGCAAAGTCTTGATACAGTGGCCCGGATCGGTGTTCAGGAACGAACAAAGCTCGGCGATGCTGCGCACAGCGGGCGTATCGACAATCTGCATATCGGCGCCCGGTTTTTTCTTCCCGGCCGGCGGCGGCAGCGTCTCGGCCATTTCAAGATTGGCCGCGTAATCGTCTCCATCGGAGAACACGATCGCATCCTCGCCGGAATCCGCGAGCACATGAAATTCCTGTGAAGCATTGCCGCCGATGGCGCCGGAGTCAGCCTGTACCGTCCTGAAGCGCAGGCCCAGGCGCGTGAAGATGTTGCTATAGGCCTCGAACATCGCCTGGTAACCCGCATCCAGGCTTTCCTGGTCCAGGTGAAAAGAATAAGCGTCTTTCATGATGAATTCGCGCGCGCGCATGACGCCATAGCGTGGCCTGATTTCGTCCCTGAACTTGGTCTGAATCTGGTAGTAATTGACCGGCAATTGTTTATAGCTTTTCAGTTCCCGCCGGGCGATATCGGTGACGACTTCCTCATGGGTCGGGCCATAGCAGAAATCGCGCTGATGCCGGTCCTTGAAGCGCAGCAACTCGGGGCCGTATTGGTTCCAGCGCTCCGATTCCTGCCAAAGTTCAGCCGGCTGTACGCTGGGCATCAGCAATTCGAATGCGCCGGCGCGGTTCATTTCCTCGCGCACGACTCGTTCGATTTTCTGCAGTACCCTGAGCCCCAGCGGCAACCAGCTGTACAGACCGGATGCGAGCTTGCGGATCAGGCCTGCGCGCAGCATCAACTGGTGGCTGATCACCTCCGCGTCGGCGGGCACTTCTTTCCGGGTATTTAACGGCAATCGCGACAATCGCATCCTGGGGCATTCCTTTTCTGTATAGCGCATGCTGGGCTTTCGCGGGAAGATTGTATCGGGCCTGAGGTGGCCGGGTACAGGGCGTTATTCCAACCGGCGCCGATTTGCCAGCGGCCAGCCTTGCCTGCAATATCGGTCGCATGAGCGCTGCAATCCATGAAGACAAGGACATCGACCTGGGGCCGATCGCCGGCAGGCGCATAGCGGTGCTCGGTTTTGGTGCGCAGGGGCGAGCCCACGCGTTGAATCTAAGGGATTCCGGGCAGGATGTGGTGGTCGGTTTGCGCGCCGGTTCCGCTTCTGCCGATGTCTGCCGCCAGCATGGCCTGGAGCCGGTATCGCTGGAAAAAGCGGCGGAGTCCGAGCTGGTCGTGATGCTGGTACCCGATCCCGAGCAGGCCGCCGTGTATGAAAACATCCTCGCCAGCCGAATGAAAAAACACAGCGCGCTGATCTTTGCGCATGGCTACAACATCCATTACCGGCGCATCCTGCCGCGGCCAGACCTCGATGTTCTGCTCGTGGCGCCGCTGGGCATCGGTGAGCAGGTGCGCTTGCAGTATGAAGCCGGCCTCGGCGTGCCGGCCCTGGTCGGCGTGCACCAGGATGCCAGCGGGCAGGCCAGGGCGCTGGCGTTCGCGTATGCGAAGTTGAACGGGCATGGCCGCGCGGTCGTGATGGAAACGACTTTCGCGGAAGAAACCGAAACGGACTTGTTTGCCGAACAGGCGGTTCTCTGTGGCGGTATTGACCACCTGGTCACCAGCGCGTTCGAAACCCTGACCGAAGCGGGCTATTCGCCCGATATTGCCTATTTTTGCTGTCTGCACGAGGTCAAACTGATGGCGGACATGCTGCATCGCCGGGGCATCGCGGGGACTCGACAATCGATATCCGTGGCTGCCGAGTTCGGCGACTATACGCGCGGACCCAGGGTAATCAACGAGGCCAGCCGAGCCGCGATGCAGGATCTGCTGGCGGAAATCCGGGATGGCCGTTTCGCCGACGAGCTGGACGCGCAGATCGAAGCCGGGTCGCCGCTGATCCGCCGGCGGAGGGCGGCGGCAGAGTCACACGAGATTGAGAAAGTCGGGGCCAGGCTGCGCGCGAGGATGCCGTGGCTGCAAAAAAAGCATAATCGGTGATCGCGGCCGGTGCGGGCGCCTGGGCAAAGGTTACAATGGCCGATGTCGTCGCGCGTTTTTTGGTGGATGACGGCGAAAGCCAATGAAAGCAAAAACCAGCAATCGAAAAGAGAAACTGCGCAAGGGGATTATCCTGTTGCCCAACCTGGTCACGACTGCGGCCATGTTTGCCGGTTTTTATGCCATTGTCGCTGCAATAGACGGTAATTTCAGACGTGCGGCCATCGCCTTGTTCATCGCGATGTTTATGGATGGCCTGGATGGCCGGGTTGCAAGAATGACCAGCACCGAAAGCGATTTTGGCAAGGAATACGACAGTCTGTCGGATATGGTTTCCTTCGGTCTGGCGCCGGCGCTGGTCGTTTACCAGTGGGGCGTGGCGCGGATTTCCGAGTACGGCCTGGCCTGGGGACGCCTGGGGTGGCTGGCCGCGTTTATGTATGCCGTATCCTGCGCGCTGCGCCTGGCCCGCTTCAATACCCGCACACTGCCCGACGGCAAGCGATATTTCCAGGGTCTGCCGAGCCCGTCGGCCGCCGCGCTGGTGGCCAGCATGATCTGGCTGGGTGACAGGCTGGAACTCGAGGGCATTATCGTGTTGGCGCTGGGTTTTGGAGTGACCGGCATGGCCGGGTTGTTGATGGTCAGCAACTTCAGTTATTACAGTTTCAAGGATTTGAATCTCGGCGGCCGCGTGCCGTTTGCCTACGTGATCCTGATTCCACTGCTGTTCATGCTGATATCGCTGGATCCGCCGGTCGTGCTGCTGACCCTATCGTCTTTTTATGCGCTGTCGGGGCCCGCGTTGGCCGGCTGGCGATTCTTCGCCAGGCGACGCCAGCGGCAACTGATTGACTGAAGTC
>JAZFYI010000128.1:0-10012 GCA_036443455.1 Gammaproteobacteria bacterium
CATGCTGCCGGCGATGTGGCTGTTCGCTTTCTATGTGCGTCCGATGATAGCCGCCGGTCTGGGTGTCTTGTTCCTGGTTGCGCGAATAATCTATTGCCACGCCTATGTTCGGGAACCGTCAGGAAGACAGCCGGGGTTTGCGATCGGGCAGATTGCGCAGGCGATATTGCTGCTGGGCGGCTTGATCGGCGCGATATTGGCCCTGCTCAATTAGTAAATCCGGATTCAACGCGACTTTATCGGCTGGCGATCGTGCAGGCTGTTAGTCACCGTGGCTGGCAGACGTCCTGGTGATTTTAACGCGCTGCCGCAATCTATGGTGACCAAGTCGGGGTATTTGCTCTCGAGGCAACCGATTTTCGTGTGCAGCGGCGTCTAACAAAGAGGCGACCCAGGATCGACCATGCTTCTTTATCTTGAGGACAAACAGCTAGTCAAACGAATGCTGACCGGCGATCAGCGTGCGTTTGATCAGTTCTTTCAAGAGAATTTCCAGCGGTTGTACCGATTCGCACTCAGCCGCGTGTCGGACGATCCTGAAGGCTGCAGGGATGTCGTCAATTCGGCGCTGAGCAAAGCGATCAGGAACCTGCACAAATTCAGGGGCGAGGCGGCGTTGTTTACCTGGCTATGTGCGATTTGCCGGAATGAGATCAGCGATTGGTTGGAACATCAGGGCCGTTACCACCGGCACATCGTGCTGACCGAGGATTTTCCAGAGATCCTGGCGGCGGTTGACTCTTTCCAGACACCGCCTGCGGACGACCCGGAGTGGAATATGCAACGCCTGGAGTTTGTCAGGTTGATCCACGTTGCCCTGGACCGCCTGCCGGCCAGGTATGGCGATGTGCTGGAGTGGAAATATATCCAGGGTTACTCGATTCGGGAAATTGCCGGGCGAATGGGGGTCGGTGAAGAGGCAGTGCAATCGCTGCTCGCCCGGGCCCGCAGAGCATTTCATGATGTTTACGGTTCGCTGACCCATGACATGAGTTCGCAGGTTTCTACCTGAGGGTTGTTCAGCTATGAATAAGCGAAACAAAAACCAAACCCAGTCGGCTGATGAGATTTTTAGCAGCTTGCTTGGACAGGCTTCGCCCAGACGAAAGGCGCCCGAAAGGGACGAGTGGGAAATACGACATGCCGCACTGGCAGAGTGGAAAAAGATAACGGGAAAACGCAGAGAGAGGCGCCGTCTGGTTTCGCTGGCTGTCGCGGCGACCCTGGTTATGATGTTGGCGTTCCTCGTCAATGTCAGTCGTCTTGCGGAGACAGATGTGGACATTCAACAGCTTGCCAATGTCGAAAGACGAATTGGCGAAATCGTTATATTTGAACCGGCCACCGATACCTGGCGTGAGCTGGCAGAGACCGATGTTGCGCTTTCTGCCGGGCAAATCATAGAAACCAGCAATGGTGCCAGAATGGCTGTCTCATGGAATGCCGGAGGTTTGCTGCGAATAGATGAAAAAACGCGTATTTCGCTGACCACCAACGACCAGATACAACTGCATTCTGGCCGACTCCATTATGATTCGAGATCCCTTTACTCAAACCAGCAACCGCTAGTCAACCTGTTGATCGAAACGCCCTATGGCACAGTCCGGCACATGGGCACGCAATTCATGACCGACCTGGCGGGTGGTGCACTGTCCGTCAGCGTGCGTGTGGGCGAAGTTGCGATCAGTGGCGACAGCATTGAAACGCTGGTGCTTGCCGGGGAGCAGGTGATTATCAACGAAAGCGGCGTCAAGGCTCGTCAATCCATATTGCCGTACGCGGACGAGTGGAAGTGGGCTGAGGAAATTGCGCCTGCATACGAGCTCGATGGCCGTAGCATGGACGAGTTTCTGCAGTGGATAGGCCGTGAGTCTGGTTTGCTTATCGAGTATGAGACAGAAAGCGCCAAGTCCCTGGCCGAGGAAACGATACTGCACGGCAAAATCGATTTGCCGCCCATGAAGGCCCTGGAAATCATGTTTCAGACCGCTGACCTGGTGTACGAATTACATGGCGGCGTGATTCTGGTCAGTACCCGGCAAACTTCCCGGGCATTCGGCAGCTGATCTGAAGATTTGTCGTGGCGGTGCCGATTATCAGAAACAGGGCCGGTCCTTGGTATACTGAGAATCATGCGTCGTACCGTTAATCTGTCCGACGAACCTGGCTCGACAGCCATATCGAACCGGGTAAATCTGTTCGGATCAGTCCACCGCGTGTTTATCATCGGGCTTTGCTGCGTTGCATGGACTACATCCGCGGTTGCAAACGACACCTTCACCGGGCGATCCATAAGCGGAGTCCTGGAACAATACCGCAGCGAGGGCTGGTCGTTTGTTTATAGTTCAAACCTGATAAATCAATCCATGCTGGTTCATACCGAGCCCGAAAGTATCGACCCGGAAGGAATAGTTCGGGAAATACTCATACCCCATGATCTGACGCTACTGCACATAGACGAACTCTATCTCGTTGTCAGAACCGAAGACGGGCTGGCACATGCCAACCAGGGCTCATTGCTGCTCATCATCAAGAATGTCCCGCCAACCACCAGAATAGAGGCGTTGTCGGTGACCGCATCTGTCCCTCTGCCGGAACCGTTGGCGCTCGGCAACGGATTA
Organism: Gammaproteobacteria bacterium; assembly: GCA_036443455.1. GTDB lineage: Bacteria > Pseudomonadota > Gammaproteobacteria > Steroidobacterales > MnTg04 > MnTg04. The sequence continues at coordinate 2,622 of JAZFYI010000128.1, forward strand.
CTCAAATTCAATAACCTGAACATTGGCGAAATAGAAATAACCATTTCGCTGCCCGGATTTGTTACCGAACAACGAACAGTTCGTATTAAGCCGGGACATATTTCGGTGGTTCTGGCGGAACCGGCCCCGAGTCTCTGGGAGTTTGACAAAGTGACGGTCACTACCAGCCGTTACCAGTTGCAGCGTGAGCTATCGGCTTCGGTTTTTCATATTAACCAGAGGGCGATTCAGAGTATGCCGGATCTCGGGGACGACCCGATAAGATCGGCCCAGCGCCTGCCTGGTGCCGCCGCCGGCGGCATATCCGCGAAAACACACTTTCGTGGCGGGGCTGACGACGAAGTGGCAATTATCCTGAATGGCCATCGGTTGCTGGACCCATTTCATGTCCGCAATTTTCAGAACATCTTCAGTGCCGTAGACGTTCGCGCGATCAGCGGAATCGAGGTTTATACCGGGGGTTTTCCGGTTCGCTACGGGGACCGGATGAGCGGGCTCATTCTCATCGAGACCATGAAACCAGAGAGATTGCGCCAGACCGAAATTGGCTTTAGTGCCTACAACACTTCCTTCCTGTCGGCGGGCAGTTTCTCAACCGGCAGTCTCGACTGGCTGGTTTCGGCACGACGCGGCAATCTGGACCTGGTCGTAAACAAGAAGTTCGGTGAACCCAGCTACAGTGATTTCTTTTTCGAACTGGCTGGCGAGCTGTCGCCAAAAACCAGTCTGTCGCTCAATATTCTGCTGGCTAGCGACCGGGTGCTGATCGTCACCGATGACAAAGTCGACGATCAGGAACGATCGGACAGCCGGGCAGACAATTCACAGTTCTGGCTCAGGCTGAAAAACGAATGGAGTGACGACCTGAGCAGCACGACAGTGCTGTCGTTTGACACGATACATAATGATCGTATGGGTCTGGTCATCGATCCCGAGGCGATAGTCGGTTTCGTCGATGACCGAAGGGAGACGGAGATTGTGACCCTGCGGCAGGACTGGCAGTGGTTCGTGCATGGAAGTTATCTGCTGCAATGGGGTATCGAGGCGCAGCATGCGGAGGCAGATTATCGTTACCAGAGTGCGGTCGACTATTTTGGTATTAATGCCGTGTTTAGTGGTCTGCCGGTTGCGATCAGCCGAGATCTGGCGGTCACGGTAGATGGAGACACTTTTGCCGCGTATCTGTCCAACCGCTGGCGGTTAGGCTCCCGGGCGATCATGGAACTCGGATTCAGATGGGACAAGCAGACCTTTCAGGATACGAATCCAGATTCGCAGTTCAGTCCCAGGCTGAGTTTCCTGTACACGCTAAACCCGAAAACGGATCTTCGCCTGAGCTGGGGGCGTTATTACCAGTTTCAGGGCATTCAAGAACTCCAGGTTGAGGACGGTGTCAACCGGTTTTCCCCGGCACAAAGAGCTGATCAGCTGATCATCGGAATCCAGCATCGTTTCGGTAATTCCTATCTTTTCCGTGCCGAGGCGTTCAACAAGCGCATGGAGCGACTCAAACCGAGGTTCGAGAATCTCTTCGATTCGCTATCCATACTCCCCGAATTACAGTCCGACCGTGTACGAATAGACCCGGAGAAAGCGCGTGCCAGGGGCATCGAACTGTACCTGGAAAAGACGAGTGGTGGCCTGAGTTGGTGGGGTGCTTATTCCTTTTCGAAAGTTGAAGACCAGGTGAACGGCGGCAATGTCGCCCGCGGCTGGGACCAGCGACACGCATTGCAGGCTGGTTTTTCGTGGCGTCCGGGTGACTGGCAACTGGACCTCGCCGCTGGCATACACACCGGCTGGCCAAAAACAGACCTGGCGTTGAGCTTCGATCCGTCAGGAGAACCGGTCGTCACTCCGGGGCCAAGAAACGCGAAACGCTTCGCCAGGTTCGCCAGTGTCGACATACGGGCGAGTAGAAAATTCAAGTTGGCTAAGGGCACACTGTCGGCGTTTTTCGAACTCACAAATGCGCTGAACAGGAGAAACCCTTGTTGCTCGGATTTTGACCTGGAGGAAGACACCGCCGGTGTTGCCTTCCTCGAGAAGAATGAAGACGACTGGCTGCCGTTGTTGCCCGCATTGGGATTTCTTTATGAATTCTAAAGCCGACCCTCGTTTTGGCTTCATTAACGACAAAACCAAACCTGCCTGAAGACGGGTATGGAAAGCCTTGACGATTAGACGACCGATTTCCGCCTGAGCAAGCGTCTAAACATATACATGCGCAAAGCAAGTATCGCAGCCGCGTTCGGCTGTTTGGTCACACTTGCCGACATCTGAGCAGGAGGAACGAGGCATGAAACAAAAACACCCTATGTCAAATACCCTTTTCGGAGCAGCCGTAGCTGTTGCTATCATGGGTATCGCGACCACGGTCGCAATGGCAACCGAACCGTGCGGCGACCTGGGCGAGTGTAAGGCGCTCATCGAGATAAATACCACGGACGGGGATATTGGTTTTCATTTTCTGATGGATGGCGATGACCTGATTAAAGGCGAAGTTAAGAATCCTGATGGCAAGAAAATCTTCAAAGTGGACGCGAAAAGAGAATTGCGCGAACAGTTTTTCACCGAGCTCTTTGTCGAGAGCGCAGAGCCACTCTGCTTCGATCCGACGAATGATGACGATGTAGACAACGATGACGAAGACTTCGTCACGCTGGAGGAGTTCCTGGAGCGTTGGGCGGCTGGCACGTACGTTTTTGAAGGGAAGGGAGATGAGGGAGAAAAGTCAGAGGGCGAATCGGAGCTCACCTATGAACTTCCTGCTGCTCCCAGGGACCTTATGTTTGATGATGTGTCAGGCGTAATTTCATGGGCTGCGGGCGACGATCTTGGGGAATGTGCGAATTTCGAGGAATTAACCTCGCTCGTCGGTGCCGGCGTTCTGCAGGTGCACCCGGTAGCTGTGGTCGTTGACGCCTGGGAAATCGTTTTCGAACCCGATGTCGATGATGGTGACCCTTTGGGAAAACTGAAGTTCACCATCCGGGTATCAGGCAATTTAACCGATTTTGCGCCATTGGCGGTGACGGTCCCCGCAGAATATCTCGCCTCCCTGCCCGACGATACGCTGGTAAAGATCGAAGTCGGTGCGATCGGGGGAAACGATAACGCGACCTTCACGGAGGTGGGTGATATCTGTGTTAATCAAAACGAAGGGTGCGGCGACTAAGAAGGATAGTCAGTTAGTCTGGAAATCATCGCCGCCCCGTTGGACCGGCTGGAAATCCAAGGGCAGCAATCGCCTTTTGACCCTTTGCAGTCGAGAGAGGCGATTGCGGCCCGATGCCGCTATCCTGCAGACTGCCTGGATACAAAACGACACTTTGTCTCCATCATGACTCGGGCACCACGATGACACCGGCCAATTACAACACTGTGACCACAAACGCTGTTCGCCAAGTGGGTCTGATGGCGTGCATTTTGCTTTTTGTCAACGTTGTCACGGCACAGAGTGCTTTCGACGACAGGCAGGTATTAGCCGATAGCAGCACGACCTACCTGCAGGTCGATGTAAGCGGCGATCTTGTGACGCTGACGGCGCACAACGCAGGTGTTCGGGATGTCCTGGATGAGATCGCTCGCCAAAGCGATCTGATCGTCGTCTCGCATGATCCGCTGGCACATCGACTCACCCTGGATATTGAACGGCTTCCGTTGTCCGAGGCGTTGAACCGCATCATGCGGGGTCAAAGCTACCTGCTGTATCAGGCCCAGGCGGCAACCGGCGCAAGGAACGCGAACCATGAGCGTCCAAGCACCCTGTGGGTTTTCTCCGGTAGATCATCGAATGACCCCGATCATACGCAAGCTGCCGTTCGCTTTTCATCGGATCCCGCATCCGCTATCAAGGTGCTGCGAGCGGAGCTTATGAGCGATGACATCCACGTCAGACAGGCGGCCATCAAGGGTCTGAGAAGGCTTAAGGCGAACGAAGCCATTGCGCCTCTGAGATTCGCCCTGGCCGACGAAGACAAGAAAGTCCGCGTGAAGGCTATTTATGCGCTGGCACACATTGGGGGAGATGATGCCGGTGCTGCACTGGCCACCGCTTCGGGTGATGAGAATGCATGGGTTCGGGCGGAATCGGCCTATGCGTTGGGCGTGGTTGGCGGCGATATTGCCATTGAGGTCCTCAAACATGCGCTCCAGGATGCGGATAGCGACGTGCGGCAATCGGCCATCGAGGCGCTCACGGAAATCGGCGGGGGGCAATCCGCTCGGGCACTGGCTATTGCGCTGCAAGACGCGGACGCCTCACTCCGGGTGGAGGCCGCCGAGGCCTTAGCGGACATCGGCGGTGAAACGGCCATCCGTCTTCTGAACCAGGCGTTGGACGATCAGGACGACGCTGTGCGAAAAGCCGCCAACGAAGCGTTGGCGGAGTTGCTGAGCCAAGACCTGTGATAAACAAACACGTTCGCTTTCTGCTTTCCGAATAGCGATTTAGATCTGGACATGCCCGCGATGGGACTTGCTGCCGCCTTCCGCATACTGCTGGTTTCAATGACTTCGTCATCGCTCATGGAGATTTGCCGGTAGCCCGCGAAAAGCGGGACAGACATGGCCAGCATGATGTCGTCGGTGATATCGACATTAAACAGACCGCTGATATTGGCTGGCTCTTCACCCTCGGCATCGCCAGCAGCGCCGCTGTAGTTGATGTTATAGAAGAACTTCTCGTTCAAGCGGCCATAAGCACCGATGTTTTGCCGCGCCGACCGCAGTTTGCCGCCAGCGTCCGCGTCGCCAAAGCTTTGGTCGATCACGGCGACAGATCCGCGCGTCAACCGGAAGTGGTTATCCATGAAACCGTAGGAGTCGGCCCAGAATTCCGGTCTGCTGTGTCGTGAGAGGCCGACATGTTATTTGTGGCGACTGTTACAAGAATTGTTGCAAGGTGCTATTTTGGGGCCGCTCTCTTTCCAAACTTCAAAATAACCGGCTAATCCAGGGGGTATCCATGAAAGTCGCAGAGCTTTTCGTTCGTTGCCTGGAAAAAGAAGGCGTCAGTTACGTGTTTGGCATACCCGGCGAAGAAAACATCGATTTCATGGATGCTTTGCTGGACAGCAAGCTCGAGTTCATCCTGACCCGCCACGAACAGGGGGCGGCATTCATGGCCGATGTGTGTGGCCGGCTGACCGGTCGGGCCGGTGTTTGCCTGGCGACCCTGGGCCCGGGCGCGACCAACCTCGTCACCGGGGTGGCCGATGCGAACATGGATCGGGCGCCGGTCGTGGCGCTTGCCGGCCAGGTCGATACCGGTCGCATGCACAAGGAGAGCCATCAGCACCTGGACCTGGTAAAGCTGTTCGAGCCCATTTCCAAGTACTCGACACAGATTCGCACGCCGGGCGTGGTTCCGGAAGTCATTCGCAAAGCATTCAAGGAAGCGGAGAGAGAGAAACCGGGGGTCAGTTTCATCGAGCTGCCGGAAGACATCGCCGATATGCCCGCGGATGGTGAGCCGTTGAAAGTCCAGCACCCGAGCAAGCCGTATCCGACGCCGCAGAAAGTGAAGCAGGCGGCGGAGCTGATATCCGGTTCGCGAAACCCGATCGTGCTGGCGGGTAATGGCGTGATACGCGGCTCCGCCAGCGATGAGCTGGTGGCGTTTGCCGAGAAGCTCAATATACCGGTAGCGATGACTTTTATGGCCAAGGGGGCGCTGCCGTTTTCCCATCCGCTGTCTCTGGGTACGGTGGGGCTTGCGGGTACGGACTATGTCGCCAGCGGTTTTGCAAAGGCGGACCTGGTCATCTGCGTCGGCTACGACCTGGTCGAGTACTCGCCGGCAGGCTGGCATCCGAACCGGGATAAGAAGATTATTCACATAGACGCGACGCCGGCCGAAGTGGATGCGCATTACATGCTCGAGGCGGGGGTCGTCGGCGACATCGCCGAGGCCCTGAACGCGATCGCAGACCGTGCCCGTCCGCGGGAAAGCAAGATTGCATACACCTTGCGCCAGATCATCGTTGACGAACTGCAGGCCTTCGAAAATGACCAGGGGTTCCCGGTCAAGCCGCAGAAAATCGTGTCTGACGTGCGCCGGGCGCTGGACAAGGAAGACATCGCCATCTCCGATGTTGGCGCGCACAAGATGTGGATGGCCCGGATGTACAAGGCGGAGGCCCCGAATACCTGCATCATTTCGAACGGCTTCGCATCGATGGGCATAGCCTTGCCCGGTGCGATTGCCGCAAAGCTGACTTATCCCGAACGAAAAGTCGTGGCGGTTTCCGGCGATGCTGGTTTCCTGATGAACTGCCAGGAACTGGAAACGGCCGTGAGACTGGGATTGGAACTGGTTGTCTTGATCTGGAACGACAGCAAGTACGGGCTGATCGAGTGGCACCAGAACAAAAAGTTCGGTCGTACGAGCCACATCGATTTTACAAATCCCGACTTTGTCAGGTTTGCAGAAAGTTTCGGCGCGAAAGGATACCGGGTGGAGAGTGCCGGCGATCTATTGCCGACGCTCGAGCAGGCGCTTTCCTGTGGCACGGTCGCGATAGTCGATTGCCCGGTCGACTACCGGGAGAACATGATACTTACCGAAAAACTGGGAAATCTGAAGGTCAGGATTTGAAATGAGCGAGCATTTTGCATTAATGGTGCCCGGCGCCAGTGCGGATGGCGAACCGGCGACGGTCAACGCGCCATTCGACAACCAGGAGATCGCAACCGTCGAGCGAGGTGGCCAGAAGGCGGCGGAACAGGCGCTGGCGACCGCCCATGCCTTGTACCGCAACCGGGACAGCTGGCTCAGCCCGGCCCGGCGAATTGAAATCCTCAAGAAGATTGCGGATCTGCTGCACCGGCAAAGAGAGTTCCTGGCGACCGAATCTGCGCGTGAGGGCGGCAAGCCGTTGCCGGATTCGCTGGTTGAGATAGACCGCGCCGTAGACAGTTTTCGCAGTTGTGTCGATCATCTACGCGTCCAGGCCGGCCACTGCATTCCAATGGATATCACGCCGTCATCGGCAAACCGCCTGGCGTTTACCATGCATGAGCCGATCGGCGTGGTGCTGGCGTTCAGCGCTTTTAATCATCCCTTGAACCTGATCGCTCACCAGATCGGTCCGGCGATCGCCGCCGGTTGCCCGGTAATCATCAAACCGGCCGAGGCGACGCCGCTATCGTGTATGCGCATCGTCGCCATGGTCCGCGAGGCGGGTCTGCCCGAGGGTTGGTGCCAGGCGCTGTTGACGACCGATCGTGATGTTTCGATGGCGATGGTGAGCGATCCGCGAGTGGCTTTTTTCAGCTTTATCGGCAGCGGCAAGGTTGGCTGGATGCTGCGCTCGAAGCTGGCTCCCGGTGCTCGCTGCGCGCTTGAACACGGCGGGGCGGCGCCGGCGATCGTCATGGCTGACGCC
>JAZFYI010000129.1:0-14645 GCA_036443455.1 Gammaproteobacteria bacterium
GAACAGGAAATCGAACGCCGCGACCGCGGCGTATTGCTCGGTTCGGGTTTTGTCGGCGGCGAAGGACTGCTCGGCGTCGCGATCGCCGGTGTAGCGTTTGTACAAAACAAAAAACCCGATGGCTTCGGCACCGACTGGCTGGGTCCGGACTGGATGGTCCAGATCGGCGGCCTGATCGGCTTCGGCTTGTTGTTGACCTGGTTCGTTCGGCGGGTCAGAGGGTAAAAAAGGGGACGGATTTATTTTTCAAAAATAGCAGATACCAAGCGATTGTGAAATCTCGAAAAATAAATCCGTCCCCTTTTTTTGGTGCCCCGACCAGGATTCGAACCTGGGACCTTCCGCTTAGGAGGCGGACGCTCTATCCAACTGAGCTACCGGGGCGAATTGTTTTGCTTTCGACAGATTTTATCAGGTTCTGGGGCAGCAGCGCTGCGCGCTGTGGACGCTCCCCTCGTCTCTTCGTTCCTCGGGCCCGGCCACTCGCCGGTAGGCGAGCGGCGTTCGCTCCTGTCCGAGCTTTGCTCGGACTTGCCGCTTTGCGGCAACCGTCGCTCACCCAGCTGAGCTACCGGGGCGATCCCGGATATTGTTGAATTGGTGGAGCCGAGCGGGATCGAACCGCCGACCTCTGCATTGCGAACGCAGCGCTCTCCCAGCTGAGCTACGGCCCCATCAGGCGGCGCATTCTATCACCGGCGGTGATGCCCGGAAAGGCCAAGTATTGCATGTGGGTGCCAGCGGTCTAAAATAGGCAATATGCTGGAAATTAGCGAACAGGCGCCGCGATTCACGCTTCCTGACCAGACCGGCAAGCCCGTGTCCTTGCAGGGATTGCTGGAAAATGGCCCGGTGGTCTTGTATTTCTATCCGGCCGATTTCACACCGGGCTGCACCAGGGAGGCATGCACGATTCGCGATCTGCATGGCGAACTGGTTGCCGCAGGGCTCCAGGTGGCGGGCATCAGTCCCCAGGGCACGGAAAGCCATCAACGGTTCGCGGAGAAATATCAACTGCCGTTCCTGCTCCTGTCCGATGTCGGCAAGACAGTGATTGTGGATTATGGCGTCAACGGCCCGCTGGGTTTTGGCGTGCGCCGCGCCACTTTTCTGATAGACCAGGACGGCATCATTCGCGATGCGGTGCTGGCGGACTTACGCATCGGGCAACACGAAGAATTCATACGTCAGGCCATCGCTTTGCAGGCATGATGAGTGGGCAGCCGCCTTCTTGAATCGTGACTCCTGATCGCTTTCAAACGCTAAAAAGCGTGCTGGCGCGCCGCCAGCCGGATCTGACGATATTGTCGGAGAACGTGCACAAGTCGCATAACCTGGCGGCGATTATTCGCAGTTGCGACGCGGTGGGCGTATTCCGGGCCCATGTCGTGTCGAATTCTCCGAAGTTGCCTCGTCATCACCTGACTTCCGCTGGATCGCGCAAATGGGTGCCGATCGTGATCCATGCCGATATAGCCAGCGCCATCGGATGTCTGAAAAATGACGGTTTCCAGGTGCTCGCCGCGCACCTGTCCGCCCAGGCCAGGGACTTTCGAGAAATCGACTACACCGCGCCGACCGCCCTGTTGCTCGGCTCGGAATTGGTCGGTGTCAGTGCCGAAGCCGCCGGCCTCGCCGATGCCCATCTGAAAATTTCGATGCAAGGACATACTGAGTCATTGAATGTTTCGGTGGCCACCGCGTTGATCTTGTACGAGGCCATGAAGCAGCGTGATGCTGCCGGCATGTATGACCACAGCCGCCTCGACCCCAAAACCTGGCAGCAGACTCTTTTTGAATGGGCCTATCCGGACATCGCGCGCCGCTGCCGGGAAAAAAAGCGGATGTATCCGGCTTTGTCCGCCGACGGACTACTAATGGAAAATCCTTTTACAAGTTAATAAATAACTTTAATAAAATTATATAAGTTATTGTTTTATTGGATTATTCAAGTTATTCACGCGACCGTACTTGAAGCGCAGGGTTTGCCGCCGGCCAAAACGCGGGATACCGACCACGTACAGGTCGTCATAGTCCTGCTCGGTCATTTCCTGCGCTGGCGCCTTGCCGCCCAAAAGCTCGATAATCTCGGCCACGGTATTGCTGTGTGCGACGACGAGTACGGCCTGACCGCGGTAATTGTCCAGCAATTCATCGACCAGCGCAGCGGAATCCTCCGCGAGGTATTCGCTGACCGGCAGACCGGTATCGCGTATCAGCGGTTCAACTGTTCCCAGCGAACGCCGGTACTGGGACACGAATATATGATCCGGCCCGTTGTTGACATTCGACATCGCCATGACCCGCGCCAGTTCCTCCGCCCTCTCCCTGCCGAGATCGCTCAGTCCCGGGTCGCCAGCAGGCATGGCTGCTTTTTCAGCATGACGCACCAGGAATACGACTGTCGTTGCGCGCGAATCGAAGTACCAGGCGATAGCCAGCGCCATCAGGACGAATCCCATGACCGGCATGATCAGTGGCGTATACAGCGGCCGGCGGCGCAATGTCCTGTGCATTTTTTTCAATTTTTTTCCATCCATGTGCATTGCTGTCCGCCGAACTCAGACATCCGTGGATTTTGTTTCCCGTTCCTCGATCACAATGTAATCGGCATGCAGGACATCGCCGGGCGATTGTCCGTCCCTGACCGCCTGCTCTATTTTCCGCTTGATCCACCAGAACCGAATGGCAAACGCCGCCGAGCCGATAACGATCAGACCGACCAGTGCCGCCAATATGAAAATACCCAGGAAAGCGGCGATACCCAGCGCCACGATACCGGTGATAAAGCTGATGACCTGGGCAACCGGGCCGGGCTTGCGATAGGAGATTCGATATCTGTATGTCATTGGCTGCATTTCCGCCCGCAAATGGAGCAAATATCGATTATGGCAGCGTCACAGTACAGATGTCACCGGCTTTCGGACTTGCGCTGATAATAGCCATCAAACCACGGGACCCAGGTCTTGCCGTTGTCTTTGGATTGTTCGAAGAACTGCCGAACCCGACCATCCGGCATTGGGGTCCAGGTGCCCCTGAACGGCGAATCCGATGGCGGGTTGATGCTGTAAATGCGGCCTTCGAGAACCATGCTGCCATCGACCAGACCACCATAAATATCGATGATGCTGCCGCCCGCGCCCACCCAGTGTTGCCGCCAGCGCTGCTGTCCTGGATCATAGTAATTCATGCTGCTGCCCGGGTTGCCGGTCGCGCCGACCCATTGTTCAAACAGGTAACAGCCCCGGTCTCTGCTGCTGATTGTGTTTTCGCCATACCTGACGGTCCGGTCCTTGTCATAGACCTCCCATTCACCGATCCAGAAATCGAAATCCCTGGCTCTTTCCATATACTCACAAGGCGCGGAATTTCTCCTGATCACATGCATCGCCTCTTCGAAACCATTACTGCCAGCCAGCGCTGCCAACTCCGGGTCCTGCTCGATCTGCTGAATATTGCCAAAACCCTGTTCACCGGCCAGGCGCAGTTTTTCCAGCGCCATTTCCGGTTCCTCCCGCAGCGTAAATAGCCTGGCCAGCTCAAGGTCCACGAACATGCCGGGGACACCGGTCTTTCTCGCGCTTTCCAGGGCATTGACGGCGGCTTGATACTGTCCGAGGTGTCTGCGCGAAACTCCCAGCCGGTACAGATATTGCCCATTGGATTTGTCGTCACGACTCAAGGTTTCGTAGTCCGTGGCGGCGTCCTGCCATTCCCTGGCCTGGTAGCTTTGATTGGCTTGATCGGCCAGGTCTTGTGCATTGGCGGAAAAGGTTAATGCGAGCAGCGCGCCCAGGAGCAGCGGTTTTGAAAGTTTGGCGGTCATAGCAATTCACCGAGAGCAAGGATTGGATATGTCGCTTGCTACTTTGAGAGCGATGTAGTCGATTTAAGTTCACAGGCCTGGGGCGGAAGCCAAGGCGCGATAGATGGCGGAGAGGGAGGGATGAGATTCGCTCACTTCGTGAGCTCACCCTGCGGGCGCCGGCAAAGCCGGCGTCGTCTCGCCTCGCTACGCGTGGCTCGGCAGCAAACCCGGCGGGCTCGTCCACACTCCCCCATGCAAAAGTAAAAGGCCCCATAAAGGGGCCTTTTACTTTTGGCGGAGAGGGAGGGATTCGAACCCCCGAACGGCTACAAACCGTTAATGGTTTTCAAGACCACCGCATTCAACCACTCTGCCACCTCTCCAAACTGTTTTTCCGCGCAATCGTCGCGTCCAACTATTCCGCCAACGCTTACCGATGCGAATTCTCGCCTTTTTGCCGATCAATGTTCAAGACAATAATTCGAGAACCACGTCGTTAGGCCACAGACCAAGCTGTGGTTATAATACCGGACCATGTCCAAAGGGATTCGCCTTCGCGCACTGCTGACCGCCACCGCCTGGCTGGCGCTGTTTGGCAGCACGACCCTGCTCGCCCAGCAGGCCGCTGACGAAGAAGCCTTTAATCCCGGCACCGCCATCGAAGACATCGAGGCGATGCAGCTTCGCTTCAAAGATCCCGACGCAAACCAGCTGACCGTCAGCGAGGCTCTCGCACTGGTCAGTCGTTTGCGAGCAGGCGCCGAGACCTGCGTTGCCGACACTCGTCCGGAAGTGGAAAGACTGGATAGCGAGCTGGGGATTCTCCCGGTCTTCAATGAAAACGAGAATATTGAAATCTGGGAAAGACGCAATGCCTTGCAGACGGAAAAAAGCCTGGTGGAAGCGCGTTTGTCGAATTGCGAACTGGTTATTTCCCGATCTGACGGCCTGACCGCAATAGCCGAGCAAAAAGGATCACGCCTGTCACGGCAACGCGTGATGAGCCGGGGCAATGCGCTTTGGCAAAACGGTCAAGGAAAACTTGAAACAGCCAATCTGTGGCCGGCGAGGATCATTCAGGCATTGAAGCCAGTCCCATCCGTCGATGGCAGCTTTGCTTCGACCTGGATATTGATTGCCCTGGTCGTCCTGGCCATCGGACTTGGCTTTGCTCTACGGTATAAATTCAACTGCTGGTACAAGGATACGGGAGCCGATGAGCGCGCACCGGAATTCAAATACCTGATCCCCAAACCGCTCGCCGAATACGCGCCGATTCTTTTGGCGGGATTGATCGCCGCCATTGTCATCAATATCTATACGACGGAACTGGTGTGGAACCTCGCTTCATTCAGGCTGGCCATGGGTGTACTGGCCTATGGTTTAGGCGGGGTCGTAATCGTATGGAGCACCGGACCATTATCACCGGCGGCGGAAGTCGAAGGCCTGATCCCCGGCATGGTCAAGCCTGTGCGTCGCCGCCTGCACCGGTTTCTGCTGGTGCTGGTCGGCAGTTTTGTCATTTTGGGGCAAGGCTGGCTGGTCGATCTGCCGGAAGCCCTGGATGCGTTACCACGTAGTTTGCTCACGTTGTTCCTGGCATTTTCCCTGCTTTGGGTTTTGCTGATTGCCAGAAAAATACCGGGGTTGATGAATCGATTCAGATTCACCCGCTTCGTCATTTTGCTGGTCATCCTGTCATCGATCGTTGCTGAAACATTCGGTTACCATAATTTCGCCAGTTATCTGACTCGCGGGATTGTGCTCAGCGCCTTGTCCGGTTTCACGATCTGGATGCTGTTGTGGCTGATCGAGCAGACAAGAAACGCGATTACCACCGGCAGCAGTCCACTTGCCTTCAGAACGCGCACCTACCTGGGGATCAGTTCCGCCGAAAAACCCAGTCGCCTCGGCCCCTACCAATTACTGATAGATATTACGGTCTGGCTCGGTTTTGCCGCACTGCTTATCTGGATCTGGGATAACTCGGGCACTTTCTTGCCCCAGGCCGGCACCTACATTACCCAGGGTTTCACGATCGGTGCAATCAGTATTATGCCGCTCAATATCCTGTCCGGGGTTATTGCATTTACCGCACTGCTGTTGGTAACCAGCTGGATCAAGGGCCTGATACAAAGACGCTGGGTACGCCATATGACGATGGATCGCGGCGCCCGGGATTCGATGGTAACCCTGGCCGGGTATGCGGGATTCGCCATTGCGAGCATTACCGGTCTTGCACTGATCGGCGTTAGTCTCGCCGGCCTGGCCTGGGTTGCTACTGCGTTGTCCGTCGGTATTGGTTTTGGCCTTCAGTCGATAGTCAACAATTTTATTTCAGGCATGATTTTGTTATTTGAAAGACCGGTGAAAGTCGGCGATTTTGTCACCGTGGGTACAGTCGAAGGCTTCGTCAAACGCATCAGTATTCGCTCGACGGAAATCGAAACGCTGGATAACCAGAATATCTTCGTGCCCAATTCGGAGCTGGTGTCCGGCCAGGTCACGAACTGGGTGTTGCACGACCCGCATGGCCGGTTGCGCATCAAGGTGGGCGTGGCCTATGGCTCGGACACCGAACTGGTCAAGGAAATCCTGCAAAACGCGGGCAGAAACCACCCGGAAGTGATTACCGATCCGACCCGGGCAACGCCGCCAAAAGCGCTGTTTCTGGAATTTGGCGATAGTTCGTTAAATTTCGAACTGAGAGTCAGGATAAAACGCATCGAACGACGCTACGATGTGACCAGCGATATCAATTTTGCGATCGACAAGGCTTTCAGGGAACAGTCCATTACGATTCCGTTCCCGCAACGCGATCTGCATATCAAGACCCTGCCGCCGAACTGGCCCAAGGGCGATTAGGGAAGCTCTGATTTATCCCTTCACGCCGGCGGCTCGATGCTTGCCAGCCCGCCCATGTATGGTTGCAAAACGTCGGGTACGATAATTCCGCCGTCTTCTCTTTGGTAGTTTTCCATGACGGCAACCAGCGCCCGGCCGACGGCAACGCCCGAACCATTCAGCGTGTGGACCAGCTCCGGTTTGCCAGTTTGCGGGTTGCGCCAGCGCGCGCCCATGCGCCTGGCCTGGAAATCCAGACAATTGCTGCACGATGAAATTTCCCGGTACTTATTCTGTCCCGGCAGCCACACCTCGATATCGTAAGTCTTGGCGGCAGCAAAACCGATATCACCGGAGCACAGGCTGACTAGCCGGTAGGGTAGTTTCAGTTTTTGCAAGACGAGCTCGGCATGCCCGGTCAATTCTTCCAGCGCCGCGTAAGATTTGTCGGGTGACACGATTTGAACCATTTCGACTTTCTCGAACTGGTGCTGCCGGATCATGCCGCGCGTGTCCTTGCCGTAGGAACCGGCCTCCGAACGAAAACAGGGTGTATGCGCGACGAACTTCAGCGGCAGGGCATCGCCGTCCGCGATCTCGTTGCGAACCAGGTTTGCCAGCGGCACTTCCGCAGTCGGAATCATGTAAAGCCCGCTGTCGCCGGCGGCAAACAGGTCATCGGCAAATTTTGGCAGCTGGGACGTCCCGGTCAGTGAATCACGGTTGACCAGGTAAGGAACATAGTATTCGCGGTAGCCGTTCTCGGTGGTATGCAGATCCAGCATGAACTGAATCAGCGCCCGGTGCATGCGCGCCAGCATTCCACTGATAACCGCGAAACGCGACCCGGCTATTTTCGCCGCGCTTTCGAAATCGAGCATGCCCAGGCCGGCGCCAAGATCGACATGGTCCTTGACCGCAAAAGACGTTTTACCCGGCTCGCCCCAGCGTCGGATTTCGTCGTTTGCCGATTCGTCATTGCCATCGGGAACACTTTCGTGAAGCAGGTTCGGCATCCCCAGCATCAGTTCGTCCAGTTCGCGTTTGACCGCCTTCATTACGGCCTCCGCCTGGTCGAGTTCATCCCCAAGGCTTTTTACGCCGGCAAGCAATGCATCCGCATTCTCGCCCTTCGCTTTCGCCTGACCGATGGCTTTCGATGCCTTATTGCGTTTGTTGCGCAATTCCTCCACGTGTTGCTGTGCGGATTTCCTGCGACTTTCCAGCGCTTCGAGCACCGCGGTGTCCAGTTCATAGCCACGCCGCGCCAGATTGCCGGCCACCAGTTCCGGCTCATGTCGTAACAGTTTTGCATCGAGCATCGAAGACTCCCCGGCCCCGGCGTCAGGCCGCGGCGCGACCCAGCCACACGCCCAGTCCCGCGGCGCCGACACAAAGAACCAGGCTGAGCAGCATATTGAGCATCGAGCGTATCCAGGCTCCCTGCAGCATCAGGTTCAGCGTTTCCATCGAGAACGCTGAAAAAGTGGTAAAGGCGCCGAGAAAGCCGATCAAGGCGAAGGCCCGCCACACGGGCCCCATGTTGAGCCGATCGAACAGCCAGACATACAGGAAACCCATCGCCAGGCTACCGATGACATTGACCGTCAATGTGCCATAGGGGAAATCCCGGCCCAGTGCGCCATGGACTGCATTGTAGATGCCAAACCGCGCCAAGGCGCCAAGAGCGCCCCCGGCGCCGATTGCCAGCAATGTGCTCAACGGACCTCCCCACGGGAAATGCCTGCGTACTCAGCAATCATTTTTTGTCGCGATTTTTTCGTCTAAGATCTGCAAGTTTTTCCCCAATACGAATTTCCAGCCCGCGCGGCACGGGATGATAATACCTTTGCGGCTGCATTTCCTCCGGAAAATAATTCTCGCCGGCGGCAAAAGCATCGGTCTCATCGTGGGAATATCGGTATCCATCGCCATGCCCCAGTTCCTTCATCAGCCGGGTTGGCGCATTACGCAAGTGCATCGGTACCGGCAGACTGCCTCCCCTGGCAATGTCTTTTTGCGCGCTCTTGAAGGCCCGGTAGACGGCGTTGCTTTTTGCCGCGCACGCCATGTAGACCACTGCCTGGGCGATAGCCAGTTCCCCCTCCGGGCTTCCCAGCCGCTGATAGACATCCCAGGCCTGCAACGCCAGCGTCAGGGCCCTGGGATCTGCATTGCCTATGTCTTCGCTGGCCATGCGCAAGACGCGCCGCGCGACATACAAAGGATCGCAGCCGCCATCCAGCATCCGCACCAGCCAGTACAATGCCGCATCGGGATCGCTTCCGCGTACCGATTTATGCAACGCGGAAACCTGGTCGTAGAATTCATCACCGCGTTTGTCAAAACGCCGCACGCTGTCGGTCGCCAGCTCCCTGATAATTTCCTCCGAGATCACGCCGTTGCGCCCGACCAGGTCCGCGGCTATCTCCAGCATCGTCAGCAATCGCCTCGCGTCGCCATCCGCCGCTCGCACCAGCAAGCCGGCAATTTCCTCGCCGAGTGACAGCTTCTGCTTACCCAGCCCTCGTTCGGAATCTTTTAGCGCGTCACGCGCGATCGCCAGCAAGGCTTCATCATCGAGTGGTTTCAAGACATAGGTACGCGCGCGCGACAACAATGCGTTGTTGAGCTCGAAGGACGGGTTCTCCGTGGTCGCGCCGATAAAAATCAAGGTGCCGTCCTCGACGAACGGCAAGAACGCGTCTTGCTGTGATTTGTTAAAGCGATGGACTTCGTCAAGGAACAGCAAGGTATCCCGGTTCGCATTGTCGCGCTGGAATCGGGCTTGCTCGACTGCCTGGCGTATGTCCTTGACGCCAGCCATGACCGCGGACAGGGCGACAAAATCGACTTCGCATTGCTCGGCCAGCATGCGCGCAAGCGTGGTTTTCCCGGTCCCCGGCGGCCCCCACAGGATCATGCTGTGCAATGGTTTTCCTGCGAACAGGCTCGCCAACGGCTTGTTGTCTCCGAGCAAATGACGCTGACCATGGAACTCATCGATCGAGCGCGGCCGCATGCGATCGGCCAATGGCCGGAACGGAATACGCTTTTCAGCCGGCTCGGGCATCAGTCGCCGGCGTCGTTCCCGGGCCCGCCAATTCGCCGTTCTATCAGCTGACACCAGTTGCCCATGCCATTCACCGCGAGCAGCCAGGCAATCGCCACGCCGGATATGTTGGCGGCAATATCCCACGAGTCAAAAAAGCGATATGGAAACAATGTTTGTAAAAATTCCAGGGCGACCCCGAGCAGCGCAAGGGCCAGCGCGATCAGCCAGAATCGAGACGGCAGGTATATCCCTGCGAACCAGGCCATCAGTATAAAGTAGGTCGTTGCGTGAAAAATCTTGTCGCTGTATAGCACGGTAAATGTCGGCAAGCCCGGCAGCACGCTCATTAGCATCGAAACAAAAACCAGCAGCCAGCCGCCGCCCAGCCAAAATCGCATGTACCTGAGTTGCTGCGCGCCAGCCGCGGTCACTGATCGTCCCGGGCTGCGACCGGCATTTCGCCAATCACGTCTGAGCCTGCTGGCGGCACGAATTCAAATGTGTCATCGGCCAATACCGGGTTTCTCTCCACCTCCTGCAAGATGATGCGGGTTAGCTGGTCTAGAGAGTCTTCGAGTTCCATTAGCTGCAGTTGTCCATCGACGAAACCCAGGGAAATATTCCTGAAATCTGTCTCCTGGTTGCGCGGCACGAGCGTCATCCAGAACACCTCGCCATACTGGCCGGCTTCGGTCAGTTTGAAACCATCGGTCATGCTGGCATCACCGCTCAGCAACATTGCCGGCGTGCTTGCCAGCGAATCATCGAGACTCTTTACGGTAACCTGCTCCAGGTCGGCGTCGTACAACCACAGGTGCGTGCCATCCGACAAAATCAGTTGCTCATA
This sequence comes from Gammaproteobacteria bacterium, assembly GCA_036443455.1. Taxonomy (GTDB): domain Bacteria; phylum Pseudomonadota; class Gammaproteobacteria; order Steroidobacterales; family MnTg04; genus MnTg04. The sequence continues at coordinate 10,555 of JAZFYI010000129.1, forward strand.
TGGGTCCTGGTAATCCCAGCGAAATTGCCCGGGTCTTTTCAAAACCAGGGTTCCGCCGGCGTTTTGCACGATTTGCTGATTTTCATCCAGAAGTATCTGGCGAAACTGCGCGCGCATCGTCGTAACGCCGGTCAGATAGGCATCGAGCAAGTCCCAGGCCTGCTCTGAATTCTCTACAGCATCCTCGGTATCCGGCTCGATGGCATGAGTCTGGACGGGGCCCAGACAGGCAATAACCACGACGGCAAAAAATGTACCAAGGCTCTTTGCGCTCACTTTCTCGCTCAGTCCTTTTGCGGTTCCGGCACCAGTACTTCCCGCGTGCCGTTCGATTGCAGCGCACCCACCAGGCCGGCCTCTTCCATCGCCTCGACCATGCGCGCGGCGCGGTTATAACCGATCTTCAGTCGTCGCTGTATACCCGAGATCGAAGCTTTCCGGGTTTCGCTGACGATGCGCACGGCCGAGTCGTACAGCGGGTCCATTTCCGCATCGCTTGCGATACCGACATTGGCCAGCTTCAGTCCCGCTATCTGACCCTTCGGACCTTCAAGAATTTCATCGATATAATTCGGCCTCTCGCTGCCGCGCATGTGCTTTACCACCCGGTGCACTTCCTGGTCGGCGACAAAAGCGCCATGAACCCGGGTCGGAATCGATGTCCCTGGCGGCAGGAACAGCATGTCGCCATGCCCGAGCAGCGCTTCGGCGCCCCCCTGATCGAGTATGGTCCTGGAATCGACCTTGGCCGAAACCTGGAACGCGATGCGGGCCGGGATATTGGCCTTGATCAGGCCGGTAATGACATCGACCGACGGTCTTTGCGTGGCGACGATCATGTGTATGCCTGAAGCTCGCGCCTTTTGCGCCAGCCGGGCGATCAATTCTTCCACTTTCTTGCCGACGACCATCATCAGGTCGGCCAGTTCGTCGATCACGACCACGATATAGGGTAACGGTTCGAGCGCCGGTGGCGTCTGCTCCTCTTCCGCGAGCGGATCGGGCTCGAACAGCGGGTCCGGAATGGGGTTTCTATTTTTGATCGCATCGCTGATCTTGCGATTGAAACCGCCAAGATTCCTCACCCCCACCGCCGCCATCAGCCGATAGCGTCTTTCCATCTCGGCAACACACCAGCGCAGCGCATTTGCCGCCTCATTCATGTCGGTAACGACCGGCGACAGCAAATGCGGAATACCCTCGTACACCGACAACTCCAGCATCTTTGGATCGATCATGATCAGACGCACGTGTTCGGCGGTCGATTTGTAAAGAATGCTCAGCACCATGGCGTTGATGGCAACCGATTTTCCTGACCCCGTCGTACCGGCGATCAGCAAGTGCGGCATGCGCGCAAGATCGGCAACGACCGGGTTGCCGGCGATATCCTTGCCCAGCGCGAGGGTGACCGGCGATTTCATCTGGTCATAGGCTTCGGACTTGAGAATTTCACCCAGCGTTACCAACTCCCGGGTTTCATTGGGAATTTCCAGTCCGATCACCGATTTGCCGGGAATGACTTCGACGACCCGCACGGCGATCGCCGACAAAGACCTGGCAATGTCTTTTGCCAGGCTGCTGATCTGGCTGACCTTGACGCCGACCGCCGGCTTGAGTTCGAACAAGGTAACCACCGGACCCGGGTGTACCGACACCACGTCGACTTCAACGCCAAAATCATTGAGTTTCAATTCCACGAGCCGGGACATTGCCTCCAGCGCTTCCCTGGAATAGCTCCCCGTGAGTTCCGGCGGATCTTCCAGCAATTCGAGCGGTGGCATATCCCGGGTGGCCGTTGGCTCGAACAGCGGGACCTGGCGCTCTCGAAATACCCTCGCACTGGCCGCCGGCCTGGCGGGCGCCGGTTCAATCTTTGGCGGCGTCTTGCTTTTCGCTTTGCGCTGTTGCTCCCGGACATGCTCTTTGCGGTTTTGTTTCGCGCGCACGCCTGCGATGTACTCGCCAAGCAATTTCAATCTCAAGGCCAGCCGCTCGATACCCCACAACGTCAAACGGCCAAGCCTGTCCATGATGGCAATCCAAGAAATACCGAGGAACAGGGACACGCCAGCCAGCCAGACCGCCAACAACAGCAAGGTCGCACCCAGGAAGCTCAGCAGAGCGGACAGGCTTTGCCCAATGGCATCGCCAAGAATCCCGCCACCGGTATGCGGTAAGCCGGCGCCGCTGAAATGCAGCGAAGCAAGCCCGCACGAAGTCGCCAGCGTGACCAGGAAGCCAAGGCCGCGGAACCACAAGGTGGATTGGTCGAGCAGTTCGGCATCGTCCCTGGCCTGGAACAACAGGAATCCTGCATAGGCAAGCATGACCGGGAACAAGAAGGCGGGCCGGCCAAACAACAGCAGAAAAAAATCGGCCAGCCAGGCGCCGGCCGGTCCGATCGCATTATCGACCGTTGCGCCGCTCGCCGCCCTGAAACCCGGATCCGCCGTTTCGTAACTGATCAGCGAAACCAGGAAAATAATGGCCAGCATGCCGAAAACCCACAGTGCCCCCTCCCTGAGCGCCCGTCGGACCGAATTGTTCAACAGCGAGTCCTGCTTGCTTCCCTTGCCCACGATCAAGATTAAACCTATTAATTAATAATGCTTAATAAATATATGATTTAACTAGTTATTAGTCTACTTAAACAGTGCCGGGTGGATGATTTCCCCGGCCTCTACATTGATCCCCTTGAGCAGATCTTCCGACTGCCGCCAGTCGGCCGATGTCAGCCGCATGGCATACGGCGCAATCGCCGCCGACAGTGCCTGCGATGACGTCCTGGGAACCGCACCCGGCATGTTGGTCACGGTAAAGTGGATCACGCCTTCCCAGACATAGGTCGGATCGTCATAAGTCGTCGGCCGGGTCGTTTCCACACAACCCCCCTGGTCAACCGAAATATCGACCACTACGCTGCCCGGCTGCATGGATCTGACCATCTCCGAACTGACGACATGCGGCGCACGTTCACCGGTCACCAGCACGGCGCCGATCACGATGTCCGCATGCATTACGGCAATCGCAACATCCTCGGTATGTGGATAAAGGCCGGTCACATTGGCGCCCAGGGCACGCGCCTTTTCGAGCTTGTCCCGATCCATGTCGAATACCACGACATCGGCGCCCAAACCGGCCGCCACGATTGCCGCATTGCCGCCGGCGACTCCACCGCCCAGGATCACCACCCTGCCTCGCTTGGCCGCCGGCACGCCACCGAGCAATATACCCTTGCCGCCTTGCGGCTGGTGCAACAGGTGGGTTGCAACCTGGATCGACAGACGGCCGGCGATATCGCTCATCGGCGCCAGCAGCGGCAACCGGCCGTGCGGGTCTTCGACGGTCTCGAACGCGACTGCCGTCAGGCCGATATCGCACAGCGACCGGGTCAGCTCAGGGAGTGCAGCCAGGTGCAGAAAACAAAACAACAAATGCTCTTTGCGCAGGTGTTTCAGATCCTCGGCGATGGGCTCCTTGACCTTGACCACCATCTCGGCAGCCCCGTAAACCTCTTCGGCCGTATCCAGAATTTTTACGCCAACTGCGGTAAACTGCTCATCGCCATATCCGCTTTTGATTCCGCCATTCTTCTCCACAAACACTTCGTGGCCGGCACGGACCAGTTCCGCGCAAGCCGCGGGAATCAGGCCGACCCGGCCTTCAAGCGGCTTCAATTCCCGGGGCACACCAATTCGCATGATTTCTCCTTATGTTTTGCTGTCGAGCGCACAGTAAATTACCATTGTCGCCTCGCCCGTTTGATCCGGTCAGATATCATTGCCCGCAGGCGGCGACACCCGCAGACTTTTAATGACGGGAACCGGATGTTATCAGGCTTCAAGCCCAATGACTCCTGTACCGCGTGACTGGAATGAAAGGAAATTATACATGAGCGACACCAGACATTGCCGTCTGTTGATTCTGGGTTCAGGACCCGCCGGATATGCAGCCGCGGTCTACGCAGCGCGGGCCAACCTGGCGCCGGTCCTGATCACCGGCGTGGAACAGGGCGGCCAGATGATGACGACGACCGATGTGGACAATTGGCCAGGCGATGTAGAAGGGCTGCAAGGCCCCGAGCTGATGGA
>JAZFYI010000130.1:0-2286 GCA_036443455.1 Gammaproteobacteria bacterium
CAGTACCGCGCCGGAAACCAGCTCCGGTCCATGCGAATCACGCGCAAAGTTGAATTGGTCGGGTCTTCGAAAGTAATAAAGCGGATGCTGGCCCGCTCGCCATCCGCCAGCTCATTCAGCACCGCCTCGAATTCGTCGATATTGCTGACCGGCGTGCCACCCAGTGCAGTAATCACGGATGCCCTGGGTATCGCCTGCGTACCGAATACATAACCGGGATTCGCGATGTATACGCCACGCGGGGGCATATTGAAATGGCGCGCCTGCTGGTAGGAAAGATTGTGCAGCACCGCGTCGCCAAATTCGATGTATCGATCCGGGCTGATGGCGTGAAGATTCTGAATCTCGAGCTTCGCAGTCAGCACCTTGCTGCCACGACTGATCGCCAATTCGACCGACTCGCCGACGCCGGAATCAAGAACCTCTTCCAGCGTCACGAAATCCGTAACCATCGCGTCGTTCACGCGGAGCAGGATGTCGCCAGGTCGCAAGACTCCCTCCGCGCCCGCGCCCGGCACGACCTGCTGGACCACCAGCATTCCGGTCCTCCCGGGAAACTCTTTGCGGGCCTCGGCCTCGATATCCGGGCTCAGACCCAGGCGGCGCAGCTCATCGTAAGGCTTGCTCGCGAAAATCGTTTGCAGCGTACCGCGGCTGATCTCGGCACCGGCCCGGACCAGATCCAGCGCTCGTTGCACGCGATCCAGCGGCAGATAAAAACTCGAGGCGGCGGAACTGGTACCGCCGGCATTGAGCGCGACCACGTGCCCATCGATATCGATCACCGGGGAACCCGACGAGCCACCGGAGGTGTTTGACGCGGCCTGTATATAAAAGGTATTGAAATCGGTGTAGTTGCCCCGGCCATAGTCAGGCGCGGCACGATCCAGCCGCGCGATGGTGCCGGCAAGGATTGCAAGCTGCTCGCCCGCATCGTTGCCGACGACGCGAATTTCCCGCCCGATTTGCGCCCGCTCGGGCGCCAGCGAAAACTCGTAGGGCTGAATATAGGAAAGCCGTTCCGGGTCATAGCGATAAAAACCGAAGTCATGGACCGGGTCCCGGTATACCGGCTTCAACTCGACCTCTTCGTTGTTGATGAAAACCGCCTCGGCGGTCACCGGTCCGGTGGTCACCACGTGGCGATTGGTCAGGATCAGGCCGCGCTCCGCGTCGACGACGAAACCGGTAGCCTGGCTGGACATGTTCCACTCGGTATCGAATGCGCGGGTCCCGTCGATGCGGATCGATACGATGCCGCTACTGACTTTGCCCAGCGTGTTTTTCCACTGATCGCTGTCCTGGGCGTTCGCGGCGCCGGCCAGCACGAATACCGCCAACATCCGGGTCAGCGCAACTGTGGTCCTGTGTCTCATGAAACTCCTGTTTATCCGCAACTGCCCCGCAGATGCCTGCGCCGGCTTCAGTTCTTCGCCCCTGGCTGCCAGCGCAAATCGAGTTGCCGGGCCGCCCGAACATCATCGAGACGCCGGACTGGCATGGTATAAGGCGCGCCCTTCACTTTTTCCGGGTCGGTTTTTGCCTGCTCGCGTATCGCAATCATGGCTGCAACGAAGCCATCCAGGTCTTCTTTCGCCTCGCTTTCGGTCGGCTCGATCAACAGGCACTCAGGCACCAGCAACGGAAAATAAGTGGTCGGCGCATGGTAACCATGATCGAGCAGGCATTTCGCAAAATCCATCGCGGTCACGCCCAGTTCACTCTTTTCCTTCTTCAATGTCACGATAAACTCGTGGCTCGCGCGTCTTTCCGGGTAGGCCAGTTCGAAACCCGCGTCCTGCAGTTTTTTCATCAGGTAGTTGGCGCCAAGCGCGGCATTTTCCGACACTCGTTCCATGCCCTTGCGACCCAGCAAGCGCATGTAAACGTACGCGCGCAACAGCACGCCGGCATTGCCCATAAAGGCCGACAGCCGACCGATACTTTGTGGAAAATCTGCCTCCGTGAGCCAACGATAGCGGTCACCATCTTTTCCGACCACAGGTAGCGGCAGGAATTCCTTGAGCCGGTCACCGACGCCGACCGCGCCCGAGCCGGGTCCGCCACCGCCGTGCGGCGTGGAAAAGGTCTTGTGCAGGTTCATGTGGATCACATCGAAGCCCATGTCGCCCGGGGCAACCTTGCCGAGAATGGCATTCAGATTGGCGCCATCGTAGTACAGCAGGCCGCCCGCCGAGTGAACGACGCGCGACATTTCCTGCATACTGCGGTCGAACACGCCGACCGTCGACGGGTTGGTCAGCATGATGCCGGCCGTCTGCGGGC
>JAZFYI010000131.1:0-12343 GCA_036443455.1 Gammaproteobacteria bacterium
TGTGATCGTAATTCAGCACCGGTTCCGCGCGCGCCAGATCGATGTCTTCCATCGACTGCGACTGCGAGCGGCTGTAGTCGTTGCGCAGGGCACGGGCGAGATCGCGCACCTGTACCACGACCCCGAATTCCCAGCTTGGGATGTTGTCGAGAAATATTCCCGGTGGCGCGATATCGTTGCTCAGGTATCCGCCGGGCTTATCGAGGAGTATTTCGGTCACTTCGATCAGCGTCTGGGTCGTGGAATAACCGATGGGTGCGCGTTGTCCGGATACATCCGATGCCACCCAGAACGGTTTTGGCGCGCGCGACCACCAGAAGGCCAGCACAAGCACAATGACCAGCAAGACCGACAGCGTCGCACCGGCGCCGATCAGCCAGGGATTTCTCTGCGCACCGGGTTCTTGCCATTGCCATATGTTTTTCATCATTTCCGCTCCTGCGCGAAGCAAAGCTAGTCGAGAAACAGATCGGGCGCCAGATCCGTACCGGGGCTGACCGCATAACGCGAAAAATCGTCGATACCGGATTCCCTGAGTACATCCTCGTCGATCAGGAACTGCCCGTTGTATCTTTGGTCCGCAGCCGACAAAATCAAGTGAGCCGCGTCGGCAACGATTTCCGGATGACGGCATTGTTCGGGTTTTACGCGGTCACCCAACATACCGATCGCGGCCGTCGCTATCACCGTGCGCGGCCACAACGCACTGACCGATAAGCCGCTGCCGGCAAACTCCCGCGCCATGCCCAGCACACACAGGCTCATTCCGTACTTGGCGATGGTATAGGCGACATGCGCCTCGAACCACCTGGGGTCCAGGTTGGGGGGCGGCGCCAGGTTGAGTATCTTTGCTTGTGCGGATTGCAAAAGATGCGGCAAACATGCCTGGGAACAAAGGTAGGTACCCCGTACATTGACGTCGAACATCAGGTCGAAGCGTTTCATCGGCGTGTCCACGGTGCCCGCCAGGTAAATTGCGCTGGCATTGTTGACCAGGATATCGATGCCGCCGAAACGGCCAACCGCCTGCTCAACCGCTGCACTCACCTGTGCCTCGTCGCGAATGTCAGTCCGGATCGGCAGGGCGTGGCCGCCGGCTTGCTCTATTTCATGCGCGACGCTGTTTATGGTGCCGGGAAGCCGCGGATGCTCGGCCTCGGTTTTCGCGGCGATCACGATGTTGGCGCCGTCACGCGCCGCCCGGCAAGCGATCGCCCTGCCGATGCCCCGGCTCGCACCGGTGATAAAAAGCGTCTTTCCTTTTAGTGTCGTCATGGGTCTTCCATCGTTGGCAGGTCTATTGCTCACGCTCGCGCATGCACTCGCACAGCGCCCGGACCAGCGCCGGCAGTGTTTCCGTCAATGCATCGGGGATCATCGATGTCTCGGTGCAGGGCGCGCTCTTGCCCGCAGCGATCATCGCGCAATCACTGGCGGGCGTGGGCTTGAATCATGCCGCCTTTTTTCGCCCTGCCAACTGGCGCAAGACATAGTGGAGAATACCGCCATTAATGAAATACTCGCGTTCTTTTGGCGTGTCGATGCGGACCCGCGCCGAGAAATGAATCGCTTCGCCGGATTCCGGCGTCGCGACCACGCTGACCGATTCCGCTTTTGCGTTTTCGAGACCGGTGATCGTGAAGCTCTCCTGACCGGTGATACCCAGGGTTCCCGCATTGTCTCCAGCCATGAACTGCAGCGGCAGTACGCCCATTCCGATCAGGTTGGAACGATGGATGCGCTCATAACTTTCTGCAATGACCGCCTGCACGCCCAGCAGTTTGGTCCCCTTGGCCGCCCAGTCACGAGACGAACCCGTGCCGTATTCGTTGCCGGCAATTACAATCAGCGGCGTCCCTTCGTCACGGTAACGCATGGCCGCTTCGTAAATGGATAGCTGATCGCCGCCGGGCTGATGGCGGGTCCAGCCGCCCTCGGTACCCGGAGCCAGCTGGTTACGCAAGCGGATATTCGCAAAGGTGCCGCGCATCATCACTTCATGGTTGCCGCGTCTCGAGCCGTAGGAATTGAAGTCGGCGGGCTTGACACCCTGTGCGCGCAAGTAATCGGCGGCCGGGCTGTCGCTCGCGATGCTGCCTGCCGGTGAAATATGATCGGTGGTCACCGAGTCACCGAGCAAGGCCAGCACCCGCGCGTCAGATATATCGCCGACCGGCGTCGCCGCCATCGTCATATCCTCGAAATAAGGCGGATTCTTGACATAGGTCGAGTCCGCTTCCCACTGGTAGAGCTCTCCGTCCGCGACCTGCAAACCGTTCCAGTTTTTGTCGCCATCGAATACCTGCCCGTACTCATGCGTGAACATTTCACGATTAACGCAGGCGTTCATCGTTTCGTGAATTTCCTTCAGGCTGGGCCAGATGTCCCGCAGATACACGGGCTTGCCATCTCCATCTTCCCCCAGCGGGCTGTTGACCAGGTCTACATGCATACTACCGGCCAGTGCATAGGCGACCACCAGCGGCGGCGAGGCGAGAAAATTCATTCTGACCAGCGGGTGTATGCGACCCTCGAAATTCCGGTTTCCCGAGAGCACGGCGCAACCCACCAGCTCGCTTTTTTCCACCGCTTCCTGGATTTCCGGTCGCAGCGGCCCGGAATTTCCGATGCATGTCGTGCAACCATAGCCGACCAGGTAAAAGCCCATTTTCTCCAGGTCATCGAGCAAATCCGCTTTCTCGAGATAATCGCTGACCACCCGCGATCCCGGCGCCAGGCTGCCCTTGACCCACGGTTTGGTCTTTAGCCCCTTTGCGGCTGCGTTGCGTGCCAGCAGGCCGGCCGCCATCATCACCGCCGGGTTCGAGGTGTTCGTGCAACTGGTGATGGCGGCGATCAGCACCGCCCCGTCGCTAAGCTCGAAGTCCTGACCATCCATGCTGACATCGGCCCGGCCGTTACTTTCCCGGCCGCCGATTTCCTTCGCCAGGTGATCCTTGAAAACCACGGACGCCGATTTCAGCGCGATACGATCCTGCGGCCGTTTCGGCCCGGCAATGCTGGGTTCGACACTCGCTATGTCCAGTTCCAGAACGTCGCTGTAATCTGCGTCGGCTTGTCCATCCTCACGCCACAGGCCCTGGGCCCTGGCATAGGCTTCGACCAGCTCGATGGTGTGCGCATCGCGACCGCTAAGTTCGAGGTAGCGGAGCGTTTCGCCGTCGATCGGGAATATTGCGCAAGTACTGCCGAACTCCGGCGCCATATTGGCCAGCGTCGCGCGATCGGCGAGCGGCAGGTTCGCCAACCCATCGCCAAAGAACTCGACAAATTTTCCAACCACGCCTTTTTGGCGAAGCATCTCGGTAACGGTGAGTACCAGGTCGGTTGCGGTGGCGCCCTCGGGCAAGTTGCCGCTCAGTTTGAAGCCGATGACCTGTGGAATCAGCATCGTAATCGCCTGGCCCAGCATCGCCGCTTCGGCCTCGATGCCGCCGACTCCCCAACCCAGCACGCCCAGCCCGTTCACCATGGTCGTGTGGGAGTCGGTTCCGACCAGCGTGTCCGGGTATGCTTGCAGCACGCCATCCTTTTCGACCCCGAAGACGACTCGTGCGAGGTACTCCAGGTTGACCTGGTGCACGATCCCGGTGTTCGGCGGGACCACCTTGAAGTTGTCGAAGGCATTTTGTCCCCAGCGCAGGAATGAATAGCGCTCCTTGTTGCGCTGGAATTCGATGATGTTGTTCAGGTCCAGGGCGTCGGCGGATCCATAATTATCGACCTGGACCGAGTGATCGATAACCAGTTCGGCGGGTGACAGCGGGTTGATGTCGGCGGCCTTTCCGCCAAGCCTGACGACGGCATCGCGCATCGCCGCGAGATCGACGACCGCGGGCACACCGGTAAAGTCCTGCAAAATAACGCGCGCCGGTGTGAATGCGATTTCCTGGCTGGGTGCGGCCTTGGCGTCCCAGTTGGCCACCGCCTCGATATCGTCCCGCGTAATGTCGATGCCGTCTTCGTGCCGGAGGAGGTTTTCGAGCAGGATTTTCAATGAAAAGGGCAGACGCCGATAATTGGTGTTCTCCAGGGCATCCAGACGATAGATCTGATATTCCCTGTCGCCGACTTTTAGCGTCGAACGTGCTGCAAACGAATCTGTCATGGTTTCTCCGGCGTCAGGTGAGCGACGGTAAATTATACGGCATCGCGTTGACCGGCGCTAAGTGCAGCGTGACCTGCGGCGAGCGGCAATATCTCATCGATGACGCCGCCGCCCAGGCACCGTTCACCATCATAAACCACCGCGAACTGGCCGGGCGTCACCGCCCTTTGGTCGTCATCGAAGCACAGTGAAAAATTCCCCCGGGCATCCAGGCTGATCGTGCAGGGCTGGTCCTTTTGCCGGTATCGCGTCTTGGCGGCAAGGCGGGCGCCGTTTTCAGGCTGGCTGCCGATCCAGTGACCGTCGATCGCTCGCAGACCACCGCTATAGAGCAATGGATGATCGTGCCCCTGCACAACCGTCAGCGTGTTGTGCTCAAGATTCTTGCCGGCGACATACCACGGCGACTCGGCGCGCCCCTTGCGACCGCCGATCCCCAGCCCCTGTCTCTGGCCCAGCGTGTAATACATCAGTCCATCGTGCCGGCCCAGCAACTCGCCATCCGGGTCGCGAATATCGCCTGGAGTCGCCGGCAGATAGTTTTGCAGAAAACTGCGGAAGTGGCGTTCGCCGATAAAACAGATCCCGGTGCTGTCCTTTTTCCCGAAATTATCGAAACCCTGCTCGCGGGCGATGGATCTGACTTCTGTTTTCTGCATTTCCCCGATCGGAAACAATGCGTCCTGGAGCGCCGATGCAGGAACCGCATTCAGGAAGTAGCTCTGGTCCTTGCTCCGATCCATTCCCTTTAACAAGCTGATACCGGAAGCCGAGCGTTCGACCCTGACATAGTGCCCGGTCGCAATATAGCGGGCGCCGAGGCGAGAGGCGTATTCACGAAAAGTGCCGAATTTGATTTCCCGATTGCACAGTACATCCGGGTTTGGCGTTCTCCCGGCCGCGATTTCTTCCAGGAAATAGGCGAACACGCGCTCGCGATATTCCTCTGCGAAATCCACCTTGTGCAATGGGATGCCGAGTTCGGCGCATACCTGCCGCGCATCCTGATAATCCTGCGCAGCCTGGCAATAGCCGTCCTCATCGTCTTCCCAGTTGTTCATGAACAGGCCATGCACGTCGTAGCCGGCCTCCAACAGCAGAAATGCGGCTACCGATGAATCGACGCCACCGGACATCCCGACTATTACTCGATCTCGTCTATTGGCAGGCATGGCTCTGCAACCCGAAGCAGATTGGAAGAGGCCCTATTATAAACGCAATGCTCTTTTTTGACCGCCCTGGTGAAACGCGGGTCAGGAAGCCTGGTCGCGATTCTTGCCGCTCAGCGGCAGATGACTGACCAGGCCCAGCGGAAAGCGCTGACCCGCGAGATAGTCATCGATGCAACGCATGACCATGGGGCTGCGCAGCTGGCCGGAACGAGCAAGCACCTGCTCTCTATCCATCCAGACCGCACGAATGATTCCACGGTCCAGATCGCGACCCGGAAGATGTTCAACAACATCGCCGGTAAATGCAAAACGAATAAAGGTTTTTTGTTTTTCGGGATGGGTCCACTGATAAATACCGCTCAGCGCCTTTGGTTCGAAACGCCATGCGGTTTCTTCCAGGGTTTCACGAATGACTGCCTCGACCAGGCTTTCCCCGGGCTCGAGATGACCGGCGGGCTGATTGAATACCTTGCCGCCGCTTGCGAACTCTTCGACCAATAAAAAACGATCATCCTTCTGGATGATCGCAGCAACTGTTACGTGAGGAATCCCAGACATTCGGGAAGTATAGCGTCAGCGAAACCAGGCGGTTGAACAATCGGGCAATCCCTTAGCACAAACTGTGAATTCCTTCACGTTTGCCGCTTGTCATATTGTCTATTCTGCTAAACAACTGCGTTGTTATGTAAAATATCGGATGCAGGGAGCATCGGCAGCCAGGGAGGCTGATTCTGAATGACATCCATTTCTGAGCGGATTTTCAAGTCGCTGATTGCCATGCTGGCCCTGGTCTATACCGGCGTGGCTTTGGCTTCCGACGACAGCCTGCGAGAAGCACAGCGTATGCTGAACCTGGGGCAGCCTGCGCAGGCGCTGGAAATTCTTTCACCCATGGAATCGCAACTGGCCGGTGAAAACCGCTTCGACTATTTGTACGGGCTGGCCTTGTTTGAAACCGGTCATACCGGCAGAGCGATTTTCGCCTTGCAACGCACCGTCGACAATGACCCGTCGTTTGCCGCGGCGCGCCTGGATCTCGCCCGCGTATTTTTTATCGAAGACCAGCTAGCTGAAGCAAGATCCCATTTGCTGATACTTCGTGACCAGAACCCACCACCGGCGGCACGGCGGGAAATCCGTAATCTGTTGGCTCGAATCGACAGCAGGACCCGGCCGGGGGAAAATCGCTACCAGGCTTACACCGAGATTGCCACGGGCTTCGACAGCAATGCCAATGCGGCGACAGATACCAGCAGCTTTCTTGGATTCGTGCTCGACCCGGAAAGCAGGGAGACGGACAGCCCCTATGCGTCCTTTGCGATTGGCGGCGAGATTCAACGACCCCTTGACCCAGGGTTGATCTGGAGTACACGGGCGGACCTCGGGCAAAGAAATTATCCCAATGCCTCGTTTGTAAATACCACGCTGGGCAGCATTCGCTCACGCATCAGGAAGGTTGCCGACACGACACAATATTCCGGCGGCCTGATGGCTTACCGGCTCAATACCGATGGCGAGCTAAACAGCCAGGGCATCGGCCTGGAAGGGGACTACCAACGTCAACTGAACGGCAAAACCTATCTTGGCCTGCTGGGAAAACTGACCATTATCCGCTACGCCGACAACCAGGACGTGCGGGATGTCGATCAGTTTCTGGTCGGATCGACGATCAGCAGGGTTTTTGGCGCTTCTGACCTGGGCAATGCAGGCGCAACATTGCTGCTTGGCCGCGACAATGCCCGGCAATCGGGCTCGAAATACAGCCGTTACATCGCCGGCCTGCGGGCCTTCGTTGCGTGGAATTTCAGCAATAAAGTCCGTATCCAGACGATGGCGGGCATAAGCCGGTCTGAATATGACGACGTATTTTTCCCCCAACAGACCAACCAGGACCGCCGGGACACCCTGAGCCAGATCACACTGCGCGTGAGCTGGAAAATCAATCGGCTCTGGTTGTTGAATTACAGTTATTCGCATCAGAAAAACAACTCCAACGTCCAGATATTCGGCTACGACCGAGATGTAACTGGTGTGTCCCTGAGACGAATCCTGCGCTAGGCAACACGCCACCCATGTCCTGTTTCGCAAAGTGTGACGTGGGTCTCACTTTGCGGGTGCTCTATTGAACATATTTTTGGGAAGGTCTTACCAAGTGTGAAGCCGCTCACAGCGATTTTTCAGGATATACCCTAATTTAACCTGACCGGAAATATTGCCCAGGACCGAGTGGGAAGACAGGTAATACCATGAAAATGCAATACGCAATGACCAAGGGACTTCTCCTGACAGCCATGCTGATGATGCCGATGATTGTATCGGCGGAGGCAGGGAAGGTGATGTTCGTTTTTGGACAGGCCTGGCTGGATGACGCGGGCGGAACACGCCATGAAGTGGTCAAGGGCATGAGCTTCGAAAGTGGCGATCATTTCAGCACCGCTGCGAACGGGCGGGTGCAGTTGCTGATGGCGGATGGCGGACTGATCGCCCTGCGGCCATCGACCGAGTTCGTGATTGAAGAATTTTCCTATGCGGGTTCCGATGCCGGCACCAGCGATAGCCAGGACCGAAGTTTTTTCAGCCTGGTGAAAGGCGGGTTTCGCTCGATAACCGGCGCGGTCGGGAAAAAAGACAAAAGCGCATACCGTGTGCGCACCCCGGTCGCCACGATCGGCATACGCGGAACTGATTATGATGCGGTCTTTTGCGAGGCTGCCTGTGAGCCGGACAACACCGGCCTTTATGTAGGCGTAACGGAAGGCAGCGTCGTCCTGACCAACGCAGCAGGGTCGATCGAGCTTGGTCCTGGCCAGTATGGCTATGTGGCGGATGAAGACAGCGCCCCGGAGATGTCTGTCGATGGCGTCGATGTGCTCGCCGCAGGCATGGCTTCGCTTGGTGAGAACGAAGAAAACGATGCAGAGGTTCAGGTTGCGGTTGCGGTTACCGGCACCGATGTCAGCGGTCAGTCAGCCAGCCTGACCGAAGGCATTGAAGTTCAGGCCTCCCAATCGGGGCAGGTCGGATTTGCGGTAGGCCCGCTGGCAACCGCCGGCCATTTCAAAAACGTGAACTCCGGGACCGGTACTTCGATTCTGATGACCGACGATGGTGACCTGGTTAATTTCAGCGGAGCTGTCTCGAATAACTCGCAAGGCAACAACAGCGTCGCCAGCTATGGCGTAGGCAGTGCCGAGAATCTCGACCGTGGCGAAGATGCGGCCTCGGGTATTCGTTGGGGCCGCTGGGCCAATGGATCTATTTCGGTTCTGATCGGCGATGGCAACAGCACCGATCAGGATCTCGGGAATTCGAGCCTGCACTGGGTAACCGGGTCGGTCGACCAGCCGACCCCCGTGCTACCGACCACCGGCTCGGCGAATTTTACGCTGGTTGGCAATACCAACCCGACCGATAATGCGGGCAATGTCGGTACCCTGGGCTCCGCGAGCCTCAGCGCCGATTTTGACCGGCAGACGGTCGATGCGGAGGTCTCCTTGTCGATGGATGCCAATAATGAAATCTGGAATGCGTCGGCGACCGATATTGCCCTCGACAACTCGGATGCGACTTTTGGCGGATCATTCGATGACGTCAGCATTACCGATGCCACGGATGGCTCCGTTAGCCAGGGTGATGGAAGCCTTAGCGGATTCTTCACCGGCGATGACAATGGCAACGTCACAGGTGCGGGTTTTGGCTATTCGCTGGAAGACGGCATGGGAACATCGGTAACCGGCGCCGCGGCATTCGATGCCGATGAACCACCCGGCGGCGAATAAAAGACCCGCGATAACGAATATGACAGGCGGTCGTGACCCTGGGTCCGGCCGCCTGATTTTTTTACGCCCATGACAAACAGTGATTTGGCGCCTGTTTGTGTGATGCGAGACACGCAATATCTGCGCCAATCAGGACACACTGCCAAGGATTATGTAAGCAGTTAAGACCGGGACCCATGATGCAGCTATCGCAATCGACAATATTGCGCGCAGGCCTGGCTGGCGTTTTGCTGGCGATGGCCGGATGCGGCGGTGGTGAAGACAGCGCTGGCGGCGCCAGGATCGAGAGCGTCAAGGCGCTTAGCATCGAAGGCGTGGCGTCCAAGGGACCGCTGGCGGATGCGGATATCGATCTTTGGCTGGCCGATGCCGCTGGCCAACCGAGCGGCTCGGTTTCCTTGCTAAACACGGTCACCGATGGCACGGGTCACTGGTTCGCCAATCTCAATTCAAACGCACAACTGATGATAGCCACCAGCCGCGGTGGCAGCTATGTCGATGAATCTGATTCGACGCCGGACCCGGCGTTAAAACGAGTCGTTCAACTGGCCACCGGCGACGAATTGCAGGGCCTGGTTTTGTCGGGCAGTTCCACGGCTGCAATCAACATGATCAGCCAGGCCATGCTGACGAGGGCCCGTGTCCTTACCGGTCCGGTCAGTTTCCCGGACGCGGTCAATACGGTTCGCAGCGAAGCGATACAGGTTTTCGGTTTTGATATTTTTACGGTATTGCCGCAAGACCCGATCGCACCGGATCCCGCGTCGCCGGAAGTGCAAAGGCAATATGCCCTGTTGCTCGGCGGACTCGCCAATGTCCTGAACGATATCGCCGTCAGGAACGGCATACCGGTTCCTACATTCAGCATGGTCGAGGCGGTCAGCCAGGATTTATCCGATTGTTTGCTAAATGGTCAGGATTCGGCTGGCGCCGTCTTTTTCTCGCTGAATGGCAACTTTATCCCACTACCGAGCGACCTCGATCTCAACGGCCAGGTTATCAGGTTCCGCAACAACAACTTCGTGGTGTTTTCCGGTACGGCGGTGCCAGTGGTTGACCCGACTGCCTGCTCGGTCATTCCGCCATCGGGTGACACCATCGCCCCGGTTTTTTTGCAGGTCCCGCCACCTTTTACCGTCGCCGCAAGCGACGCGAACGGGACGCTGGCATCGGATCCGGCGATTGCGGGAACGCTTTCCCAGGTCCAGGCGGTGGACGACAGCGGCGATCCGGTGAACATTATTCACGATGCGCCGCCTGTTTTTGCGCTCGGTGAAACCCTGGTCACATTTATCGCGACCGACAGTTCGGGCAATACATCGCTGGCTACCACGCGGGTCGCGGTGCAGGACCAGGTGGCGCCATCCATACAAGCGCCCGCGGATATCAGCCAGGTGCAAAATGGGGCGCTGACCGTGGTCAGCCTCGGCCTGCCGGTGGTGGCGGATAACGTGACCACCGTGGGTCTGCTGGTGGTTAGCAACGACGCACCCGCCGCAGGCTTTCCCGTTGGCAACCATACCGTGATCTGGATGGTCCGGGACGAGGCCGGTCTCACCAGCACGGCCAGCCAGGCGCTGACGATCAGCACGCCGAATGCGCCGCAATTGCTGCAGGCGGTGCCGGATTCAATGGCGACCGAAGGCCAGTTCTTCGCACTGGACCTGGCGGCCTTTTTCAGCGACAACGATGGTGACGTGCTTTCGTTTGCGCTGCTTGGCCTGCCCGCGGGCAGCGGTCTGCTGTTTGACCCGGTCAGTGGAATACTGAGCGGGTTTCCATCCGATTCCGATGCCAAGTCCGCGCCGCTCAACCTGACTGTCTCGGCCAGCGACCTCGCTGAGTCGGTCAGCGACAGCTTCGTATTGTCGGTAACGGACGTCAATAACCCGCCGGTATTTGGCATTGCAGACTTGTTGCTGGCGGAGGATTTCGCCGGCGCCGCGGTGCTTGGCGTGGTACCCGGTCCGGTGACGCCGGATGAGTCGGGACAAAGTGTCAGTTACAGCATCGGCCCCGACCCGGCCCTGACCGGCTTTGCAAACCTGGTGTTCGATTCTGCCAGCGGCACGCTGAGCGCCACCGCGGTGGCGAACATGAATGGCAGCCAGGTTTTTACGATTACGGCTGACGATGGCCAGGCCGTAAACAACACCTGGCAGCAGAGTTTTCTTGTTGCGGTAACGGCAATAAACGACGCGCCTGTTTTCAGTATCCCCGGTGACGTGGTATTGCCTTTGAATTTCCCCGGTGTGGTCAGTTTTGCGGTCACGCCGGCCGCGGTCAACCCGGATGAAGCGGCTCAGACGGTGACTTACACGATCAGTCCGCCGATAGATTTCGCCGCCATCGGCATCGACCCGGACACGGGCCAGGTCACGATCACCCGCCTGCTCGATCTGTTTGGCAGCCAGTTGATGATCATCACCGCATTTGACAACGGTGCGGAGAACCCCAGCCACAGTGAAGGGTTTGTGCTGACCGTCGGCCCCTGACCCGGAGCGATTTTACATTCTTAACTCGCGTAACTCGGGCGTTTGGTCGGCGTTGTCCCAGGCGCTGTCGAAAGATTCCAGGCATTCTCTGATGCGAATCGGGTCTGCGGAAACCAGCTGGCCATCCCAGCGTTCGAATGAAGGCCGATAGATCATCGAGTGGCGGTCACAGATGATGAGCGACGCAGTCAGGCTGGTGTCGCGCGGCATTGCGCGAATTTCGAAGTTGCTGCCCAGCCGCCGGGCGAGGGCAAGAAATCTTGGCGCGTTGCCGACTGCCTGGCGCGGTTCCCGGATAAGGACCCTGATCAGTATTCGCCTTCTTTGCAGAATTTTCTGGCGCAGGGTTTCGCTCAGATCGGGGTCATTGAACAATGCCGGGTTCAACCGGCAGCTCACGATATTCAATGCCATCGTAGCAGCCAGTATCAGCTGCTCAAACGCAGCCTTGGCCTCGTCCCGGGTCTGGATTGTTGCAGGCAGGCTACTTTCGCCGGGCATGTTTTGCGCTCAGCTCCGGCGGCGCGATCCGGACATGCCGAGATAAGTCTCCGGCGAAAGCGCCAGCAGCGCCGCGCGTGCCTGCTCCGGGATATCCAGGCCACGGACGAAATCCTGTAGCTGGTCGCGAGTAACTTGCCGGCCGCGAGACAGTTCCTTGAGCTGCTCATAGGGATTTTCGATGCCATAGCGGCGCATCACGGTCTGTACAGGTTCCGTCAATAATTCCCAGCTTTGGGTCAGGTCCGCGGCCATTTTTTCCTGGCG
>JAZFYI010000132.1:0-2891 GCA_036443455.1 Gammaproteobacteria bacterium
TCCATCCCGATCGCCCCCGCGATCTGCAGGTGAGCGCCGATCAGTTGCCGCAGGCCATCCTGCGTGGGGTCGGGCAAAGTGATGCCGGCGAGGGCCGCGTCGCGCAGCCCGGCATAATCGGTGTCCGCCGTTGCCGCGGCTCCGGAGATGTCGGTAATACCGTTCGTCATCAACACCAGGTAAGAGCTCGATGGATTGAGCGGCGTCAAGGGCCGAACCTGCAGGGTCGTCGTACTCGCATCGAGATCCGGGGAGAGGCCGACACTGTAGTCCACGCCCGGTATCAAAACCCCGACCACGCCAACGGTGGCCGTCGTGGCCAGGTCCTCAACCACCTCGAGCACATTGACCGTAACGCCGCCAATGATGGTCGCTGGATTAATCGGCGCGCTGAAAATCTGGTTGAAATACTGGGTAGTCGAAAAACCGTCGAGTGTGTTCAGCGTTTCGTTAAGCGGCGATGTGGCTAGTATCGGCAGGTTCGCCGTGCCATCGGTGCTGCCGTTGAAAAACAGCGAGTTCGGGTATGGCAACGCACCCGCGGCGAGCACGTAAATCGCCCTGAAGCCAGTCGCAGGCGGTGGCGGCGCTGTACCGCCCGGCGGTGGGGCCGGCGCCATGCTGCCGACTATATCTTTCTTGTCTCCATCCGAGAAACATCCTGCTAAAAAAAGACTGGCGGTGAAAAGTACCGCGGCAATACGTGGATTCATGCCTTAGCTCCTGACGAATGGCTTTTGTTTTGATTAACCCTGGCGGGCTTATTTGTGCTACTAAGATTACGCTTGTTATCTTGTAAAACGCAAGAAACAGTGGGGGCCGAAACCGGCTATAGGCGACGGCTACCGGTCAGAATCGAGGATCGCTACTGCAGTGCAACATAGGAATTCAGGACTCCCGGGCAAATACCGCATCATCGGCGGTCGCTGGCGCGGCAGAAAATTGGCCATTGCCGATGTTGCGGGCGTGCGGCCGACACCGGACCGCGTGCGCGAGACCTTGTTCAACTGGCTTGCAAAACCGGTCGAAAACGCCGTATGCCTGGATTTGTTCGCGGGCAGCGGTACGCTGGGTATCGAGGCTTTGTCGCGAGGCGCTGCGAGCGTGGTTTTTGTCGAAAAAAACCGTCGGGCATCGTCGCACTTGCTCGATCAGCTCGATGTAATCGGGATCGAAGCGGAGGTTGTCTGCGGTGACGTGTTGAAATTCCTGCAAGGGCCGGTTCGCAAGTTCGATATCGTTTTTCTCGACCCGCCCTACCAAAGTGCGTTGCTGGCGCCAGCGATGCAGGCGCTTGAAGCCAATGGCTGGCTCGGCAAAGATGCTTTCGTCTATGCTGAGAAACCGTCTCGCGAGCCGCTACCGGCTTTGCCACCTGGATGGGTGCTTTGGCGGGACAGCAAAGCCGGCCAAGTCGGTTATTATTTGTTTCGGCGACAACCACCCCAGGGCTGAAGGAAGGCTATGAACGCAATGTATCCGGGGACTTTCGATCCCTTTACCAACGGTCACTGTGACCTGGTGCGGAGGGTCGCGCGCCTGTATGACCGGGTCGTCGTCGCCGTGGCGGCCAGCCCCGGCAAGAATACCTTGTTCGATATCGAACAAAGGGTCGCGCTGGCCGGTGCAGCGCTGGTCGATCTCGATAATGTCGAAGTGATTGCCTACCAGGGGCTGACCGTCGAGTTTGCGCGGCAACACGATCTGGGCGTGATCATCCGTGGATTGCGCGCGGTTTCCGATTTTGAATTCGAATTTCAGCTGGCCAGCATGAACCGCAGGCTGGCCGAGGACGTCGAGACGGTTTTCCTGACCCCGACCGAGCAATTTACCTTCGTATCTTCCAGCCTGGTCCGGGAGATCGCACAGCTTGGCGGTGACGTATCCGAATTTGTTCCGGCGGCGGTCAGCAAGGCGCTGTCAGAGCTGAAGAAGGCCTGAGTACCTTTTCATGTCTCTCAAAATTACTGACGAGTGCATCAACTGCGATGTTTGTGAGCCGGAATGCCCAAACGAGGCGATCTATATGGGGCCGGAGATTTATCACATCGACCCGGCGCGATGCACCGAGTGCGTGGGTCATTTCGACGAGCCTCAGTGTGTGGAAGTGTGCCCGGTGGATTGCATCCCTTTGGATCCGGACAACAAGGAAAGCAAGGAACGACTGCTGGAAAAATACCATCGTCTGACAGCAGACTCCCAGCCCGGCTTATTCATGAATAATCCGGGCTAGCGGCAGGGCATCGGGTGCTCGCGGTCAAGACTGGCAAGCCACGCAATAATAGGAAGCTCTCTGGCCAAGAACCTTCTTTCGAACCGGTGCGGAGCACTGCGGACACGGCTGGCCCGCCCGGTCATACACCGATAATTCCTGCGCAAAATACCCCGGTATGCCATCGCTGCCCGTGAAATCACGCAGCGTGGTGCCACCGGCCCTGATCGCCCTGCGCAACACTTCCTTGATCCTGCTAACCAGCAATTCCATGCGCTCGAGGCTGATGCGACCCGATTGCCGGGTAGGCCGGATGCCGGCCGCGAAAAGCGCTTCGCTGGCATAGATATTGCCGATACCAACCACGACCCGCCCATCCATGATCAATGGTTTGATCGCCATTTTACGGCGGTGCGAAAGCGCATACAGGTAGGCACCACTGAAATCTTTGCTCAACGGTTCAGGGCCCAGGTGTTTTAGCAGGCGGTGTTGCAACGGGTCCTTTGTGGTCCAGAGCAGGCTGCCGAAACGACGCGGGTCGGTGAAACGGAGCCCGTGGCCATTTTCCAGCCAGATATCGCAATGGTCATGGCGACCGGTTGCCTCGAACCCGGCCAGGATTCGTAGGCTGCCGGACATGCCCAGGTGTATGAGCAAGGTGCCGCGATTGGTCCTGACC
>JAZFYI010000133.1:0-4317 GCA_036443455.1 Gammaproteobacteria bacterium
TGACTGAAGATATCCCTGATGGTATTGACCAATTCCTCCGGGTTTTCGGACAGCGGCAGCGGCTGACCGGTATTCCCTGCCCTTGCGTAACCGATCGTCGTGACATTGGCTTTAGGCGTCAGGAAGACGGAGGTAACGTTTTGTCTGCCATCGAGGTTCGGCGCGGTACCGACGATTCCATCGGCAAGATCCTGATCATTCAGAAATTGCAGCATGTCGACAAATTTGGCGCGCGGCGATCCTGTTCCACCATTGGCAATAGCCTGGGCTATCGCCGCATCGGAGTCATCTTCCTGGTTGGCGACAAAGAACATGGGCTTGATCGTAAAAATTTTCGTGCACTCGCTGGCGCCAACCAGCGGGCTCCGGTAAAGCCCCTGGTTACCCGGCTCTTCGATACCGGTGTCCCAGGAGATAGCCGGGAAGTTGGTATCCAGATTGAGCAGCGGGTCGCCGGCATAATCGAGATAACCGACGTGGCCGTTATAGATACCCTGGCCGGTCAGATAGCGGAACAACTCGAAAAACAGTTCCTTGCCCTGGTAAGGGTGAGACAGGTTACCTTGCGGCACGGGAATGGCGGAGAGCAGCTGATGAAAACGCGCCTTGGCGCCGTTGCCATCGCCAAGCTCGAACAATTCAAAGCCCATCGCGATATAACCGCCGTTCGAGCAGCGTTTGGTGTTTTCCTTGGCCGGGCCCGCGCAGTTGTTCTTGTTGTCGTGATTGAGCATCAGGCCGACTTTAATATTCTCCAGCGGATCCATGACCATCCTCAGCACGCCGCGCAGCATGTCGAAAAATGTGTAAGATGCCTGGGCCGGCAGATAACCGGCATCAACCAGGAATTGGCACTCGCCATTCTGGCAAACCGTGGACCCTAGGTTCGGACGATAATCCAGACTGAACATGACCAGCGGCTCGCTGCCCGCAGGAAGATTCCCACCAAAATAAATATCGATATCGTCGGCCGCGGCCGGCGCACTGGCGCCGAGAGTCAGCCCGGTGGCTAACAGCAGACTGAAAAGCCGGTTTTTGAATTTAGGTCCAAACATTTTTAACTCTCCGACCTTCCTAGTTGGTAGGTACTAAAATCAATACGCCTTCGACCACGGTGTCCCTACCGAGGCCTTGATCGACCATGTCGAAAGTGCTGGTGATTGAAAAAGCCGCGGCGCTGAACTTATCCGCGCTCGAATTTATACCGCGCGGCGGCGGGCGCAGGGCAGGCGCCAGCCTGACGATCACGCTGTCCATGACACCTGAATTCATCTGGTCGGCATACATGCCGTTCGGCAGGCGCCAATTTTCCCTATTGCAATTGACTCCGGTACCGGTGCAGATCGTATAACCCGGATCGCCGATGACCGGCGTCGACGTTGTGGCATCGATAATGGCATCGGACAAAGCTTGTGAGGCCTGGAACGAGGTGACCGCGGTCTCCTGGTTACCCGCCATGCGCAGCTCGGTAATGCTGACCCGCATCGCGGACATACTCAGCAATGTAATGATCACCAGCAGGATCAGCGCGCTGACCAGGACCACGCCCCGCTGTCCGGATTTACCGATAGTCTGATTCATACTGCTCATAGCCCCAGCCTGTTCAGGTTCCTCAGGTTGCGAATGCCAACCGTCGTGCTGAAAGCCCGCCGATAAAAATTATCATTCGGCGTAAACGGCGCAGCATTGCTCAGGGTATAGACCTTGTCATTGACATAGGAATTATCGGTGTCCTCGCTGCGCACCAATAAAAAAATCTTCGCGGATACGACCTGGCTAATCTGGCTGGCCAGCGGCGCGGCCAGGTAAACGTTGGCTGAACCGTCATTGTCGGTGTCTATACCAAATTCCATCTGCAGATCCTCGACGCCGCGCGCCAGGCATTCGGTGGTCATGCTGCTGGCGCCGCCCACCGGCGACAGTATTTTACGGCACAGCGTCGGGATGCCATCGCCGGGTGCAAACGCATAATTCTGGACGTAATAAATGACCGGCAGATATTCCCAGTCTTGAAACGGAATCGGCACATTGACCGGTGGTGCGCCTGACACGGGTTCGGTAAAAAGCAACCCGGTAGTCCCGTTCGTGCGTAAATAAACCCGGCCCACCTCCGGGACCGGTTCGGCCCTGCCCGCGACACGCTTGATGGTCAGGATGTCCGTCCCCGGCTTGACATCGCCCGCCGCCAGGCATGAGTGTGCCGCGCCGGCGCTTCCATCGGTCGCGTTATCGACCGATCCGATCGCGGCGTAGTCGCCCGCGAGATTGATCATCGAAAACGCCCAGTTGGGAAAGCCGCCAGGACCACAATCCACACCCAGCGCAAGCGTCGTATCAAAACCCATGCCTTGCGGGGTCAGCAAATCGGCCAGCATTCCGGCCATGCTGAGATCGGTCACGATCGTATCGAGCGCAAAGCGTGCATCTTCCTGCATGCGCGCAATGTTTTCGTTCTGGTTAAAACTGCGTTTGCTCTGCAAGAAAAGATTGACCAGCCCGACCATGATCAACAGACCCAGCGACATGGCAATCATCAGTTCAATCAGCGAGAAACCCGATTGTCTGGTTTGGCAATTCATCAGGCCTGTATCCCTGCTAGACCCCAATGAATGTTGGCACGACGATCGCACGGCGCAGTTCGTCGTTGTCGCCATAGCGTCCCAGGCCCACGCCACACGGATCGGCCGGTGGGTTGGTCATTGCCGTGACACCGCGCCATGCGATGACCACGGAGTACCCCCCCGATCCACCCAATATCGGGCCGTTGATACAAGCGGTCGCGGCAACCAGTCCGCCGGTCGCGGCATTGGCGCGCGTCTCCATGTTGCCATCAAGGATTCTTTCCCATTCCCAAAGGTCAAAGGCGGCAATCTGCTGCGTGCTACATGGCCCATTGATATTGTTGCAGGCTAGAGCCGGCTGCGGACCAAGCGTTCCGCCTCCCAGGTCACTGGCGCTGACATAACTGGTCAGTGCCTGGTTGTTGCTCCTCATACGCTCGAGCAGATCGTAGGCCATCAGCGATGCATTGGTTCTTTGCAGGGCGTCGAAATTGGCTTTCTTGGCAACGCCCTGCAAAGCGGCGAGAGACAGCATCCCCAGCGAGAAAACGACCAGCGTGACCAGGACCTCGATCAGTCCGACACCGGCCATCCCACGCCTGGTCGATTCAGCCACTTTCATCATTGCAGAGTTTTTCAACATACAGGCGCGGAACCGTCGATGTTGTATTTGGATGCCCGAGGCCGGCCGCTGGAATCAACCACGATCGTTCGGGCATGTTCGGCACCGCGAATATCGCACACGGTGAATTGTCCGGTGTTGGCACGGATGTTGTCGGTCATCATGCGGCCATTCGGACGATATCTAAGGGAATTGGTGATACCGCTGGGCGTGATTCCCAAGCTGGCAAGGTCATTGACCGAACGCAGAACCACTTCCAGGCCGTTGACCTGTCCATCAGCATCGTTGTCGACAAAAATGACCCAGCCGTTGCTCCAGCCATCACCGCAGGTCTGGCCGTCGTCGCTGCCGCACACGGTCACTCTTCTGTTACGTACGATCGCTTCGGAGCGTGCCAGTTGCATGCTGCCGACCAGGATATTCAACGAACTGACCTGGCGATTATCGAGCAGCGTCTGATTGAAGCTGGGTACGCCAACCGTAACCAATATCGAAAAAACTCCTAGTGTGACAAGCAGTTCGGCCAGCGTAAATCCGTGATTTCGTTTCATGTTCATAAAAAGTCCCGCCAATGGTTCGTGTTTCCGTGTATGCATCAAACCATTAGCCCACTTGTCATTCCGTGAACTGGTTCACACTGGATTTTCGGCTCCCCACCAACGCTTTGGGACGCTTGTCCCGAGCCACGATTCCTGCGCAGAATTAGGTTAAATCGAAAAAAGTAAGTGTTTGTTTTTTAAGTATTTTTTTTTCGGCCTTTGACCCGGTTTTTTTGCCGATTCGAAGGCTATGGGCGTCGCGTGGAGCCGCGAGCCCCGATGAGCGGTCGTGGACTTCCGATAAGCGGAAAATACCGGTTTTTTGGGTGCTCATTGAGACCTGAGTCACAGCCTTTTCAGGGGTTGCAGACATACAATCGGCCAGTCTGAACAGGGATAGATTATGCAAAGCAACGCAGAAACCAGACCGGCTACGCTGACGGGAGAAAAAAACCTGGGTGTAGCCGCAGACGTTTCGGCAACCGGCGCCGCGCGGGAAATGAACGACCGGCGTCGTTTCAGCTTCAAGACGATTCTTTATGGCCTCATCAAGCCACGCCGCCGTGGCCCGCGCAGAGGCGAAGACAGCGACAGC
>JAZFYI010000134.1:0-4315 GCA_036443455.1 Gammaproteobacteria bacterium
TACGCAACGAAAAAGATCGGAAAAATGGACCGCTGTGGCGCTTTCGCACGACTGCAGGGACGCAGGAGGTAGAGCAACGCAGGAGCAGTTGCCGAGTAGGAATATTTCTACCGCGCAGACTCCTAGCTGCCGGCGCCGCATTAGAACAATCCTAAGTCCGACAGGCTCTTATAAGGGGATTAGTTGGTCAAGGATCTTTCTGCGCCTCAGCTCCGTCATACTCGCCGTGCGTTACCTTCGAAATATGACCAAGATCATCAAGATCGATCACCAGCCGCCTGGATGTTTGGATACGGCTGACTTCCGTCTCCGGTACGCCAAAAAACTCGCTGATTTTATGGGTTTGGGTTCCTGGCGCAGAGTATCTGCGTTCCCTGCCGTGGAAACGGCGATAATTTATCCCGGCCCAGCTCACGATACAGGCGGCAATCGTAATGATCATCAATGCATACCAATCGAGCAGCCCCATCACGACCTCGAACCCGCCGTAGTTAATCATGACTGCGTAAAATCTTTCGAAACCCGCCAACCACGCGCCGAGGGTAATCAGCGGAATCCAAAGGTAGATATAGACTCCCCACATCAACAAGGTCAGCACGGTATCCCTGGCCTGGTCCCGCCGGTCTTTTGGCTTGATCGATACGATGTAGGCGTCTTGTTTCATGATTTTCCAGAAGCCTTGCTGGCCCTGATGCCGCGATCCGGACTGGTCCAGGTTCCCCTGGTCTTGAGCCCGGACGACAAGGCCTTTGGCACCGCCACGCAAGTCGCCAGCGCCTGCAGAACCCAGTAAAGCAGTGGGTACCAGACCATCCAGTAATAATAGCGACTGAGCCGCGGCTCATAGCGGCTATCGATAGTCAGACTGACCCCGAATTGCACGAGGCAGGTGAAACCCAGCAGCACACCGGTCCAGCCGGGAATAATACCGGGCGCTTGCAAGGCGGGGGGCAGATCGACGAATTGGCCGAGTCCCCATAAGGAAAAACTCGCCAGCATCGCGTATGCCCAGAAGGAACTGACTACCAGCTCGGTCATCACCAGCCACATTCGGCGGCTACGCCAATGACGCAGCGCCTTTTTATGCAGCATCAGGGCTTCAATACCCCCCTGCGCCCAGCGCAGCCGTTGACGCCACAGACCCAACAGTTTTTCCGGCATCAGGATCCAGCACAGCGCATTGGGTTCATAACGAATATCCCAGTGGCCGAGCTGCAACCGCCAACTGATGTCGATGTCCTCGGTTACCGTATTCAGGTTCCAGAATCCGACTTTTTGCAGAGCTTCCTTGCGAAATGCCGCAACGACACCGGACACGGTAAAAATCCGGCCATAAATTCTTTGCGCACGCTTGATCAGACCGATGATCGAGGAAAACTCGCCAACCTGGATCTTGCCCAGCAGGGTCGTGCGATTTCTCACCCGTGGATTTCCCGTTACCGCCCCTACCCGCGGGCCATTGATAAAGTGACGCATGATCCACTTCGACGCGAATGGATCGAGAATGGCGTCACCATCGAGACAAATCAGGAATTCATAACGCGAGGCCATTGCGGCCATCCGCAGCCCCATCGCCTTGCCCTGGTTGATATTGAAATGAATGACCCTGAGCCGTTCGTGCTTCGTTGCCAGCTCGTCGAGTATCTGGCCGGTATCGTCATCGCTGGCGTCATTGATCGCGATGATTTCGAATACAGGGTATTGCTGCACGATTACCGATTCGATCGTGTCGATCACGCTTTCCGATTCGTTGTGACAGGGAATAAGAAAGGAAATTCCGGGATAGTCCGGCAGTTCCGGCGGATCACTGGGGACGCGACTGTCCACGCGCTCACGATGGTAGTAATAAAAAAGCGCGCCGATGATCCACATGTACGCCATCAACAGCGGGTAGTAAAAAGTGAAACTGAATAAGGCGTTCATAAGATTTACCTGTGGCGGAACGGATAGTCCGCCAGTGAAATGCCCTGCCGAAGCTGGTCCAGAGCCGGCCTGCCGGCGACGAAGTCATCGGGATAATAGGCGAGATGTTTCACCCCCGCCGCCTGCAGCCGGCGCATCTGCCGGTACAGTATCGTTGCCGGAATTTCGGTTCCGGTGCGCCAGTCGATAGCCTGCAGCTCGAAAATCGTGCGCTCCAGCCCGCCATCGTGCTGCGCGACCGCTTCGGCCAAACGCTCAAGATAGCGATCCGGATCATCGTCATTTTCAAGATATGGCATCGCCATCAGTGCCACATAGTCGTAACTTTCAAGAAACAAATCCAGGGATTGTGCCAGCCACGTTTCGCTTGATTCGTCGAGGGCGGCAGGAGCGAACAGGTTGCGGGCGGTCTTTAGCTCAGGCTGCTGTTGCCGCAAAATCCAGATCAGCTCGTTGCCAAAATCGATCAGCGTCCGGGTCTTGAATCTTGACCATCTCTTGCCGAGCTCCGGATTGTCGTGCACCAGTGAAATATCAAAATCATCACCGAATTCACGATGATATGTTGCCATCGCGGCAACACTGGCGTCCTCGTTTTCGTTAAGGCGGCCGTCATCGTGAAACAAAATACCGTCGAAATCTGCGTAGGTCGCCAGGTCCTGGTAAATCTCGCGGATCACTCGACGGGCCTCTGGATGAAACGGAGACAGCCTTGGCTCGCTATCCGGATCCGGCTTTCGACCATTCGCCGAGTGTTCGACAACCTGCCAGGCAGGGTCGAAATCTTTACTGCGGAACGCCAGCAGCGGCAACCACGCGAAAACCCGCACATCTGAACGAGTCTTGAGTTGCCAGGCAACGCGACTGAACAAGTCAGCCCGAACCGGCAAGTGCCGATTCGGAAAATACAAGGCGTCGGCGGCGCCATCGGCATCGGGGTCCGCAAACGCCTGCAGAAAAACATGGCTGATCTGCAGTTCCTTGATACGCTCGATCAATGCATCGAGATTGGACTTCTGCTGTACCGGGTCCGCGTCATAGACGTAGTCGAGATCGACCTGCGCGGCCCTGACGATCGAGTTATCCTGCGGCAACAACAGCTCGGCGGAGAACTCATAGATACCCGGATTTTCGCGGATCAAAATGCGCCGAATCCTGACAAGATCGGCCAGTGTATTGATCCCGGTATCGAGAGTCAGCGAGACAGGCATGCCATGCCTGGCGGCCAGATCCAGGCTCGATGACATGTATTTCCCGTATGGCCAGGCCATGACTCGCGGGGCTGAGCCGACAGCAGTCCGAATTGCCTCGACACTGCGCGCAAGGTCGAAAGCGATCCGCGCACGAAAGGCTTCATATGATTCATAGCGGCCATCGAGATAAGCCCGGGAAACCGCCGCCGGCATCGAGTTGGCTTGCGGGTTGGCAACGATGCCGTTGTGCAGGTTGGCGCTGTGCGAGGCGATTTCGACCAGCCCGGACGCCCGCATCTCGCGCGCTTCGGCCCAGCTGATAAAGTCATCTCTGGCAAGTTGGCGCTCTCCATAATCGACAGTCTGGCCGGGTGGCATCTCGATCCAGTCGGTAACCACGCTGACCACCGCCGGATATTTGAAAATCTTCAGCAACGGGAATACGTCGGTATAGACACTTTTCAAACCATCGTCGAAAGTCAGCAACACCGCCTTTTCCGGCAACGATCGCTTACCATTAGCGGCGGCGATGAGGTCGCCGATGCTGACCGGTGTGTAGCCGTGATGCCGTAGCCATGCGAAGTGCGCAGCCAGGTTTTGGGTCGAGACGGCAAGCGGGTCAGGATCATAATCCGCCGCGACATCGCTGCGTACATCGTGATAGGCAATGGCCATAAAACTTTGCCCGGCGTGCGCAGACAAGGCCGCCAGCGACAGGATGATTAATATGACGCTTGATACGATGCGGAGCATCAGAACGATCCTCCCACGGCCAGCGTGAAAAATGTCGCGTATTCCCGCTCGCCATCGTAGACATTGCGAGTGCGTTGCACCCCGAACTGCAGGCTCAGGCCTCCATTGACCTCGAGGTTGGCCAGGTACTGGAGGGAGCCGATCGAGCCGGTGCCGAAAGACTTTTGCTGGTGATAACCGAAGCCGATGTTTAACTGCTGGGTGAACGCAAAACCATAACGTCGGTAAGTGCGCCATTCATTGATCGCCGTAACCAGGACCGAGCTGTCGCGACGGGGATTGTAATAGACAACATTTTGGGCGCTGCCTTTTGTCGCGTAAATCTCCGCATTCAGGTCAAGCTTGTATACAGGCCCGCCAAGCACGCGCTGATTCAGCCGCCCCAGCAAGCTATACCGCGTGTTGCCATCGCTGAGCTCCAGTTGCTCAGCGGATATCGAAACCTG
>JAZFYI010000135.1:0-8623 GCA_036443455.1 Gammaproteobacteria bacterium
AATTGCTGCGTTGCTGGATCAGCAGCGGCCGATAGCCGAGCTACGCAAATACCTGCACGAGATTTACAACACGACCGGTGGCAGGCAGGAGAACCTCAAGTCCTTCAGCGATGCCGAGTTGTTTGAGCTGGCGGGTAATTTGCGCGACGGCGTGCCGATGGCGACGCCGGTATTCGATGGCGCGTCCGAGAGCGAGATCAAGAACATGCTTGAGCTCGCCGGTCTGGACACCGATGGCCAGAGCATTCTTTACGATGGGCGTACCGGAGAGCGCTTCGACCGCCCCGTTACCGTGGGATATATGTACATGCTCAAGCTCAACCACCTCGTTGACGACAAGATGCATGCGCGCTCAACCGGACCGTATAGCCTGGTCACCCAGCAGCCGCTGGGAGGCAAGGCCCAGTTCGGTGGCCAGCGCTTCGGCGAGATGGAGGTCTGGGCGCTGGAAGCCTATGGCGCCGCCTACACGCTGCAGGAAATGCTGACGGTCAAGTCGGATGACGTGCAGGGTCGCACGCGTATGTACAAAAACATTGTTGATGGCACGCACATGATGGATGCGGGCATGCCCGAGTCCTTCAACGTGCTGGTGAAGGAAATTCGTTCGCTGGGCATCAACATTGAACTTGAGCAGGATTGAGCCAATGAGAGATTTACTGAAATTCGCAAAGCAGCTGACTCCGAACGACGATTTCGATGCGATTCGCATCGGGCTGGCATCGCCGGAAATGATTCGTTCCTGGTCCTGGGGTGAAGTCAAAAAACCCGAGACCATCAATTACAGGACCTTCAAGCCGGAACGCGATGGCTTGTTCTGCGCCAAGATTTTTGGCCCGACCAAGGATTACGAATGTCTTTGCGGCAAGTACAAGCGCCTCAAGCATCGTGGCGTGGTCTGCGAGAAATGCGGTGTCGAGGTCGTCCAGTCCAAGGTACGCCGCGAGCGTATGGGTCACATCGAACTGGCCAGCCCGGTCGCGCACATCTGGTTTTTGAAATCATTGCCATCGCGTATCGGCCTGATGCTGGATATGACGCTGCGCGAAATCGAACGCATCCTCTATTTCGAGGCCTTCGTCGTTATCGATCCCGGCATGACGCCGCTGGAGCGCGGGCAACTGCTGTCGGATGAGGCCTACCTGGAAACCATCGAGCAACATGGCGATGATTTTGACGCCAGGATGGGCGCGGAGGCGGTTTACGAACTGCTGGGCAGCCTGGACCTCAACGCTGAAGTCGTGAAAGTCCGCGAGGACATGGGCGCCACGGGTTCGGAGACCAAGCTCAAGAGGCTGTCCAAGAGACTGAAGCTGCTGGAATCTTTTATCTCCTCGGGCAACCACCCGAAGTGGATGGTGCTGACCGTCCTGCCGGTGTTGCCACCGGACCTGCGGCCGCTGGTGCCGCTCGATGGGGGCCGTTTTGCGACTTCCGATCTGAACGATCTTTACCGCCGCGTCATTAACCGCAACAACCGCCTGCGCCGGCTGTTGGAGTTGAACGCGCCGGATATCATCGTGCGCAACGAAAAACGCATGTTGCAGGAATCGGTCGATGCGCTGCTCGACAACGGCAGGCGTGGTCGTGCGATCACCGGCACCAACAAGCGCCCGCTGAAATCGCTGGCCGACATGATCAAGGGCAAGCAGGGGCGGTTTCGTCAGAACCTGCTCGGCAAACGGGTGGACTACTCTGGCCGTTCGGTCATCGTGGTCGGTCCCACGCTAAAACTGCACCAGTGCGGTCTGCCAAAGAAAATGGCGCTTGAGCTATTTAAACCCTTTATTTTCAGTAAGTTACAGCTGCGCGGCGACGCGGCGACGATCAAATCCGCGAAACGCCTGGTCGAACGCGAAGGCCCGGAAGTCTGGGACATCCTCGAAGAGGTGATTCGCGAGCACCCGGTCATGCTCAATCGAGCGCCGACGCTGCATCGCCTGGGTATCCAGGCGTTCGAGCCGGTGCTGATCGAAGGCAAGGCGATCCAGCTTCACCCGCTGGTCTGTACGGCATTCAATGCCGACTTCGATGGCGACCAGATGGCGGTTCATGTGCCGTTGTCGATCGAGGCGCAACTCGAAGCGCGCGCGCTGATGATGGCATCGAACAATATTCTTTCGCCGGCCAACGGCGACCCGATTATTGTGCCGTCCCAGGATGTCGTGCTCGGTCTTTATTACATGTCGCGGGAGCGCATTAACGCGCGCGGTGAAGGCAGTATGTTTGCCGATGTCGCCGAAGTTCATCGCGCCTACGAGAACAGGCATGTCGAGCTGCAGGCCAAAGTCAAGGTCCGGATAAAGGAAACGAGCTTCGATGAGCAAGGGGAGAAAATCGTAACCAGAAAGGTCTACGACACGACCGTGGGGCGCGCCCTGCTCAGTGACATATTGCCCGAGGGGCTGTCATTCGATTTCGTCAACCAGACCATGGACAAAAAAGCGATTTCGCGGGTCATCAACGCTTGCTATCGCGATGTCGGTCTGAAAGAGACGGTCGTTTTTGCCGATCGCCTGATGTACACCGGATTTCACTATGCGACGCGTGCCGGCGTATCCATCTGCGCGAACGACATGGTTGTGCCGGATGAAAAGGCCGAGATCCTGGCGGCGGCCGAAGCCGAGGTCAAGGAAATCCAGGATCAGTACTCCTCTGGCTTGCTGACCGATGGTGAGCGCTATAACAAGGTCGTGGATATCTGGTCGCGCACCAATGACCAGGTGGCCAACGCGATGATGAATGAGTTGGGCAGCGAAGTGGCGGTCGACGCCAAAGGCGAGAAGGTCCACCAGGATTCCTTTAACTCGATATACATGATGGCCGATTCGGGCGCTCGCGGATCGGCGGCGCAGATCCGGCAGCTTGCCGGCATGCGTGGGTTGATGGCCAAACCCGATGGATCGATTATCGAGGCGCCGATTACTGCGAATTTCCGGGAAGGCCTGGATGTCCTGCAATACTTTATCTCGACTCACGGCGCACGCAAGGGTCTGGCCGACACCGCGCTGAAAACCGCGAACTCGGGTTACCTGACGCGGCGCCTGGTCGATGTTGCGCAGGACCTGGTCGTCACCGAGGAAGATTGTGGCACCACGGCCGGTCTGATAATGACTCCGTTGGTCGAAGGCGGCGATGTGGTCGAACCGCTCAGCGAAAGAGTGCTGGGCAGGGTCCTGGTCGAGGACGTGGTCAAACCGGGAAGCAAAAAAGAGGTGGTCGCGCCGGCCGGTACGCTGCTGGATGAGCAATGGGTGGACAGGCTGGAAGAAAACCAGATCGACTCCGTGATGGTACGCTCGCCGATTGCGTGTGAAACCCTGTACGGGGTCTGCGCGAGCTGTTATGGACGCGATCTTGGTCGTGGCGATCAGATCAACATCGGCGAAGCCGTCGGTGTGATCGCCGCGCAGTCGATCGGTGAACCCGGTACCCAGCTAACGATGCGCACCTTCCATATCGGTGGCGCCGCGTCACGTGCGGCGGCGGTCAATAGCGTTGAGATCAAGAGCAAGGGCACGGCGCACCTGCGTCACATCAAGACTGTGCAGCATGCCAAGGGGCACCTGGTCGCGGTATCGCGTTCAGGCGAGCTTGGCGTCATGGACGAGTACGGTCGCGAGCGCGAACGATACAAGATCCCCTACGGCGCGATGATTTCGATCCGCGACGGGGCATCGGTCGAGCCAGGCCAGATGGTTGCGACCTGGGATCCGCACACCCACCCGGTAGTCACCGAAGTGAACGGTTACATCCGCTTTGAAGACTTCGAAGATGGCGTGGCCGTCAGCCGCCAGGTCGATGAATTTACCGGCCTGACCAGCATCGAAGTCCTGGATGCCAAGCAGCGCACCGCTGTCGGCCGAGATCTGCGACCGACCGTCACGCTGATGGACAAAAAGGGTAAGGACGCCAAGCCGGTCTGCTTTGCCAATACCGATATTCCCGCCGTGTACGCGTTGCCGGCCGGGGCGCTGGTCAACAAAGAAGACGGCGCCAAGGTGTCTATCGGCGATGTGCTTGCGCGGATCCCGCAGGAAACCTCGAAGACCCGTGACATTACCGGTGGTCTGCCACGCGTGGCCGATCTTTTCGAGGCCCGCAAGCCCAAGGAAGCGTCGATCCTGGCCGAACATACCGGCACGGTTAGTTTTGGCAAGGAAACCAAGGGCAAGCGCCGCCTCGTGATCACCGATGAGAACGGCGAGTCGCACGAGGAGTTGATCCCGAAATGGCGGCACCTGAACGTGTTCGAAGGCGAGCAGGTCGAGCGCGGCGAAGAAATTGCAGATGGCGAGCCCAATCCGCATGACATTCTGCGTTTGCAGGGAGTCGAGCCGCTGGCTGACTACCTGGTCCGTGAAATCCAGGACGTATATCGGTTGCAGGGCGTCAAGATCAACGACAAGCATATCGAGGTGATCATTCGCCAGATGCTGCGCAAGATTGAAATCAAGGATCCGGGCGATACCCGCCTGCTGAAAGGCGAACAACTGGATCGTGCCAGGCTGATCGAGCTGAACCAGGAAATGGAACGCATGAACAAGAAGCAGGCCGAGCTCACGCCGGTGCTGCTGGGCATCACCAAGGCCTCGCTGGCCACCGAATCGTTCATTTCGGCGGCCTCTTTCCAGGAAACGACCCGGGTTCTGACCGAGGCGGCCGTCCGCGGTTTGCGCGACGATCTCCGGGGGTTGAAGGAGAACGTGATCGTCGGGCGCCTGATACCCGCCGGTACTGGCATGTCGTATCACAGCAACCGGCGCCGTTCGAAGGCTGAGGCGTTGGCGGATCAGTTAATCCAGATCCCCGCTGCCGAAGAGACCGAGGCGGAAGCCGTCACGGCGGAGGCGCCGGTCGCCGTCGAGGAAGTGGTCAAGGCGGAGGTCCAGGTGGAGGTCGTGGAAACGGCTGCGCCGGTACTTATCGAGGAGGCCAAAGGGGCGGCGGACGAGCAGGCCTGAGGCCGGCCCGGAGACACGAACCCCGGAGACACGAACAATAAGCCGGCTCCGCGGGCGTGGAAAATCGGGGGTTTTCGCCCGACTTTGCTTGACACCCGAGGGGCCGGTTCATAAAATTCCCGCTCTTACCACGCAGGTCGGCTGGGGCCGGTCTGTGCGCTTGTTTAAGGGATTTCACGAGCCGCCGATTTAGGCGGCTCGCTTTTTCTCCGCGTTGGGATTTTCGCTTTGAGAAAGCAGCGGGGAACGTTTCACAGGTGTGCCTGAAGGCGCGTCAAATAAAGAGAAAGAGCATGGCGACAGTAAATCAATTGGTCCGCAAAGCACGCAAAAGGCGGGTTGCGAAAAGCACGGTTCCGGCGCTCGAAGCCAGCCCGCAAAAGCGTGGCGTGTGTACGCGTGTCTACACGACAACGCCGAAGAAGCCGAACTCGGCCCTGCGGAAAGTGGCCCGGGTGCGCCTGACCAATGGTTTTGAAGTGACCAGTTACATCGGTGGCGAAGGGCATAACCTGCAGGAGCACTCGGTGGTCCTGATTCGCGGTGGCCGGGTCAAGGATTTGCCGGGTGTCCGTTACCACACGATCCGGGGAACCCTGGATTGCGCCGGTGTATCCGACCGGCGCAGGGGCCGCTCCAAGTACGGCGCCAAGAAACCCAAGTCCTGACCGCGGCAAGAAAGCAGTCAGCACCAACAAATAAAGAGTATCGATCAATGTCCAGACGAGTATCCGCCCCAAAACGTGTCATTCTCCCGGATCCCAAGCACGGCAGTGAACTGCTTGCGAAGTTCATGAATATGGTCATGAACGACGGCAAGAAGTCAGTGGCCGAGAAAGTGATCTATGGCGCGCTTGACCGCATAGCCGAGAAAAAATCATCGACCGATGAGCAAGCCATCGAATTGCTGGAGCAGGCGCTGGAAAACGTCAAACCCCAGGTCGAGGTGAAGTCCCGCCGTGTCGGTGGCGCCACCTACCAGGTCCCGGTCGAAGTGCGGCTGGTCCGCCGCCAGACCCTGGCCATGCGCTGGATTATCGATGCCGCACGCAAACGCAGCGAAAAGTCGATGGCGCATCGCCTGGCCAATGAACTGATGGACGCGGCAGACAATCGTGGCGCGGCCGCCAAAAAACGCGAAGACACGCATCGTATGGCAGAAGCCAACAAGGCTTTCGCCCATTTCCGCTGGTAAACCAGCGTTTAGCTCGCAGAGGAACAGATAGTGCCACGGACCACGCCCATCGATCGCTACCGCAATATCGGCATCATGGCCCATATTGACGCGGGCAAGACGACGACAACAGAGCGTATTCTGTTTTATACCGGTGTGTCCCACAAGATCGGTGAAGTGCACGATGGCGCTGCTGTGATGGACTGGATGGAACAGGAGCAGGAACGGGGCATCACCATAACCTCGGCTGCGACGACCTGTTTCTGGTCCGGGATGAGCAAGCAGTTCCCCGAGCACCGGATCAATATTATCGACACACCCGGACACGTTGATTTCACGATCGAGGTCGAGCGTTCGCTGCGGGTGCTGGACAGCGCCGTCGCGGTGTTCTGTTCGGTCGGCGGGGTCGAACCCCAGTCGGAAACGGTTTGGCGTCAGGCCAACAAGTATGGCGTGCCGCGCATGGCTTTTATCAACAAGATGGATCGTGCCGGCGCCGACTTTTTCCGGGTTCTCGATCAGATCAGGGAGCGTCTTGGCGGCAACCCGGTTGCCTTGCAGATCCCGATCGGCGCCGAGGAAAATTTCGAAGGCGTCATCGACTTGCTGCAGATGAAGGCGATCTACTGGGATGATTCTACCCAGGGCACCAGTTATGAGGCCCGTGACATTCCCGAAGATCTGCTGAAGACTGCCGAAGAACGTCGCGAGATCATGGTCGAGGCTGCGGCCGAGGCCGACGAGGACTTGCTCGAGAAGTATCTTGAAGAGGGCGACCTGAGCCGGGAAGAAATTGTTCGTGGCCTGCGGATGCGCACCATCAATAACGAAATCGTACCGACCGTCTGTGGTTCCGCGTTCAAAAACAAGGGCGTACAGGCGGTGCTGGACATGGTTATCGAGTTGCTGCCATCGCCGATCGACGTGGCGGCCATCCAGGGCGAATTGGAGAACGGTGAGAAGGAAGCTCGCCCGGCGGCCGACGATCAGCCGTTTGCGGCGCTGGCGTTCAAGATCGCCACCGACCCGTTCGTGGGTTCGCTGGCTTTTTTCCGCGTTTATTCGGGTGTGCTCAAGTCGGGCGACACGGTTTATAACCCGGTCAGGAGCCGCAAAGAGCGCATCGGCCGGATTTTGCAGATGCACGCCAACGATCGTACCGAAATCAAGGAAGTATTCGCTGGCGATATCGCCGCCGCGGTCGGCCTGAAGGATGTCAACACCGGCGACACGCTGTCCGACCCAAAGCACATCATCACGCTCGAACGCATGGAATTCCCGGAGCCGGTCATCGCCGTCGCGGTCGAACCGAAAACCAAGGCCGATCAGGAACGCATGGGCATGGCGCTGAGCAAACTGGCCAAGGAAGACCCGTCGTTCCGCGTGCATACCGACGAGGAATCGGGTCAGACCATCATCTCGGGCATGGGCGAACTGCACCTCGACATCATCGTCGACCGCATGCGCCGCGAATTCAACGTGGAATCCAATGTTGGCAAGCCCCAGGTGGCCTATCGCGAAACCATTCGCTCGACGGTCGAGCAGCAAGGCAAGTTTATTCGCCAGTCCGGCGGTCGCGGCCAGTATGGGCACGTGTATATCCGGATCGAGCCGGTCGAACCCGGTTCCGGTTATGAATTTGAGAACGCCATCGTCGGCGGTTCGGTGCCGCGGGAATACATCAATGCAGTGAACAAGGGCATCCAGGAGCAAATGTGCAATGGCGTAATCGCCGGCTATCCGGTCGTCGATTGCAAAGTGACCCTTTATGACGGCTCGTACCATGACGTCGACTCGAGCGAGATGGCGTTCAAGATCGCCGGTTCGATGGCGTTCAGGGATGGCGCGGTCAAGGCTGACCCGGTGTTGCTCGAGCCGATCATGGCGGTGGAAGTGGTCTCGCCGGAGGACTACATGGGCGACGTAATGGGCGATCTCAATCGCCGCCGCGGCCTGCCATCGGGCATGGAAGACAGTCCCGCCGGCAAGCTGATCCGTGCCGAAGTGCCGCTGGCCGAGATGTTCGGCTACGCGACTTCGCTGCGCTCGATGTCACAAGGCCGCGCGACTTACACGATGGAGTTCGCCAAGTACGCCCAGGTGCCGCACAGCGTTGCGGACGATGTCATTAAAAAAGCGTCCTGAGCAAGACGGTTTTAAAGAGAAAAACTCAGACACATTAGACAAACAAGAGGTGCATCGTGTCCAAGGAAAAATTTCAACGTACGAAGCCGCATGTCAACGTAGGGACGATTGGCCATGTGGATCATGGCAAGACGACGCTGACGGCGGCACTGACCAAGCTGATGGCTGAGAAGCACGGCGGTGAGTATCGTGCGTATGACCAGATTGACAATGCACCGGAAGAGAAGGCGCGCGGGATCACGATCGCGACGGCGCACGTGGAGTATGAGAGCGCCAATCGCCACTACGCTCACGTCGATTGCCCGGGCCATGCCGATTACGTCAAGAACATGATCACCGG
>JAZFYI010000136.1:0-6353 GCA_036443455.1 Gammaproteobacteria bacterium
AAGAGGAGGCTGCATTCACCGAAGTACTCGAGTATCTTCGGGTAAGCGTTCAACTCATCTACGAAGAGCTCGCCGGTCTGCGTGGCCGCGTGGATGAACGGCCCTTGACGCACTAGGAGCCTGTCGGCCTTAGGGGTTCGTAGCGAGGCGGTGGGGAATCGAGGTCATTTTTTCGATCGTTTGAGGCGAATAGTGGTTCTATTTAACGAAAAGGATCGAAAAAATGGGCCGATTACCCGCCGCCGCAGTAGAACAATCCTAAGTCCGACAGGCTCCTAGAGACAGGTGAAAGGTTCCATGGAATGACGCCAACTGAATTTGCACGCCGCCGCCGCCAGTTGATGCGAATGATCGGCAGCGGCGGGATCGCGATCCTGCCGGCCGCGCCGGAGAAAATTCGCAACCGCGACACCACTTATCCATTTCGCCAGGATAGCGATTTCATTTACCTGACCGGCTTTGACGAGCCGGACGCGGTTGCGGTACTGATGCCCGGGCGCGCGCATGCCGAGTACATCCTGTTTTGCCGTGAGCGGGATCCATCGCGGGAGACCTGGGACGGGCCAAGAGCGGGCCCCGATGGCGCGCAGGCCGACCACGGCGCCGATGACGCGTTTCCAATATCGGATATCGATGAGATCCTTCCCGGTCTGATGGAGCACTGCGAGCGTGTTTATTACACGATGGGCGCACACCCGGATTTTGACACGCAGGTTATGGGCTGGTTTGACGGTCTGCGCAATCGCGGGCAAAGCGATGGGCTGATACCGCGGGAATTCGTCGCCCTCGATCATCTGTTGCACGATATGCGCCTTTATAAAAGCCGCGGCGAAATCGGCGCAATGCGCAAGGCCGCGCGCATCGCCGCCGCCGCGCACAAAAAACTGATGGCGGCGTGCAGGCCCGGGATCATGGAATACGAACTCGAGGCAGAACTGCTCCACGAGTTCAAGCGAAACGGCTGCGATACGGCCTACCAGCCCATAGTCGGATCCGGGCCAAACAGCTGTATTCTTCATTATGTGCAGAACAACCGTCGCATGGAGGACGGGGAAATGCTGCTGGTGGACGCCGGCTGCGAATATCGCGGTTATGCATCGGATGTTACTCGCAGCATCCCGGTCAACGGCCGGTTTTCGAACGAGCAAAAGGCGATCTACCAGGTAGTCCTCGATGCGCAAAAGGCCGCGATCGAAAAAGTCTCGCCGGATAGTCACTGGAACGAGCCGCATGACGCGGCTGTCAAAACCATCACCCGCGGCCTGGTGAAGCTGGGCCTGTTGAAGGGGCGTGTGCCCTCGTTGATCAAATCCGCTGCCTACAAGAAATTTTTTATGCATCGTACCGGGCACTGGCTGGGCATGGATGTTCACGATGTTGGCGATTATCGTGTGGGCGAAGAATGGCGTCATCTGGAGGCCGGTATGGTCATGACCGTGGAACCGGGAATTTATATTTCACCGGGGACCAGGGGTGTCGCCAGGAAGTGGTGGGGGATCGGCGTGCGTATCGAAGACGACGTTCTGATAACCAAAAATGGTTGCGAAGTCCTGAGCCGCGATGTGCCCAGGGAAATTGCCGACATCGAAGCCTTGATGAGCGGCGGGACCTGAGCGCGGGCCATGCGAACGGAACACACGGAATTCGATGTCATCATTGTCGGCGGTGGCATGGTCGGCGCATCGCTGGCGGTCGCGCTGGCGCCGTTGCCATTGCAGATCGCAGTGATCGAGGCATTCGATCCGCGGCAACGCGGTGTTTCCCAACCCAGTTATGACGATCGCTCGACCGCCATAGCGAATGGCTCGCAGCAGATACTCGAGACCATCGGTGTCTGGGCGGGCATGGAGCAGGACGCGACCGCCATTAGCGATATACACATTTCCGATCGCGGTCATTTTGGTATCGGCCGCATCAGCGCCGTGGAAGAAAAGGTCCCGGCCTTGGGATACGTGGTCCCCAATCGCGCAATCGGCCGGTCGTTGTGGGCGGCGCTCGAGTCTTTTGACAACATCCGGATGTTTTGTCCGGCGCGTCTCGAGTCGCTGCTTGACCAGGGTGATTCGGTCCAGGTTGGGCTCACCGACGAAGACGGCAATACGGTCGAACTGCACGGGCGGCTGGTTGCCGCCGCCGATGGCGCACAGTCGGTGGTCAGAAAAATACTCGGTATCGATGCCACGGTCTGGGACTATGGCCAGACCGCGATCATCAGTAACGTGACGACGGAAAAGCCGCATCGAAATGTCG
Organism: Gammaproteobacteria bacterium; assembly: GCA_036443455.1. Classification (GTDB taxonomy): domain Bacteria; phylum Pseudomonadota; class Gammaproteobacteria; order Steroidobacterales; family MnTg04; genus MnTg04. The sequence goes on from JAZFYI010000136.1 coordinate 2,251, forward strand.
CCTACGAGCGGTTTACCGCGCATGGGCCGATGGCGGTGTTGCCGATGACCGAAGGCCGCAGCGCGCTGGTATGGACCGTGCCGAGCGAGCAGGCCGAGGAAATCCTGCAACTAAGCGACCGGCAGATTCTCGATCGCCTGCAGGAACTGTTTGGCTATCGTCTCGGCCACTGGCAGAAAATCGGCAAGCGTGTGTCCTACCCGCTGAGCATGAGCAAAGCCAAACAGCAGACCCGGCACCGGGTAGCGATAATCGGCAATGCGGCCCATGGTCTGCACCCGATCGCCGGGCAGGGTTTCAATCTGAGCTTGCGGGATGTCGCGGGCCTGGCCGAGGTGATCGCGGGTGCGAACGACCCCGGCGACCCACAGGCGCTGGAAAAATATCGCCGCTGGCGCGCGGGTGACCAGGCCAGGGTCATGAGTTTCACCGATGCGCTGGTCCGGGTGTTCGGTAACCCGCTGGCCTCTGTCCGGGTCGTACGCAACCTCGCGCTGCTCATGTTTGACTTGCTGCCCGGTGCTAAAAGCCTGTTGGCGAGGCATACCATGGGCCGCGGCGGCGATCTGCCCAGGTTGGCGCGGGGTGTGCCGTTGCAATGAATACGCCGACGATCTGCATTGTTGGCGGTGGCATGGTCGGTTGCGCGCTCGCGGCGCTGCTCGGCCGCGATCGGCGCTACCCTGGCACCGTGGTGTTGCTCGAAGCCGGTGATCCGCCGGTGCTAAAGGATGACTATGATCTTCGCGTAGTCGCACTTGCCACCACTTCGCAGCGCGTACTGGAAGCCACCGGGGCCTGGCGGGAGATCGCCGCGAAGCGCGTTTCACCGTATCGCGAGATGCAAGTCTGGGATGCCGGCTCGAAGCCGGGTTTCCCCGGTTCGGTGCATTTTTCCGCCGCCGAAGTGGGCGCGGCCGCGCTCGGCCACATCGTCGAGAACCAGTTGATTCGCCACGCCTTGTGGCAGTCGCTGGCTGGCATGGAGCGGGTCAGTGTGCGGCCCGACTGCCGGGTCAGCGATCTGCAACTCGGCGATGAGACAGCCCGATTGTCGTTGGCCGACGGGGAAGTGATGGATTGCACATTGGTGGTGGCGGCCGATGGCGCCTCATCGCCGATCCGCGCAATGGCGGAAATCGAAACCACCGGCTGGTCGTACCAGCAAAAGGCGCTCGTTACCCACGTGCAAAGCCAGCTCGCGCATCGGGAAACGGCCTGGCAACGATTTTTGCCATCCGGCCCGCTGGCCTTGTTGCCGCTGGCCGATGGGCGCAGTTCCGTGGTCTGGTCGAATACGGTCGAAGGCGCCGATCGCTTGCTCGGGTTGAACGACGCGGAATTTCTGGCCGAACTCGAGACCGCCAGCGATGGGACTTTGGGCCGGATGCTGGCCTGCGGTCAGCGGGCCGCGTTCCCGCTGCGTTTGCTCCATGCACGGGAGTATTGCCGGCAGAGGCTGGTATTGATCGGCGACGCGGCACATGCGATCCATCCGCTGGCCGGTCAGGGCGTCAACCTGGGATTCCTCGATGCGGCGGCGTTGCACGAAACCTTGGTCAAGGCCTTGCAGGCCGGAGAAGATCCCGGGGATCGTACGGTTTTGCGACGCTATGAGCGCTGGCGAAAGGGCGACAACCTGGTCATGCTGGCGGCGATGGATGGTATCAAGCGGCTGTTTGGCAACGATCTGCCATCGCTAACGCGGATTCGCGGCCTGGGGTTGAGCCTGGTCAACGCCCTGCCACCGGCCCGCAAGGCCTTCGTCAGGCGAGCGATGGGAATGAGCGGGGATCTGCCGGAGTTGCTCACCAGGCCGGCACATTCCGGGCGCGGATCGGGCGAGGAGATGCGATGAGCGCGGGTCGTTACCGGATACGCGCGGCCGAGCGGAAGGATGCTTCGCTGATTCTCACTCTTATCAGGGAACTGGCCGATTACGAGAAACTGGGCGACCAGGTGAGCGCCACCGAGGAAAAGCTGGTGGCCAGCCTGTTTGCCGAGCCGGTTTTTGCCGAAGTGCTGATCGCCGAGGCGGTAACGGATGGCGGCACCATGGATGCGGCTGGCTTCGCTTTGTATTTCCACAATTACTCGACCTTTCTCGGCCAGCCCGGGATCTTCCTTGAAGACCTGTTTGTACGAAAGAGGTTTCGCGGTCGCGGGATCGGCATCGGCCTGTTGCGCGAGCTGGCGAAAAAAACCATCGCAGGAAATTGCGGGCGGTTAGACTGGATGGTGCTCGACTGGAACGAACCCGCCATTGGTTTTTATCATTCCATCGGTGCACGGCGGGTGGATGGATTCGTTCCCTACCGGCTAACCGGGGACGCCTTGCAAAAGCTGGCTGAAAGCGGGCAGGATGGGTAGAGGGAGCAGGAATTATGCCGCAAGCGGAACTGGAAAAATTACTCGATGAGCTGCAGCAGGAGTTGGCCGAGGGGAGCAGCCTGGATGACGATGCCAGGGCTCAGCTGGCGGACTTGCATGCCAGCATCGGTCAATTATTGTCCGCAGGCGCGAGTGAAACGCCGGCCAACCTGGCCGAGACGGTTAGCGGGAATATCGATCGTTTCGAAACCAGTCATCCCGCGCTGACGATGGTGCTCGGCCGGATCGCCGATATTCTGAACAAGCTCGGTATCTGATCAGGACGTTTCTTGTCCGCCAAGGAGCCTGTCGGGCTTAGGATATTCTACTGCGGCGGCGGGTAATCGGACCATTTTTCCGATCCTTTTCGTTACACGAACCACTATTCGCCTCAAACGATCGAAAAAATGACCTCGATTCCCCACACGCCTCGCTACGAAAACCTAAGCCCGACAGGCTCCTAGTGCGTCTATTTTTGCCGCGCAGATAAAATCATTCTCAGAAAGACCGTCGATCGCGTGGGTCGTGTAGCGCACCAGGCAATGGCCATAGCCAAGCTCGAGATCCGGGTGATGGTTTTCAGCATTGGCGATCCAGGCCACGGCATTGGCGAAGCTCATGGTCCGGTAAAAGCCGCCAAAGGAAAAATCGCGGTGGATTTCCTTGCCATCGGCCGACAATGCCCAGCCATCTTCAAGTTGCTCGATCAACGCACTCGCGGCCGCATGCGACAGCGGTTCCACCCCGCCTTCACAGGGCTTGCAGCGCCTGTCTTGCAACTCATTGCCCATGTTTTTCCGAGTAGTGACTGCGAATATAGTCGGCTACCAGTCCCTTGAATTCCCCGGCGATATTATCACCCTTTAGCGTGACCGTTTTCTTGCCGTCTTCGTATACCGGCGCCACCGGTTTTTCACCGCTGCCCGGCAGGCTGATGCCGATGTTGGCGTGTTTGCTTTCACCCGGGCCGTTGACGACGCAACCCATCACCGCGACGCTCATGTTTTCTACGCCGGGGTAACGTTCCCGCCATTCGGGCATGCGCTGCCGGATATCGGCCTGGATTTCCTGGGCGAGTTTCTGGAAAACCGTGCTGGTCGTGCGTCCGCACCCCGGGCAGGCGATGACCACCGGCGAGAACGCGCGCAGGCCCATGCTTTGCAGTATTTCCTGTGCGACCTGGACTTCCCGTGCGCGCGAAGCGCCCGGTTCCGGTGTCAGCGAAATGCGTATGGTGTCGCCGATGCCTTGTTGCAACAGCACGCCCAGCGCGGCGGTCGAGGCTACGATGCCCTTGCTGCCCATGCCTGCCTCGGTCAGGCCCAGGTGCAACGGGTAGTCGCAGCGCCCCGCCAGGTCCTGGTAAACCGCGATCAGGTCCTGCACGCCGGACATCTTGCAAGAGAGAATAATCTGCTCGTGCCCCAGGCCGATTTCCTCGGCACGGCTGGCGCTTCGCAGGGCGGATTGCTGCATGGCTTCCAGCACGACCTGGCGCGCATCCAGCGGCTCGCGGCGGGCTGAGTTTTCATCCATCAGCGAGGTCAGCAGATCCTGGTCCAGGCTGCCCCAGTTGACGCCGATGCGCACCGCCTTGTTTTTCTCACAGGCGACTTCGATCATCTCGGTGAACTGGGGGTCGCGCTTTTTGCCGCGGCCCACGTTGCCGGGGTTGATGCGAAACTTGGCGAGCGCATCGCCGCAGGCACCGACTTCGCGCAGCAGCTTGTGGC
>JAZFYI010000137.1:0-5764 GCA_036443455.1 Gammaproteobacteria bacterium
GCGATCTTGTCGTCGTACGGCGTGGTGAAAGCCACCGCTCCACCGGCCTGGTTGACCTGGAAGAACTTGCCGTGTCCCAGGCTCGCGATCTGCGTCCAGGGTGCAACCGTCGTTGACATTCCACCGCACTGAATCGTGTTGATGACGATGCCCTTTTCGAGCGCGTCTGCGACGATCGCCGGGTAACGCACCTCGTTATAGTCCATATGCGGCGGTGCGTCGCCGACCAGGAAAATGACCTGGTAAGCCTGCTCGCCCTGGCTCCAGGACATGTCGTGTACGGCATCGTAGAGCGCCTTGTTGACGCTCTCGGGCGTGTCGCCACCGCCGTCGGCCTGGAAATCCATCAATTTTGCGTAGACGGAATCGAGATCGGCGGAGAGATCGACCAATTTCGTTACATACCGGTCGCCGCGGTCACGATACGCGACCAGGCCGATGCGGATTTCGGGCGTCGGCTGTGCCGAGGCCATGGTCGTGGCGATCGACCAGATCTTTTCCTTCGCGGTCTGGATCAGGCCGCTCATGCTGCCGGTCGTATCCAGTACGAAAACTACATCGACCTTGGGTCTGTGCAAAGTAATGTGATGGTTTAACGGTGGGTTTACTTCGATGTTCTTGGCCAGGAGTTGTGGGTAATACACGACCACTCCCAGCGTCAGTGCAAAAAGGGCAATGCCCAGTAGTTTGGTTTTCATGATGATGTCCTCTCGTTTATGTAATGAGTCAGTGGGTTTATTGCGTGAATAACTGCCGTAGCGCCGCATCGGCCTGGCGTCTTGCGCGCTCGAAGTTCTCACTGTCCAGCGCCGTGTTCAGCTCCGGTTTTGCCTTTCCGTTTATCGTCGGCGGGATTGCCACGAACAGCGCCTGTACCAGGAAGAAACACCAGGTCGCCAGGAACACGCTGCCCGATCGGGTGATGGCCCAGACGGCAGCCGAGATGCTCAATGCATTTAGCCCCATGTCTATCAGCGCCGGCATCACGCCTGAATAGAAATACAGCGAGCGAATCAGCCAGATGGCGGCCACATGAATCAGCAGATAGAGCGGAAACGGCGGTGCTACCCACCAGGTGGCGATGGCCAGCGCGCTCCACAGGGATAGCGTGGTAACCCGTCCCAGCCGTTCCTTGCTGCGGCTCATGAGATACAAAAGGTAAGCCAGACCCAGCGCGGGGATGATCAGCCGGATGACGCTGCCGAAGCCAACAAAAGGCGTCAGCGTGGCGACGATCGCACTGGCAAAGAATCCAAAAACAGCGGCGACGATTACACCGTGCAAAAATCCAGGCCGTTTCATGACGCACTCCTTCGACTCTTTTCATGCAGATAGGCGACTTCGACTTCGTCGTCGCTGATGGTCATTTCGTGTGCCATCCAGGCGATATCGTCGAACTCCGAGCCACCATTCGCGGGGGCGGGCGTGCGTTGTGCGAATAGCTCCGCTTTTTGTCGCAAACCTTCCAGTGTCGACCGGTTCTCATCGAGCATGGTTCGTTGCCCGGCGAGATATTTCTCGTTGGCAACGTGCTTTGCGTTCAGACGTTTCAAAAGGCGCGAGGCCTCGAGCTTCTTGCGAATCAGGTTCTTTGCCAGATCGTCCTTGTCAGACTCGAAACAAAGATCGAGCTGTTCATCGATCTCGCTTAGCGTGTCATCCAGTTCGTTCCTGCGTACCGATAACGCATCCTGGTCATGCGCGCACAAGGTGACGCGCTGCTCGGTGGCGGCCAGGTCATCCTCCATATCGCGGATGGCTTGCTTCAGTAATTGCTCGGGCTCTTCGATGTGATCCAGAACGGCGTGAAAGTCCGCTTTGAAGAGTCGCGAGACGCGGTTGATCAATGCCATGATGTTGTCTCCTGTCAATGGGTTGATGGCGACATGTTAGGAGGGCGCGGCGTTACAAATAAGACATGGATTGGTAAAACCCGGGGCGCGGAATTTACAAAAAACTTACACGCGATCACGCAAGGTGCGCTCGCAAGCTGCTAGCCTAGGCGCTGTAATGACAAGGCAAATTCAAATACTCGTTATCGAGGACGAAGAGGCCATCCGCACTGGATTGATCGACGTGCTCGTTTTCCATGGCTACGAAGTCGACAGCAGTGCGACCGGCCCGGAGGGTCTGAGCAAAGCGCTGACCGGCAAATTCGACCTGATTCTGCTGGATGTCATGCTGCCCGGGATCGATGGCTACGAGATCTGCGACCGGATTCGGGCCGAAGACCGGCATCAGCCCATCATCATGTTGACGGCCAGGACTTCGGATGAGGAAATCATCCAGGGCCTGACGCTCGGCGCCGATGACTATGTGCCGAAACCCTTCTCGATCCAGCAACTGGTGTTGAGAATCGAGGCGGTCCTGAGGCGTTCCCAGGTGGGTATCGAGCAGGCCAGGACCATTTGTTTTCGCGACGTCGAAATCGATACCGAAAATCTCAGCGGCAGGAACGGGACCGAGGACCTGACCTTCACCCGGCGCGAGATCGAGTTATTGAGTTATCTCGCACTACACTCGGACCGGCCGATTTCCAGGGAAGAACTGTTGACCAAGGTCTGGGGTTATGCGCGCAATCTCGATATCGAGACGCGTACGGTCGATATCCATATCGCGAAAATCAGGCGCAAGATCGAAACCGATCCCAAGGAGCCTGAAAACCTCATCACCGTACGCGGCGCAGGTTATCGCCTGGTGATGGAAGGCTAGCCCCATGTTCCCCAAGGCCCTCATCAAAGGTTATGACAAGAACCGCTTGCGGAACCTGCTGACGATTATTTTCCTGGCGCTCGCCATCCCGACGGCGGTCCTCATCTGGCAAGGCTATAGCCAGCTCAAATGGGAAGCCTTTCATCAATACCGGGGTCTTGCCGAGGAACTGGACGGTCGCATCGACGCCAGGCTGATCGAGATGATCAATACGGCGGACGCCAGGTCGTTCGCGGATTACACATTCCTGGTCGTCACCGGTGACCCGAGCGTCAATTTCCTGCAGCGCTCGCCCCTGTCCGCATTTCCGGTGGCGGAGGATCTGCCGGGTGTGCTCGGCTATTTCCAGGTCGATAGCGATGGAACATTCAGCAGCCCGCTGCTGCCGCCCGAAGGCAGCGACACCGAAAAACTCGGAATCCGCGACGACGAATACAAAAAACGCCTTCAGCTCACGCAGGAAATTCAATCCGTCCTGGCCGACAACCGCCTGGTGCGATCCCGGCCCGAGATTGGTACGAGTCGCGGCCTCGCCGCTACCCCCAAGGTCGCCAAAGCCGGTCTCGAAGAGGAAAAAGAGGCAGACAGTTTCTATCGCCCGGAATCGCGCGCGCGCCGATTGGCGGCCAAACCCGAACCGCGAGCCAGCGCTGAACTGGCTGCTGCCAGGAACGGTTCGTTGAACGAGCCAGCCGTCAGTGGCTTTATCGATGAATCCGAAGGCGAGAAAGATGTCATCGATAGTCTCAATGCGATGTTGCTGGAGCAGGCCACGGTCAGCGACGAAACATATGGTCAGGAGGCCTTTGAGAAACTGAATCGACCGAGGCGGGACAAGCAATCAGGCATTGAAGGCTTCAGTTCGACAGACCTCGATGACGCCATCGGCGAAGCTTCCAAATCGCAACGACGCCTCAATACGATCGGCAAGGTTCCCGATCTCAAGCTCGATCCGTTGATGCAGAAGAAAAGCGAAGAGCTCGAGCGCAAAGCGGACGAACAGCAAGCATTTTACGGCGGTCGCGCCGCAACCCCCGTTCGCGCCAAGCGCAAGGAAACGAGTGTCTTGCCGGCAACCGTTCCGCCAACCGACCGTGAACCGGTCGAAAGCTTTTTCGATCGGCGCATCAGCGCTTTCGAAAGCGAGATCGATCCGCTGGAGTTCAGCTTGCTCGACAGCGGTCACCTGGTTCTTTTCAGAAAAGTCTGGCGCGATGGTGAACGTTATATCCAGGGCTTGCTGATCGATCAGCGAACCTTTATCGACGACGCGATCGATGCGCCTTTTATGGAAACGACGCTTTCCACCATGTCCAACCTGATCGTCGCCTACCAGGACGATGTCATTCAAACGGTCAGCGGACGCGATACCTCTGACTATCCCAACGGCAGCCAGGCGCTGGACGGCGCCTTGCTCTATCGCAACCGTTTGACCGCGCCCTTAGGCAGCCTGGAGCTTATCTTCAGCATCAAGCGCCTGCCCCCGGGGCCGGGCGCCGGCGTGCTTGGCTGGACGAGCATTATCATCGCGCTGGTGTTCCTGGGCGGTTTCTATTTCCTGTATCGGCTGGGCTCGAGCCAGATCGACCTGGCCAGGCAACAGCAGGACTTCGTTTCGGCGGTGAGCCATGAACTCAAGACCCCGCTGACCTCCATCCGCATGTATGGTGAAATGCTCAAGGAGGGCTGGGCCGACGAGGAAAAGCGCAAGACCTATTACGAATACATTCACAATGAGTCAGAGCGGCTGAGCAGGCTGATCTCAAACGTCCTGCAACTCGCCAGGATTACGCGAAACGAGCCGCAGTTCGATTTGCAGCCTGTAAAGGTTGGTGAGCTGATCAGCAACATCGAGTCAAAAATTGCCAACCAGGTAAAAGGCGCGGGCTTCGAGCTGACAACAATCCGCGACGACGAGACGGATCGAGCAACGATTTTGATCGACGATGACTGCTTCGCCCAGATCATCATCAACCTGGTCGATAATGCCATCAAGTTTTCCGAAAATGCAGACCGCAAGACCATCGAGATCACCAGCAAACTCACCAGTGACAACCAGGTCCTGTTCGCGGTCAGAGACTTCGGCCCGGGCGTCCCCAAAGACCAGATGAAAAAAATCTTCCAGCTTTTCTATCGCTCGGAATCAGAACTCACCCGGGAAACCGTGGGCACCGGCATCGGCCTGGCCATCGTCCACCAACTGACTGTGGCGATGAATGGCAAGGTAGATATCATCAACCGGGAGCCGGGAGCGGAATTCACAGTAACGTTTCCGTATCTGCCGAATGAACGCAAAGCAAACGGATAACCAACTCTTCGTCGAGGCTCTTGCGGGTCCGGGTACCATTCTGCTCGATGGTGGTCTTGCCACGGAACTCGAAGAAAGGGGCTGCGACATTAGTACGGAGCTCTGGTCGGCTGGCCTCCTGCAAAGCGATCCGCAGGCCATCATCGATGTGCACCGCGCCTATCTGGATGCGGGCGCCCGGTGCATCATCAGTGCCAGTTATCAGGCCAGCCGGCAGGGGTTCGTGTCACTCGGCATTTCAGCGACCGCTGCCGATGAGCTGATCGCAAGCTCGGTGTTACTCGCCAGGACGGCGATACAGCAATACCTCTATGACAACCCCGAGACGGTTCCGCTGCCGATCGTCGCTGCCAGCGTCGGTCCGTATGGCGCGACGCTTCATGACGGTTCCGAGTACACGGGCAATTACGGCGTAAGCCGTGATGCGCTGCAGTGTTTTCACCAAGAAAGATTAAATATTCTCGATCGGGCGGGCGCCGATGTACTCGCCTGCGAAACGATTCCGGACTACCAGGAAGCCCGGGTGCTTTGCGAGCTCCTGGAGGATGTAAGAAGCCCTGCCTGGATATGTTTTTCGTGTCGCGACGAGCGGCGTATCAGCGATGGTACGCCGGTGGAAAAGGTGGCAAGCTTGTTCCGCGATCATCCGCGGGTACAAGCTGTAGGCATCAACTGTACGCCGCCGCGACTGATTCTAAGGCTGATCGAACAAATCAAAGTCGCTGCACCAGACAAGGCCATCGT
>JAZFYI010000138.1:0-2858 GCA_036443455.1 Gammaproteobacteria bacterium
CGCCCTGAACGCCAGCCTGCGGATTGGGCTTCTGGTGTTTCTTCACCATGTTGATGCCTTCGACCAGCACTCGCTCGTCATCATAGACACGCAACACGGTACCCCGGCGGCCCTTGTCCTTGCCGGTAATCACGATGATTTCATCGCCTGTTCTGATCTTTCTCATAACTCTTTGCTCCGCACCCGCTCAAAGCACTTCAGGTGCCAGCGAAATAATTTTCATAAACCGGCTGGTGCGCAATTCCCGGGTCACCGGGCCAAAAATACGCGTGCCAATCGGTTCCATGCGTGCGTTCAGCAGCACCGCCGCGTTGCCATCGAAACGGATCACCGACCCGTCGGGACGCCGCACGCCCTTACGGGTGCGCACGACAACCGCGTTGTAGATCTCACCCTTTTTGACCTTACCGCGTGGTATAGCGTCCTTGACGCTGACCTTGATAATGTCGCCCACGCCGGCATAGCGGCGCTTCGATCCGCCGAGCACCTTGATGCACTGCACGCGGCGAGCGCCACTGTTGTCTGCCGCACTGAGTACTGTCTGCATCTGTATCATCGCTACGCTTCCAGTTTGCTCTTTAAAATCCGGGTTCCCCGCTCAACGGCTGGGGGCCCGCTCCACAATGCTTTCCAGTCTCCAGCTCTTGTCCTTCGACAAGGGCCGGCACTGGGAAATAGTCACTACGTCGCCGGCATTGCACTCATTGTTTTCATCGTGCGCCATCAGCTTTGATGTGCGCCGAATGTACTTGCCATACATCGGGTGCTTGACCAGCCGCTCCACCGAAACGGTAATCGACTTGTTCATCGCACTGCTGACGACCTTGCCGGTTAGCGTGTGCTGAACCTTTTCCCTGTTTTCCGTACTTTTCCCACTCATTACGAATCATCCTTTGACGGGTTCGATACTCGACGCTGCTCGCCCATCACGGTTTTCAGCCGCGCGATATCCTTACGAACCTTGCGGAACTGATCAGGCTTCGCCAGTTGCCCGGACGCACGCTGCATGCGCAGATTGAACTGCTCGCGCCGCAACTTGATCAGTTCTTCCTGTAACTCGGCAGCACTCTTGCTGCGAAATTCGGCTGCCTTCATTACATCACCTGCCTGCTGACGAAAGTTGTGGCAATCGGCAGCTTGGCCGCAGCCAGGCGAAACGCCTCGCGCGCAACGTCTTCCGCCACACCTTCCATTTCGTACAAAACCCGACCCGGCTGAATCTGGGCTACCCAGTATTCAACGTTACCCTTGCCCTTGCCCTGGCGAACTTCCAGCGGTTTCTTGGTGATCGGCTTGTCCGGGAAAACCCGGATCCAGATCTTGCCGCCGCGCTTCACGTGGCGGGTCATCGCACGCCGCGCCGCCTCGATCTGCCGCGCGGTCAACCGGCCTCGTCCGATGGCCTTCAGACCAAACACACCAAAAGCCACCGTGTTGCCGCGCTGGGCCAGACCCCGGTTCTTGCCTTTCATCTGTTTGCGGAATTTGGTCCGCTTCGGCTGTAACATTTCTCAGCTGCTCCTCAAACCAGCGACGCCATCAAGCGGCGTTGTCGGCGGCTTCGCTACCGGTTTCAGCGGTATCGAAAACCTCACCTTTAAAAATCCAGACCTTTACGCCGATGATTCCATAGGTCGTCTTGGCTTCGGCCAGGCCATAATCGATATCGGCACGCAGTGTGTGCAGCGGCACCCGACCTTCGCGATACCACTCGCTGCGAGCAATCTCTGCGCCATTGAGGCGGCCGGCTACCTTCACCTTGATACCCAGTGCGCCCAGGCGCATCGTATTGGTCACCGCGCGCTTCATCGCGCGGCGGAACATCACGCGGCGCACGAGCTGCTGCGCGATGCCTTCGGCGACCAGCTTTGCATCCAGCTCGGGCTTGCGAATTTCGGCAATCCTGATTTTTACATCCTGAATCTTCAGGCCGAGCAAGCTCGCGATATCGTTGCGCAGCTTCTCGATATCCTCACCTTTCTTACCGATCACGATGCCGGGACGGGCCGTGTGAATCGTGATGTGCGTTACCTTGTTGGCCGGACGTTCGATCTGGATACGGCTGACCGACGCTTCCGCCAGGCGTTTGTTCAGAAACTCCCTGACCTTGTGATCTGCGGCGACATTCCCGGCGAAATGCGCGCTGTCGGCATACCAGGTGGACAACCAGTCCTTGGTAATGCCGAGTCGAATTCCGATCGGATGTACTTTTTGTCCCATTACGGCTTCTCTCTTTACTCGTCCGCAACCTGGACGGTGATGTGACTGTTGCGTTTGATGATTCTCGCGCCACGGCCTTTTGCCCGCGCCCGAAAACGCTTGAGGGTTGGCGCCTCGTCCACCGTCACGGCCGAAACCCGCAATTCGTCGATATCGGCACCGTGATTGTGCTCGGCGTTGGCAATCGCCGATTCCAGCACCTTCTTGACGATTTGCGCGCCTTTCTTCGGCATGAAAGCCAGGGTCTGCAGCGCGGCTGCAACCGGTTGGCCGCGCACGGCGTCGGCTACCAGGCGGCATTTCTGCGGGGAAATCCGCGCATGCCGTAATTTTGCTGCTACCTGCATTATCCCGACTCCTCGATTAAGTCTTCCTGTCGCCCGAGTGACCCCTGAAAGTCCGGGTCATCGCGAATTCGCCCAGCTTGTGGCCGACCATATTTTCGGAAATCAGGACCGGCACGTGCTGACGGCCGTTATGCACGGCGATCGTCAGGCCCACCATGTCAGGCAACACCATGGAGCGACGCGACCAGGTCTTGATCGGCCGGCGGCTGTTGCTGGCTACTGCTGCCTCGACCTTCCTGGCGAGGTGCGCATCCACAAAAGGACCTTTTTTAACTGAGCGTGGCACAGTGA
>JAZFYI010000139.1:0-6194 GCA_036443455.1 Gammaproteobacteria bacterium
CAGACCCGGTGCGCCGGCGCTATATCGATTCCGGGGCCAACGAAGGCATCGGCTTTTATGTCGAGGAAATGTTGTTGCAGGCGGGGTTGTTCGATGACAGTCCGAAAACCCGGGAAATCATCTACAGCTTTATGCGCTTGCGGGCGCTGCGGGTCGAGGTCGATATTCGCCTGGCGACCGGTGATTTCACGATCGAGCAAGCCGGCGCCTACCTGGCCCGGACCGTGCCGATGGATCTTGAAACGGCGACCCAGGAAGCTGTCTTTTTTGCCTTTAACCCGGGACAGGCGATCAGCTATCAGATCGGCACGCTGCAAATCAACCGGTTTCTCAGCGATGCCAGGCTGGATCTAAAGGACGATTTCAGCCTCCGGCATTTCCATGATTGCCTGATGCTAAACGGTAACGTTCCGATTGCGCTCCAGCGCTGGGAATATCTGGATCGGGCCGATGAAATAGAGCGCCTCGACGAGATGGCTGAAAAAATAAATTCGCTCATGGGTCAATAAAAAACGCCGGCACAAAAGCCGGCGCTTTTTTACTCGGCCAATAAAATCTAATGGCCCATGGGATGATTCCACTCGGGCAGCAACACCATGCAATTCGGGTTGAACCCGTTTTCGATGAAGGTGTTGATCGTGTCCACGACGGTCAGGCTTTGCATGTCGACCACCGAAATCGATCCTTCGCTCATGCCGGGAAGATTGATAAAGGAATTTTGCACCCAGGCATAACGACCATCCTTGGCAAAAGCGACATGATGCGCACCCTCGCCCACATCCAGTGTCTTGACCAGGCTGACTTCCGTGCGGTCTTCGGATAGATCGAAAATATGAAATTTACCCGGCTTGGCCGTCGTCACATACAGGCGCGCGCCGTCGTCTGAAAAATAAATTTCCAGCGGCACGCCCGCTTTTTCGACGGCAAAATCGTATGCCTTCCTGGCATCGAACTCGCCGGTTTTTTTATTCCATCTCGCACTCCACAAGGTGCCGCCGTTCATATTGGTCACATAGGCGACTGGAGGGTCGGATTGTGGAACGAAAATGACCTCGACCGGCGCTTCGTTGGCCGGAGACGCCTGGTCGGAAACTTTGAAGCTGCCGAGGCTCTTGCCGGTGCTGCCCTCGATGACACCGATCGATTCGCCGGGGTCGCCGAAATCGGACGCCCTGACCGTACTGGTGACCAGGATACGATCTATGCCTTCGTGAATGGCGATACCGTGTGGATAAAGGACCGGCGACTCGATCGTTCGTGTATAGCTGTCGTTGACCGCATCACCCATGACAATGACGCTCGATCCCATGCAGCTTAAGTACCAGGTCTTGTTATCCGCGGAAAAAACAACATCCTCGCCAACCAGGCAATCGGGCACATCGATAACCTTCACCCGATATGGGTGGCTGGTCATGTCGATGACGCGAAGTTCCGGTTTGCCCAATGCTGTCAAATAGATTTTTGTCGCATCACGATTATAAAAAATATGATGCGCCACCAAATCCGGCGGCAACGGGATTTCCATCAGGATTTCGCCATAGGCAGCGGAATCGGGATCGACATCCATGATCGCAATACCTTCTTTACGTTCCTGCGCGCCAAACGGCAGCTTGAGGTCTTTCAGCGATTCATTCGGTTTGGACTCGTAATTCAGCATTGCCAGGATCTCGGCATCGCCTGCGACGGGTAGCCAAAAAACAACCACCATTGCAAAAATCATTATTTTTTTCATTTTGCCAACCTCCCCATGTAGCGGTCTCTACCTTGGTGTCACGGTATGAGTGTAGACTATACTCGTTAATCTGCGGTCGAACCTGTTGCTATGCCTGGTCCCAATCCACTGCTTTTTGCTTTTTATATATCGATGATGGTCATCGCAAGCGCGAGTGCCGATGCCAGCGACAAGCTCGATGGTCCGGATGTTAACCGGGCAACAGTAGAGATCATAATCGAACATCGGAAAATCAAAGGCGATAAGAACGTCTTCCGCGTGTATCAGGGCGAGCATATCGAACTGCTTGTTGTTTCCGATGAAACGGTTAGCCTGCACTTTCACGGTTATGACATCGAATTCAAGGTGAACCCGGAGGAACCGGCCATCGTGCCATTCACTGCCTACGCAACCGGCCGCTTCCCGGTGAGCAGCCATGGTTGGGGTGACCAGCACGAACACGGTCACCAGACGCTTTTTTATCTCGAGGTCTATCCGCAATAGCTCGCGGGTGAGCAACCTGACCGGATAGCGTCCATGACCATCAAGACCGCATTGTTCGCGTTGCTTGCGACGACCATTCCCTCGGTCGGTGTGGCGCATGGTTTTGCGCAGCGTTATGACTTGCCCGTGCCGTTGGCGTTGTACCTGGGTGGCGCGGCCGCGGCCGTGGCGCTGTCTTTTGTCGTCATCGCTTTTTTTCTCAGGCACGACCACGGCGCAAACGGGTACTGGAAAGCAAATCTTTTACGGAGTTTGCCGCTGCGGCTGCTGGCGCACCCTGTGCTGACCGGTTTGCTGAGACTGCTGACAGTCTTGGTGCTGCTGTTGGTCGTCATCGCCGGGTTGTTCGGCAACACCAATCCATTCGAGAATTTCGCGCCGACGACTGTCTGGGTAATCTGGTGGGTTGGGCTGGCGTATGTCTCTGGGCTCGCGGGCGACCTGTGGGCGCTGATCAATCCGTGGAACACTGTTTATCGATCGCTGGAATGGCTCGCCCGGAAACTTAGGCCAGCCAAACCGACTTGCCTCGGAATCCGCTACCCAAAATGCCTGGGTGATTGGCCCGCCGTGATTATTTTCCTCGGATTTGTCTGGGCGGAACTGGTCTGGCTGTCGAGCGATTCGCCCCGCAACCTGGCCTGGGCGGTTTGCGCGTACAGCCTGACCACCTGGGCAGGCATGTTGCTGTTCGGTCGCCATGTCTGGTTGCGGCATGGCGAGGCGTTTACCCTGGTGTTCGGTTTTCTCGCGCGTTTCGCACCCACCGAATACCGGAGCAAAAATACCAGCCCTTGCATCGCCTGCACTGAATCGAGCAGCACGAGTACGCACTACTCGCGCACAAATTGTCTCGAGTGTTTTGAAAAAGCCGCTCCGGAGAATCGGGAATTCAATATCCGGCCCTGGGCTGTGGGTCTGTTGCCGGCACACCCCATCCGCCGCTCGCAAATGGTGCTGGTTTTGATCATGTTATCCAGCGTGACTTTTGATGGCTTGCTGGCAACGCCATTGTGGGCTTCGGTGGCCGAGTGGATGTTGTACTCGGATGCGTTGCGCCCGGCGATTCTGCTGTTACAGGGTCCGACCGGTAACGCCATCGCTGCGATTTCAACGATCGCACTGGTGCTTTTTCTGGGTGGCTTCCAGGTTCTGTACGCCTTGTTCAGCGTGCTGATGCGCCAGGCTACACCCGGTACGTTTCGTACGCGAGTGTCGCGTACCGAGATGGCACGATTGTTTGTTCTCAGCCTCGTTCCTATCGCCCTCGCCTATCACCTGGCCCACTATCTTTCTTTCCTGATGATCGTCGGCCAATACATGATTCCACTGATCTCGGACCCGTTGGGATTGGGCTGGGATATTTTTGGCACGAGCCTTTACGTCGTAAACCTGGCCGTGGTCAACGCACGATTTATCTGGATAACGGCTGTTATCGCGATCGTGACCGGCCACATTGCTGCAGTTTATTTATCGCACGCGATGGCATTGCGGGTATTTCAAAACCGGCGGGCAGCATTGCTCAGCCAGATTCCGATGCTGTTTCTGATGGTCAGCTACACGACGCTAAGCCTGTGGATCATGGCGCAACCGGTCGTCGAAACCGGTTAGACGAAGGCATGCACGCAGGAAAAAAGAAAGCCCGGCCAATGGCCGGGCTTTCCGGTCGATCTGGAGCGGGTGAACGGATTTGAACCGTCGACCTAGACGTTGGCAACGTCTCGCTCTACCCCTGAGCTACACCCGCAATCCCGCTTCCTGGTTCGAAGCGGCGTGCTATTTTAGCCGCTGCCCGTGGGCTGTCAAGCAGCGCTCACTCGCTGGTCAGCAGCGGCCAGGCGGCGCGCCAGTAGTCGAACATGGACCAAAGCGTCAGACCCGCCGAGACTACGATCAATAACAGGCCAATAAAGTAGACGGGGAAGTTCCAGATGTTTTGCTCGTAGATCATGAAACTCAAGCCGGTCATTTGAAAAGCCGTCTTGGTCTTGCCCAACCGTGACACCTTTACCTTGGCCCGCATCCCGGTTTCCGACAGCCATTCGCGCAGCGCGGAAATCGTTAGCTCGCGACCGATGATCACGGCGGCGGCCAGTGCGACGAACCAACGTGCATCTGTCTGCACGATTAATACCAGCGCTGTTGCCACGATCAGCTTATCGGCGACGGGGTCGATAAATGCGCCAAAGCGGGAGTCCAGGCCCATTTTTCGGGCAAAATACCCGTCAGCCCAGTCAGTTATCGCCGCTGCCGCAAAAACAAAACAGGCTGCCGGTCTGGCCCAGTCAAACGGCAAATAAAATACCAGCACAAAAATCGGCAGCGCCCCGAGCCTGGAGAAGGTCATAATGTTGGGCAAGTGCCAAACCATATTTCTTGTATGCCTTTGTGCCTATTGATCCGCGTGAAACACCAGGTATATTTTCTCAGCCAGGTTGCGGCTGATCCCTTTTACCCTGGCCAGGTCTTCGATCCGAGCCTCTTTTACACCCTGTAGCCCACCGAACTGGCGCAACAGTTCGCGTCGCCTTTTCGGCCCCAGACCGCGTATCGCCTCCAGCACCGACACCTTCCTCGACCTGGCGCGCCGCTGGCGGTGTCCGCTGATCGCAAAGCGGTGAGCTTCGTCACGAATCTGCTGAATCAGGTGCAATGCCGGGGAACTGGCTGGGAGTATAAATGGCTGCTTGTGACCGGACAAGAACAGCTTTTCCCGACCGGCTCGACGCCCCGCCCCCTTGGCGACGGCCAACAAAGGAATGTCTGCCAATTGTAGCTCCTGCATCACTTTCCGTGCTTCGGAAAGCTGCCCTTTGCCGCCATCGATGATGACCATGTCCGGTACGGGCGCTTCACCCTTTTTGACCCGCAGATAACGCCGGGTCATCGCCTGGCGCATCGCCGCATAGTCGTCGCCGGGAGTCAGCCCCTTGATATTAAAACGGCGGTAGTCCGATTTCGCCGCGCCATCGTGGTTGAACACCACGCATGAAGCAACGGTGGCCTCCCCCTGGGTGTGGCTGATATCGAAGCATTCAAGCCGTTGCGGAACTTCGGCCAGGTCCAGTTGCTGCTTCACGGCTTCCAGTTGCGCCATCATGGTCGCGTTGCCAGCCAGTCTCTGGCCGAGCGCATGCTCGGCATTGCTCCTGGTCATCTCCAGCCAGCGGGCGCGTTGGCCACGGACCCGATGACGAATGGAAATTTTTCTGCCGGCTCGTTTACCCAGCGTTTCCGCGAGCAAATCCGCGTCATCGACCCGGCTTGAAATCAACACCTCATCCGGCGCCTCACGCGCCAGGTAATACTGGGCGAGGAACGCCGACATCACTTCACTGACGGTCGAGCCCGGCGCGGTTTTCGGGAAGTACGACTTGCTGCCGAGGCTGCGCCCGGAGCGAACGAACATGACACTGACGCAAAAAGTGTTTTTTGCGCTTGCCAGGCTGACTGCATCAAAATTGCCGGTCCACCCGGAGACAAACTGCCGTTCCTGGACTTTCTTCAGGCTGGCTATCTGATCCCGGTAATGCGCCGCTTTTTCATAGTCCCGGGCTTCCGCGGATACATCCATGCGCTCGACCAGCCCATCGATGACCAGGTTGCTCTTGCCTTTGAGAAAGAGCAGCGCATCGGCGATATCGCTCGCGTATTCTTCCTGCCCGATCAATCCGACACACGGGGCCGAACACCGCTTGATCTGGTATTGCAGACAGGGCCGGCTGCGATTCGAAAAATAACTGTTATCGCATGACCGGATCAAAAACAATTTCTGCAGGTAGCTCAATGTCTCCCTGACGGCATGGGCACTCGGATAGGGTCCGAAATATTTCCCTGCCCCCTTGCGGGCGCCGCGATAAAAACTCAGCCGTGGAAACGCATGATCGGTGCTGATATGAATATAGGGGAAACTCTTGTCGTCCCTCAGCAACACGTTGAACCGCGGTTGAAACTTCTTGATCAGGTTGTATTCGAGCAG
>JAZFYI010000140.1:0-4639 GCA_036443455.1 Gammaproteobacteria bacterium
AAACACTGGCAAGAACCCGGCCGATTGTCCATCGAAGCATCATCGTTGGCGGGCCCTTTGACTGATTCTGCTTGGCTTATTCAGACAATCAACGGATAATCCGCGGCCGTCCGGGCAAACCCATAAAAAATGTAATGGCACAGTTTATTTACACCATGAACAAGGTGGCCAAGATCGTGCCACCCAAGCGCTTCATACTGCGCGACATATCGCTGAGCTTTTTCCCCGGCGCCAAGATCGGCGTGCTCGGTCTGAACGGCGCCGGAAAATCCACGCTGCTGAGGATCATGGCCGAGCTCGATACAGAGTTCGAAGGCGAGGCGCGCCCGCAACCCGGCATCAAGATCGGTTTCCTGCCGCAGGAACCCCAGCTCGATCCCGCCAAGGATGTCAGGGGCAATGTCGAAGAAGGCCTCAGCGAGATCACCGAGGCACAGGCGCGCCTCAATGAAATCTATGCCGCCTACGCAGAACCCGATGCGGATTTCGACAAGCTGGCCGAGGAACAGGCGCGGCTGGAAAACGTATTGCAAGCCGGTGACGGACACAACCTCGAACGCACGCTGGAAATCGCGGCCGATGCGCTGCGGCTGCCGCCGTGGGATGCCGATATAAGCCAGTTGTCCGGTGGCGAAATACGCCGCGTCGCCCTGTGCCGCCTGCTGCTCGCCAAACCCGACATGCTGCTGCTCGATGAACCGACCAACCACCTCGATGCGGAATCGGTGGGCTGGCTGGAACGATTTCTCGACGAGTATCCCGGCACCGTCATCGCCGTCACCCATGACCGTTATTTTCTCGACAACGTCGCCGGCTGGATACTCGAACTCGATCGCGGCTACGGCATACCCTGGCAAGGCAATTACTCATCCTGGCTCGAGCAAAAAGAAAAACGCCTGGAGATCGAAGAGAAAACCGAGTCGGCGCGCATCAAGACCATGAAACAGGAGCTCGAATGGGTACGCACCAATCCCAAGGGCCGGCAGGCGAAAGCGAAAGCGCGTTTGCAACGCTTCGAGGAACTGTCGTCGCGGGAAACCCAAAAGCGTAACGAGACCAACCAGATCTATATTCCGCCCGGACCGCGGCTCGGCGACCTGGTGATCGAGGTCAAAGACCTGCGCAAGGGCTTTGGCGACAAGCTGCTGATCGACGGTCTGGACTTTAAGCTGCCCCCCGGTGGCATCGTCGGCGTGATCGGACCGAACGGCGCCGGCAAGACCACCTTGTTCCGCATGCTGATTGGCCAGGAAAAACCGGACTCCGGCGTGATTCGCCTCGGCGACACGGTGGAACTCGCCTACGTGGACCAGTCGCGCCAGCACCTCGACGATAAAAAAACGGTCTGGCAGGAAATTTCCGATGGCCAGGACATCATCAAAGTCGGCAATTACGAGACACCGTCACGCGCCTATGTCGGCCACTTCAATTTCAAGGGAACCGGCCAGCAACAGCATATCGGCGACCTGTCCGGTGGCGAGCGCAACCGCGTACACCTGGCCAAGCTGCTGCGTTCCGGCGGCAACGTTCTGCTGCTCGATGAACCGACCAACGATCTCGATGTAGAGACGCTGCGGGCGCTCGAAGAAGCGCTGCTCGCCTTCCCCGGTTGCGCGGTCGTGATATCGCATGACCGCTGGTTTCTCGATCGCATCGCGACCCACATCCTCGCCTTCGAGGGCAACAGCGAGGTGGTCTGGTTCGCAGGCAACTACGCCGATTACGAACTGGATCTGAAACGGCGCAAGGGCGAAGACGCCGCCCAGCCCCACCGCATCAAGTACAAACGGTTGAAAACCTAGGAGCCTGTCGGGCTTAGGTGTTCGTAGCGAGGCGTGTGGGGAATCGAGGTCATTTTTTCGATCGTTTGAGGCGAATAGTGGTTCTATTTTACGAAAAGGATCGGAAAAATGGGCCGATTACCCGCCGCCGCAGCAGAACAACCTAAGTCCGACAGGCTCCTAACGCGCGAAAAGGTATTTTTCGCGGCGCACGCGGGCGACCGGGAAGCCCAGCTCTTTCAGCCAGGCCAAGGCCTGGTCGACCATGTCGGGATTGCCGCACAAGTAAACGATGTCGCGCGCAGGGTCCAGCTCCAGTTGCTGCATGCGAGCCTGCACATAACCCTGGCACTCATGGCCGGACAAATCGTCTGGCACCTCACGGCTGTAACAGGCATGGAAATTAAAGCCCGGCTGCTTGTCCGCCAGCGCGAGAAAATCCTCGGCGTACAGCGCTTCTTCGCGACGCCAGGTACCTAACAGCACATCGGCGGAAAATCCCCGCGCGATGCGTTCTTCGAGCAATGGCAACATCGAACGATACGGGGTAACGCCGGTGCCGGTAGCCACCAGCACATAGCGGGTCGGCTCTTCGTCTTTCAAAACGAAGCGGCCATACGGTCCACTCGCCTCGATCACATCGCCGGCTGATAACGCGGACAAAAGCCGGGTCGCGCGACCGCCTTCGACCGGCGACATGGCGATTTCCAGGTAGTCGTCACCAGGGCTGTTGGCAATGCTGTAACTGCGATGGATCAGTTTGCCATCGTTTTCGAAATGAATGTTGATGAACTGACCGGCCAGGTAGGTGAATTCCTCCCCGTCATCACGGGTAAATACCAGGTGCAAAATACTGGGGGTAACGTGGCGGCTTTCTAAAAGCCGCAATGGAAAAGTCTTGAACGCCATCTAACCGGGGACCTGTATGCTCAAAGGCGGCGCATCATAGCACCGCCTTCGTGAAATTTGCAGGCGCGTCTGACGAGCGTCTGCGCCGGCCGTGGTTTTACTCGGTGACAAATCTAGAGAAATTCGAGAAAACCTTTCTAAGTAGCTGTTTCATAATGTTAAAATTTGAATGATCCGGGCCGCCTGCCGGGTCTGCCTCGTCCATGTAGACGCGCTGGCACATTTCGATCTGCAGCGCCTGCACCGCCGGCAACTGCCCGTAATGGTCGGTGATATAGCCGCCTTTGTACGGCTCGTTTTGGCAAACCGCCAGACCGGCCTCGCTGAACTCGCCGGCAAAAAATGCCATCATCGCCGGTCGGCAACTTTGCCCGTCACGGTCGCCGAGATAAATCTCGTGCATAAGTTCACCGTGCAGTTTGTTTGCCATCGACGCGACGCTGTGTGCGTCGATCAGGAATGCCCGGCCGAAGCGGTTGATTTTTTCAGCAAGCATGGCTTCGAGTTTTCGGTGATAAGGCCGGTGAAATTCGAGCCGGCGTTGCTCGATAATTTCGCCTGACGGATTCGCTTTCCAGATCGGCTCGCCTTGGAATGTTTCAATGGCCACCAATCCGGTTTCGAATCGCCCCGGGTACAGGCTCTGCGGTTTCGGCGGGCGATTCAGATCGACCACGAAGCGAGAGTAATGGGCATGGATCGTCGCGATCCCGAGCGCCGGCAAGAAGTCGTACAAGCGCTGCAAATGCCAGTCGGTCATCGGCAACGTTGTAACCTGATCGCCGGCAAAGTTTTCGGCGATAGCGGATGGTACTGCGACGCCAGTGTGCGGCATGCTGACCACGACCGGCAACTCCTGCGCCGTGGCTTCGCGACAACTAAAAACCGGCGGGTCCAGGGTCCTGTCCTTCACAACAGCCGGGCAATGGTTGCCGCGTAGCGTTGTTGCTGATCCACACCGCCGCCAAGCGCTGCGCCATCGCGCGCGCGTAACTCGCCGCCCACATAAACCGCCGCCACATCCTGGCGGCTGCCACCGGCGATCAGGGCGTCAAGCAACCGTTCCGGCGCCGGGCCATTGAGCACGCCGGTTTTGGCCAGCACCGTGATGTCGGCGTAAAACCCCGCCTCGAGACGACCAACCGGCATCGCCAGCGCGGCGGCGCCACCGTCGCAGGCTTGCTGCCACAGCGTCGCGCCAAGCGATTCCTCGCCGGCGAGCCGCGCGCGCAACCCGTCCCTGAGCCGTTGCCCGTACTCGAGCAAACGCAATTCCTCGATCGGATCGATCCGCGCATTGCTGTCCGAGCCGATCGCCCAGCGACCGCCGAGACGCTGGAAAGCGGTGGCCGGAAAAATGCCATCGGCGAGGCTGGCCTCGGTCAGCGGACAAAGCACGACCTGGCAACCACTGTCGCTGGCCAGGGCCAGCTCGGCGGGCAAAAAATGCGTGCCATGAACGAGATTCCACCGCGGGCCCAGCTCCGTGTGTTTGGCCAGGACCTCGAGCGGCCGCGCGCCGTGGTGAGCGATGCACTCCTCCACTTCGCGCTGTTGTTCGGAAATATGGATGTGAATCGGGTAATCCGCGCCCAGCACCGAATCCACGGCATCGAGTATGGAGCACAAGTCCTCGACCGCGACGGCGCGCAGCGAATGCGGCGCAAACCCAAGACGCACAGCGGACAGTTGTTCGAGCAGACGACAAAACCCGTCGATCTCGTCGTGAACGAAACGGCTTTGCGCCGCCCCGGGCGGCTCGTTGAAACCGCCTTGCCGATACAAAACCGGCAACAGCAACAGGCGAATCCCGGTGTCTTGTGCAGCGGCGATGATCGCCCGACCCATGGCCGGCGACCTGGCGCCGTCGACCCGGTGGTGCAGGTAGTGAAACTCGGCCACCGAGCTAAACCCGGCAGCCAGCATTTCGGCAAACGCCTGCGTGGCGA
>JAZFYI010000141.1:0-4177 GCA_036443455.1 Gammaproteobacteria bacterium
TACTGATCCTGGATTTCGGCGGTCAGTACACGCAGCTGATCGCCCGCCGCGTCCGCGAGGCCGGCGTTTACAGCGAGATATATCCGTGGGATGTCTCTGACGACGAGATCCGCAAATTTGGCCCGCACGGCATGATCCTGTCCGGTGGCCCGGAATCGGCGATCGACGAGGGCGATGATTCGCAGACCCCTCGCGCACCCGGCGCGGTGTTCGATTATGGCGTGCCGGTGCTTGGCATTTGTTACGGCATGCAGACCATGGCCGAGCAGCTCGGCGGCAAGGTCACGACGACCGGCCACAGCGAATTCGGTTATGCCAGCGTGCAAAGCGTGGGCGATTCACGCCTGCTCAGCGATATCGAAGATCGCCTGGCCGACGATGGCACGGCGTTGCTCGATGTCTGGATGAGCCACGGCGACCGCGTCGATGAACTGCCCGCCGGTTTTAGCGTGATTGCGCGGACCGACAACGCGCCGTTGGCCGGGATGGCGGACGAGGCGCGCGGTTTTTACGGCGTGCAATTTCATCCCGAGGTTACCCATACCAGGCAGGGCGAGCGCATCCTGGGCCGCTTCCTGCACGAAATTTGCGGGCTGGCCTCCGACTGGACGCCGGGCAACATCATCAGCGACAGCATCGCGAAAATTCGCCGGCTGGTGGGGTCCGACCAGGTATTGCTCGGGCTTTCAGGCGGGGTCGATTCGGCGGTGGTGGCGGCGATTCTGCACCAGGCGATTGGCGACCAGCTCAACTGCGTGTTCGTCGATCATGGCCTGTTGCGTCTGCATGAAGGCGACCAGGTCATGGCCACGTTTGCCAAACACATGGGCATCAAGGTCACCCGGGTCGATGCCGAGCAGCGCTTTCTCGATGGCCTGCAAGGGGTCACCGACCCGGAACAAAAAAGAAAAATTATCGGCCGGCTGTTTATCGAGGTCTTCGATGAGGAAGCACACAAGCTCGATGGCATCAAATGGCTGGCGCAGGGCACGATATATCCCGATGTCATCGAATCGGCGGGCGCCAGGACGGGTAAAGCGCAACTGATAAAATCGCATCACAACGTCGGCGGCCTGCCCGAGAAAATGAACATGCAACTGGTCGAGCCATTGCGCGAGCTGTTCAAGGACGAAGTCCGGAAAATCGGTCTCGAGCTTGGCCTGCCATTCGAAATGCTTTATCGGCATCCTTTCCCCGGGCCGGGGCTGGGTGTGCGCATACTCGGCGAAGTCAAAAAGGAATACGCCGACCTGCTGCGGCTGGCCGACGATATTTTTATCGACGAGTTGCACAAACACGAGCTGTATCAAAAAACCAGCCAGGCCTTCGCCGTTTTTCTGCCGGTCAAATCGGTAGGCGTCACGGGCGATGGCCGGCGTTACGATTATGTCATCGCGCTGCGCGCCGTCGAAACCATCGATTTCATGACCGCACACTGGGCCCGTTTGCCCTACGATTTTCTCGACCAGGTCAGCCGCCGGATTATCAACGAAGTCCCCGGCGTTTCCCGGGTGACTTACGACATCTCCGGAAAACCGCCCGCCACCATCGAATGGGAGTAAATAACGTGGAAGCAATGGGAATTCTTGGATTTATTTTTGGACTCGCTGCACTTGGCAAAGTTATAAGACTTGAGATGAAATTAAAAGAAATAGAAGTATTGGATAAAAAATACAGGTGACCAGGATACGACCAGGCAATTTTTTGCATTTCTGAAACATGCATTAGTAAAGGATTTCTTGGTAATGCCGCTCTTGAACGGTAACAGTTCCCCCTTCACGCCGTGAATAACCATGGTTGAAACTGACGCCCGAACACATTCAGACCAGGCATTCATGAGCCAGGCGCTGGAACTTGCCTTGCAGGCGCGGGACCACGGCGAGGTGCCGGTGGGCGCCATCGTCGTTCACGACGGCGCGGTCATCGGCGAAGGTTTTAACCAGCCGATCTCGCTGGCGGACCCGTCGGCGCATGCCGAAATGCAGGCCATGCGCAACGCCGCCCGGCGGCTGGATAACTATCGGCTGTTGGATGCCACCTTGTATGTCACGCTGGAACCGTGCGCCATGTGTGCCGGTGCGATGGTGCATGCGCGCATCAAGAGGCTGGTCTATGGCGCAGCGGATCCAAAAACCGGCGCGACCGGTTCGGTGTTCAACCTCGTGCAGGCGGAACAGCTCAATCATCGACTCGAAGTCGAAGGCGGCGTCCTGGTAAAGGAATGCGGGGAACTGCTCAAGGACTTTTTCAGGAAGCGGAGATAACCGACCAGCGGCGCAATTTTTCCTGGTAGGGCATCGCGGCATGCGCGGGGCTGGTCGATGGCAGGCGGATCAGCTCGATCGAGCCGCCGCCGGTTTCCTGCAGTTCAGGCGACACCCGGCGTGCAAAAACCCTGGCCGCCGTCGCGCCGTTGAAATAAACTCGATCGATGCGCGAGTGCACCGAGAAAAACCCGGCAAAGTCGTTGGTTATCGCCGTTTTCATATCGATGTTTGCATCGAGGCTGCCGCTGCGCTCGCACGACCGCAACACGTCCCACAACGCGACGCCGGCATCGAGCAGTCCTTGCAATCGTCCGGCGTAGTCCAGATCGTGCGCGATGCCAAACAGCTCACCCATGATCGGCCAGAACGCATTGCGTGGTTGCGCATAGTATTGCCGTCGTTCGAGCGACATGATGCCGGGCATGGAGCCGAGCACCAATACCCGGGAGTTAGCGTCGGCGACGGGTGGAAAACCGGTCTCAGGCCTCGATCGGTTCTTTGGGTTGTGGTTTTTCATCGTCGAGTTCCAGCCGCTCCCTGAACGGGCTGGAGTCAGAGTACAGCCACAGCAGCACATCGTAATAGCTGCGAATATTGTCCACGTAATGGACCGGCTCCCAGCCGCGCGCATAACCTCGCCGGACCCGCGAATACCATTTTTTCTGGGTCAGTAACGGCAGGCTGCTCCTGACATCGACCCAACTATCCGGGTCCAGTCCCCGAATTTCAGTGATGATCCGGGCGTCCTCCACGTGGCCCCAGCCTACGTTATAGGCCGCCAGAGCCAGCCAGGTCCGGTCTGGTTCGGGGATGCGCGCGGGAATCCTGCTCATCATCTCGCGGATATACTGCGAGCCACCCGAGATGCTTTGCACGGGGTCGATCCGGTTATGGATGCCCAACTGGCGTGCGGTCAGTTGAGTCAGCATCATGATGCCGCGCACACCGGTCGGTGACACCGCTTTCGCGTTCCAGTGCGATTCCTGGTAGCCAACCGCCGCCAGCAACCGCCAGTCCATGCCAAAATCCGCCGCGGATTGCTGAAAACTGGTTCGGAACTGCGGCAGGCGGGTTTCGATATGTCGCAGAAACGCCCGCGTGCCGACATAATCGAAATTACCAATGTTGCCATAATATTTTTCCAGAATATTTTTGAGTTCGCCGCTCTCCCTGAGTCCGGCAAAAAACTGTTGCACCGAATCGTGCAATGCCGGCGCATTCTTGGGTATCGCCCAGGCCAGCGGCAGGTTTTTTCTCAGTTGAAACGCAACACGGATTTCCGGATGGAATTTCTGCGACACATTGAACTCGCTGGAATCCGCAATCGTATAATCGATCTTGCCCTGCGCGACCTGGTAGATAAGTTCTTCGCCGGTGACGTTCGGCGTTTCGATCCAGGTCAGGTCGGGGTAACGCTGACGCAATTGATGCAGGGTGTTGGCATGCGCACTGCCCTTGATGACTTCGATGCTCTTGCCGATCAGGTCCTTCGGTTCCCTGGGTCGCCGGGTGTTGACGCGATAAACCAGGAACTCGGAAATTTCATCGTAAGAGGGACCAAAGGCGACATCGCCGAGGCGCTCCGAGGTGATGGTCAGGCCGGCGGCCGCGATATGTGCGCGACCGGATTTGACGCCCGGTATCAGCGACTGAAGTTCCTCATCGACATCGATCCTGAGCTCGACGCCCAGCGCCTCGGCGAACCGGTTGACCAGGTCGTACTCCGGCCCGATCGGGCCTTCGTGACCGATGTAATAGGTCGTGGGGCTGTTCCGGGTGATGACCCGCAGCTCACCGAGCGTCTTGATCTGTTCCACCAGTGACGGCGGTTCCGAGCAGGTGCCCAAAACCACGGCGACCAGCAGCGCGGTCACGACTCGCAAAGGATCCATCCTCTCAACAGCGGGGTT
>JAZFYI010000142.1:0-3138 GCA_036443455.1 Gammaproteobacteria bacterium
ACCATATCGTCCTTGGCCGCCAGTTCCTCCAATACTTCCAGCGACAATTGTTTCAACCGCCGCAGGACGCTTTCCGGCAGGGGCTTAGGGATAATGCCGTGTACGGTCGCCAGCACGCGCAATGCGCGCTGATTCTGCGCCGTGTAATCGGCCAGCATGTCGTCGTTCGCCGCCTGACAGGACAGCAGCACGATCTCCTGCAAATCCTCGGGCAGGGAGTCGAACTCCTGCTTGTTAAAAATCGCCTCCAGCGTGGCGCATGGCTCGTGCCACCCGGGGTAGTAATAATGTTTCGCCGCCTTGTGCAAGCCAAAAGCCAGGTCGTTATAGGGTCCGATCCATTCGGCCGCATCGATGTTGCCGGTCTGCAAGGCGGTAAAGACTTCGGCGCCGGGGACGTTGACCGGCGTGCCCCCCGCACGTTTGAGTACCTCGGCTCCCAGGCCCGGAATTCTCATTTTCAGTCCTTGCAAGTCATCGAGGCTGTTTATTTCTTTATTGAACCAGCCCGCCATCTGGGTGCCGGTATTGCCGGCCGGCGCCGGCATCAGGTTGAACGGCGCGTACAGTTCCTTCCACAACTCCCAGCCACCCCCGTAGTAAAGCCAGGCGTTCATTTCCTGGGCGTTCATGCCAAACGGAACGGCCGCGAAGAATTGCGCGGCCGCCGCCTTGCCCTTCCAGTAATAAGCCGCCCCATGCGCCATCTGTACCGCGCCGGAGGACACCGCATCGAAGGCCTCGTAGGCCGGCACCAGTTCGCCACCGCCATATACCTTGATTTGAATCCGGCCGTTGCTGGCCTTTTCTATACGCTTTGCCAGCCGATTGGCGCCGACTCCCGCGCCCGGAAAATTCGGCGGCCAGGTGGTGACCATTTTCCACCGATGGACCTTGCGGTTTTCGCTGACTGCCGGGGAGACCTGCTCCTTCCCGCAAGCGGCCAGCCCGGCCACCAGCGCGCCCGCGCCCAGCCCCTTGATCAGATGCCTTCGTTGCATGCCTTATCCATTGTTTTTGCGACAAACAAATAATGCATCAAGCCACCGGCCGGTACCATATCGAATCCGATCCGGGGGATAAATGCCGGGAGGATTCGCCAACTGTGTCTATTTTCCCACCAATACTTGTATTCGAACGAAAATAACCTCTCTTTTCCCACCTTAAGCTTTTTTTTCATATCGTGTCTTTAATTATCGATAATTGCGATCAATTATCCTTCTAGTGGAGATTTCATAGTCATATTTGCGAATAACAAAGAAAGCGGGGCATCCCTGCCCCGGCGGCTTTCTTCCCTGACAGAGCTTTTCCACTCGCCGCAGCGCCAGTGTGCGCCGTCGACCGGCATCTGTCTGTCAGGATTCTTTGACAGTATGTGTAGGCGCATGCCCACAATATCGGCACGGAGGAACCGCCGATGATCGGATTGTTGCAAAGGGTCAGCCGCGCCGCCGTGATCGTCGATGATCGAACGATCGGCAAAATCGATAACGGCCTGCTGGTGCTGGTCGGCATCGAAAAAGACGACACGCAGCGGACGGCTGAAAGGCTGGCGGAACGGCTGCTCGATTACCGGGTGTTTGCCGATGCCGGGCAGCGCATGAACCTGGGGCTCAGGGATGCCGGTGGTGGATTGTTGCTGGTACCGCAGTTCACGCTGGCGGCCGATACCCGTAAAGGACTGCGCGCGAGTTTTAGCGGGGCGGCGGACCCGGCGCTCGGCCGGCGGCTGTTTGACGAACTGGTACGCCATGCCAGCCAACTGCACCAACCGGTCGAGACCGGCGAATTCGGCACAGATATGCAGGTCTCGCTGGTCAACGATGGGCCGGTCACGTTCTGGCTGCAGACCGGGCCTTGAAATACGCTGGTAGCTGAGTATTTTCCGCCCTAGTGGCGTATGATTTCTACTCCAAAACCTTAACGGGAGAGGCTTATGGGTCTCGGTGGTATCAGTGTCTGGCAACTTCTGATCGTCCTGCTGATTGTCGTCGTGCTGTTTGGCACGAAACGACTGGCTACGATCGGCAAGGATCTCGGTGGCGCCGTGAAAGGCTTCCGCAAGGCCGTCGATGACGGTGAAAAAGAACAGGCGGCTCACCAGATCAGTGCGCATCCGGAGTCAGGCGATGACCAGAAATCCGGCGAGAGTCGGCAAGCGGAAGGCGCAGACAAGACCGAACAAGACTGATGTTTGATATCGGCTTTTGGGAGCTGGTCATCCTGTTTGCCCTGGCACTGGTTGTGCTGGGGCCAAAACGATTACCGGAACTGGCCGCGACCCTGGGTCGCTGGCTTGGCCGTGCCCGTTTCATGGCGAGATCCCTGAAGACCCAGATCGATACCGAACTTGCGATCGAACGGGCGAATGAGGCCGCGGCAAAGAAAGACAAGGAAAAGAAGGACAAGGCAACGGAGTCGACCGACCGTGACCCAGGTTGACGAGCAACCGGCCGGCAATCCAGCGGGCGAGGCCAGTCTGATTTCGCATTTGCTGGAACTGCGAAACCGGCTGATGTATATGGGTATCGCAGTCATTGTCCTGTTTTTCTGTTTATGGCCGTTTAGCGATCACTTGTTTTCGCTGGCCGCGGCGCCGCTGATCGCGCAAATGCCCGAGGATTCGACGATGATCGCCACGCAGGTGGCATCGCCGTTCCTGACCCCGTTCAAACTCAGCATGGTGGCCGCAGTTTTCCTGGCCATGCCGGTAATCCTTTACCACATCTGGGCCTTTGTCTCTCCCGGCCTGTATCAGCGAGAGAAGCGCTTTACCGTGCCGCTGCTGATATCGAGCATTCTGCTTTTTTACCTGGGTGTCGCCTTTGCCTATGCGGTGGTATTCCCGCTGATGTTCGCATTCTTTAATGCCGTGGTGCCGGAAGGCGTCGCCGTGATGACCGATATTTCACATTACCTGGATTTCATCCTGGTCCTGTTTTTCGCCTTCGGGATGGCGTTTGAGGTACCGATCGCCACCGTATTGCTGGTCTGGAGCGGTTTCGTCACGCCCGCCAGCCTGCGCGGCAAGCGCACCTATGTTTTTCTGTCGTGTTTTGTGCTTGGCATGTTGCTGACCCCGCCCGATATCATCTCGCAGACCCTGCTCGCCGTCCCGATGTACCTGCTTTTTGAAGT
>JAZFYI010000143.1:0-4511 GCA_036443455.1 Gammaproteobacteria bacterium
CGATACAAAACCGGCAACAGCAGCAGGCGAATCCCGGTGTCTTGAGCAGCGGCGATGATCGCCCGACCCATGGCCGGCGACCTGGCGCCGTCGACCCGGTGGTGCAGGTAGTGAAACTCGGCCACCGCGCTCAAACCGGCCGCCAGCATTTCGGCAAACGCCTGCGTGGCGATGACATGAAGATCCTGCTCGGTAATTTTACCGGCCAGCTGGTACATGTGCTCGCGCCAGCTCCAGAACGAATCTTTGCCGGACTCTTCAGCCTGGGCCGTTTCGCCATAACCGCACAACGCCCGCTGAAAACTGTGGCTGTGCGCGTTTGGCATCCCCGGCAGCGCGAAAAATCCGTCACTGGGCCGCTCGCCGGCATCTTCGATCGCGCTGATTCGGCCATCCTCACCAATTGACAGGCTCTGCCGCGAAAGTGTTCCGGCAGGGGTCAGGATATGGTCAAATGTCAGCCGCTTTGTTTCCACTTTCAGCCAGTCCGAGAATCGTGTACGACCTGATTATCAACAACGCGCGATTGTACCCCATGAGCGGCCACGCCAGCCCGGCGCCGCAAACCTGCCTGGCAATCAGCGATGGCCGGATCGCGGCGATTGGCGAAACGGGCGAGGCGCGCGAAACGATCGATGCCAGACACGCCTGCCTGCTGCCCGGCTTTATCGATTGTCACACCCATGCGGTTTATGCCGGTGATCGCGCGGACGAGCATGCCGCACGCATAGCTGGCGCGAGTTACCAGGAAATCGCCCGGAGCGGTGGCGGCATCCTGACCACCGTGCGCGCGGTGGCGGCCGCCAGCGAACAGGAACTGGTCGACGGCGCCCGGCCGCGTCTCGCCACCTTGCTGGCCGAAGGCGTAACGACGATCGAGATCAAAAGCGGTTATGGCCTGGATACGGCGAACGAATTAAAAATGCTGCGGGTGATTCGCCAGCTCGGCACGGAGCTGCCGATGAAGGTCATTGCCACCTTTCTCGGTGCGCATACGATACCCGGCAACCACAGCCATCAATCGTATATGGATCTCGTCGTCGATGAAATGCTGCCCGCGGCGGTGGCGGAAAAACTGGCCGACGCGGTCGATATATTTGTCGAAAACATCGCTTTTACGGTCGCCGATATGGAGCGGCTTTTTGCCGCCGCCAGCGCTTTTGAGTTGAAGCTGCGCGCGCACACCGAACAGTTGTCGAACATGGGCGCCGGCGCGCGCGCGGCGGAGCTGGGTGCGTCGTCCTGCGATCATCTCGAGCATCTCGATGAAGCCGGGGTACGGGCGATGGCGAGCGCCGGGAGCGTCGCGGTCTTGTTGCCCGGGGCGTTTTATTTCCTCGGCGAAACCCGGTTGCCGCCGATCGGGCAGTTGAGAAAACACCAGGTACCGATCGCCGTGGCCAGCGACCTGAACCCGGGATCGTCACCGATCAACAGCCTGCTCACTTGTATGCATATGGCCGCGACCTTGTTTGGCCTGACCCCGGAAGAAGTCTTGCTCGGGGTTACCCGCCACGCCGCGCAGGCGCTGGGGCTGGAAAAAGAGATCGGCAGCCTGGAAGTCGGCATGCGTGCGGATTTTTGCCTGTGGGAAATCGCTACACCCGAAATTTTATGCTATCAGCTCGGTGGATTGCGCCCGCCGGCGGTGTATAAAGACGGTCAGCGGGTAAACCAATTACAGGCGGCAAAGGGCTAGGCACGATGGCGAAGGGGCAACTCATACTCGATGGCCGGTCGCTGACGCTTCAGCAGGTCGCCGATTTTCATTCGCGGAAAACCGCATGCGCGCTCGCCGATGCGGCGCGCGAGCGCATGGCCGGGAGTGTCGCCACGGTCAACGAAGTCCTCGCCAGCGGCAAAGTCTGTTATGGGATCAACACCGGCTTTGGTGCGCTCGCGAACCGGAAAATTTCCGCCGAGCAAACCACGGCGCTGCAATACAACCTGGTGCGCAGTCATTCCGCGGGTACCGGCGAGCCGCTGCCGGATCACATCGTCCGGCGCATCATGTTGTTGAAGGCAAATAGTCTTGCGATCGGCTTTTCGGGTATCCGCGATCAAGTGGTCGATACCCTGCTCGCCCTGCTCAACGCCGATATTTTGCCGCTGATCCCGGCACAGGGTTCGGTCGGTGCATCCGGCGATCTCGCGCCGCTGGCGCACATGACGCTGGCGCTGATTGGCGAGGGTGAGGCGCGGCAAGACGGTCGCCTGCTGGAAGGCCCGGCCGTGCTGGCGGCGGCCGGGTGTCAGCCGGTAACGCTTCAGGCCAAGGAAGGTCTGGCCCTGGTCAATGGCACACAGGTCAGCGCCGCGCTGGCGATGGAAGGCTTGTTCCGCGCCGACCGGCTGCTAAAGACATCGATCGTCGGTGGCGCGCTCAGCGTCGAGGCGCTGGCGGGGAGTCATTGCCCGTTCGACGAACGCATCCATGCGGCGCGAAACCTGGCTGGCCAGCAACGCGTCGCGCGCGCCATCCGAAGCCTGCTCGGCGACAGCGAAATCAGCGCAAGCCACGCCGATTGCGATCGCGTCCAAGACCCCTACTCGATTCGCTGCATGCCGCAAGTCATGGGCGCCGTGGCCGATACACTCGAGCATGCGACGCGCACGCTGGCCGACGAATGCAACAGCGTTTCGGACAATCCGTTGATTTTTGACGACGAGATCCTGTCCGGCGGAAATTTCCACGCCGAGCCGATCGGCCTGGTCAGCGATTTCATGGCGATCGCGCTGACCGAGGCGGGTAACATCAGCGAACGCCGCATCGACCTGCTGTTACGCAACGTCAACCCGAATCTGAGCATGTTCCTGACCGGCGAGCCCGGGCTGGAATCCGGTTTCATGATCGCGCATGTCACGGCCGCCGCCCTGGCCTCGGAAAACAAGACGCTGGCCCACCCGGCGAGCATCGACACCATTCCCACGTCCGCGGGTCAGGAAGACCATGTCAGCATGGCGCCGTGGGCCGGCCGCAAGCTGCTTGGCATCACCGAAAACGTCGCCGGGATCCTGGCCATCGAGTTGCTGGCCGCGGCGGCAGCGCTCGATCAGTTGCGCCCGCTGAAATCGACCGCGGCGCTGGAAAAAGTCCATGCGCTGATCCGCGGCCTGGTTCCCGCTTTATCGGCGGACCGCCGGCTCGACCGGGATATTGCCGCCGTTTCGCAAGCGATCCTGGATGGCCGGATCGCCAAGCTGCTGCCCGGGCACGATGGCTTCGGTTTTTGACGGGCACCGCCGATGGCGCTGGAAATGAAAACAGAATGCGAACGCTGCAACCAGGCCCTGGATCACGACAGCGAGGCCTGGATCTGCGGCTACGAATGCACTTTTTGTGCGCCTTGTTCGGCAGAAATGAAAAACCGCTGTCCAAACTGCGGCGGCGATCTGCAGCGACGCCCCCGCCGTTCGTCCGAAACCACTTGAGCAATTTGCCCGATATCCAACGTAAGCCAATGATTGCAAACAATTTAACTTAATCTGGAAAGATGCCCTACCGGCCTTGATGGGATAGACTGCTCCGATAACGAGAAACGCGAAAGCGCCACCCTCAAAGGCCGTGAGCAAAAGACACCAAGAGCCTCGGGACACTGATGTGAGCATTGAGATCAACCAGGACGGATCGTTGAACAACAGCCGTGAGCAACATCTTGCGGTGAAATGTCCGCATTGCGACGTGCTCTCCCATATCACGCCCGTATCCACACCGGATTTCAAAAAACTGCTGCGTTTCAAACCCAGCCAGGTCGGCCTGGTCTATCGTTGCGATTCCTGTAACTCACCGGTGTTTCTCAAACATGCGGTCAAGAGCTATCACGACGATTATGTCAGCTTGTCGTCCCACTACATCGAGATCGAGCGGCCGCGGGAAAAATTCAGTTACAACTACCTGCCCGAGGAAATCGAGGGACTGTTCCGCGAAGCGCTGACCTGTTATTCGAACAACTGCTTTACCGCGTTCGCGGTCATGTGCCAGAAAACGGCACAGGCTGTGTTTGCCGACCAGGGCAGCATGATGCGCCTGCGCCTGTTCGACCAGTTTGTCGAGGCCCGCGACATGGCGGATATAGACGAAAATACTTTCGTGTTATCGAAGAATATCGTTTTCGATTCCGATACCAAAATTCGCGCGATCCGTGCGACCGAAGCGGCGGTGCTGATGGAACTGATGAAAGACCTGCTTTACCAGGCCTACGTGCGCAAGGGAAAACTCCAACAGGCGGTCATGATGCGCCAGTTCTTTATCAGCGGCGATGAAACAACCGATACGACCGATGACAAGGAAGAAGACACGGTCGTCCTGCCGACACAGGAAAGCTAGGCGACGAGTACAATCCTCAGGCCTCCTCTCTACATCCTCTCTACAGCAGGACATCCACAGACTATCTGAGTAAACGCCCCGGATATCGAGCTGTTTGCCTGAGGCCCACAGTGCTGTACTTGAAGCATGACCATAGCCCGCAAGCACCAGATCAGTTTGGAATGTACTCCCTATTACCACTGCG
>JAZFYI010000144.1:0-12196 GCA_036443455.1 Gammaproteobacteria bacterium
AAGCTGGAGGTTGCGCGCAGCGATGCAACCCGTGCGGGTGTCGATGTCGATGGCGACGCATACCTGGCCGAGCTGAGCCACCAGGGCGCAGGCCTGACCGGGCGCGCGTATTACCGCAAACAGGAAAGTGGATTCGGCCTGGGTCATCAGCTTGACAGCGAAAGCGGCACCCGGAAGACCGGTTTCGATGGCCGTTACAAGCTCAACGAGCATCTCGATGTGACCGCCGATGTATTCCGCCAGAAAAATCTGCAATCCGGCGTTACCCGGGATGCGATCCTGACCGAACTCACTTACCGGCAAAACAACCGCAGCGCGACGATCGGCTTTATCGACGCATCCGACAAGGATGCCGCCGGCAACACCCAGGACTCGCAGCAGCTTTACCTGGGCGGGTCGATCGATGTGCTGGACCGGCGGGTGACCCTGCGGGGCTCGACCGAAATCGTCCTGTCGGATGACGACGCCAATGCCGATTTCCCGCAGCGCAAGACGCT
The DNA here is from genome assembly GCA_036443455.1 of Gammaproteobacteria bacterium. GTDB lineage: Bacteria > Pseudomonadota > Gammaproteobacteria > Steroidobacterales > MnTg04 > MnTg04. Next base: position 498 of record JAZFYI010000144.1, read on the forward strand.
GGGTATCGATTTCAGGCTGAGCGACAGCGTCACCGTGTTCAGCGAGTATGAGACTACCGATGGCGCAGACATCGAAACCGATATGACGCGCGTCGGGATCAGGGCCAAGCCCTGGAACCAGGCTGAATTCAGCAGCACTTTCAACCAGCAATACAGCGAATACGGGCCGCGCACTTTCGCGACGCTGGGGCTGACCCAGGGTGTGCAACTGACCGAAAAGCTGTTGGTCGATTTTGGCATCGATCATGCCAACACCATCGCCGGTGGCAGCATCCAGCCGCTGCAAGGCGATTTCCCGCTGGCTTCGGGCGGCGACGATGATTTCGTCGCGACCTGGGCCGGCGCGACCTACCGGGCGGAAGTCTGGTCGGCGACCGGGCGGGTCGAATATCGCAACGCCGACAGCGGCGAACGATTCGGCATTCTCGGCGGCCTGTACCGCGAAGAAAACGCGGGCCATGGTTTCTCGACCGGTCTGCATTTGTTCAGCGACAAACCGGCCGCCGGCGGGCGCACGACGACTTCCGATCTGCGGCTGAGCTGGGCATACCGGCCCGACCTGAGCCGCTGGATAATCTTTGACCGGCTCGACCTGATATACGAGGAACAGCACCTGGGCAGCATCGACCAGCGCAGCTGGAAAGCCGTCAACAATTTCAATGCCAACTGGAAGCCGTCTCTGGATACCCAGTTCTCGTTCCAGTACGCGGCAAAATTCGTGCGCAGCAATTATTCGGATACCGAATACACGGGCTTTACCGATTTGCTTGGCATCGACATGCGCCGGGATGTCGATCCGGAATGGGACTGGGGCGTGCATGCCAGCGCCTTGCATACCTGGAAGTCGAAGGTCGTGAAATACGGCCTCGGCGCGGATGTCGGCCACCTGGTGGCGAAGAACGCGTGGCTCAGCATCGGCTACAACCTCATCGGTTTCCACGACGCGGATTTCACCGAGGCGCGTTACACGGCACAAGGGCCATACATCAAGTTCCGCATCAAGGTCGACCAGGATTCGCTGAAGGAATGGCTGAAGCAGGCGCTGAAGCAGGGCGCCACTGGCTTGCGCTGATGCCCTGCTGTCCGCATCATGCAATGCCGCGGTTCGCTGTAAACAGGTAAACCGCCGGAAATTCCACTGGTTCAACATCACCGGCGATGCTTGAATGCATCCAGGGAAATATGCAGGATCTTAGCGACATTTTTGCAGCCGATGGCCCGTTGTCGAATGCCATTGACGGTTACACGCCGCGCCCGGCGCAACAGGAAATGGCGCTGGCGGTCAGCGCTGCGCTGGCTTCCTGCGGGCGGTTGCTGGTCGAAGCCGGCACTGGTACCGGCAAGACTTTCGCCTACCTGGTTCCCGCGCTGCTGTCCGGTATCCGGGTCGCTATTTCGACCGGCACGCGCAATCTGCAGGATCAGCTTTACAACAAGGACATGCCCGAACTGTCGCGCGCGCTCGGCCGGCCGGTCAAAGTGGCGATACTCAAAGGGAGAGCGAACTACCTGTGTCATCACCGCTTGTCGCTGGCGGAAGATATGCGGGGCAAACCGGGCCGCCATCTGCAACAAATCAGGGCCTGGGCGCTGAGCACCCAAAGCGGGGATATCGCCGAACTGTCCGGTTTGCCGGAGCAATCGCCGGTCTGGCCGCAGGTCACATCGACCAGCGAAAACTGCCTGGGCCAGGAGTGCCCGGTTTATTCCGCTTGTTGCGTGGTCAGGGCCAGGCGCGAGGCGATGGACGCGGATATCGTGATCGTCAACCATCACTTGTTGCTGGCAGACATGGCGTTGAAAGAGGAGGGCTTCGGTGAATTGTTGCCGGGCGTCGACGCGGTGGTCGTCGATGAAGCGCACCAGTTGCCAAAAATAGCCGGGCAGTTTTTCGGGCTCAGCGTCAGCAGCAGGCAACTGGAAAATATCGCCCGCGATACCCGGGCCGAATTACTGGCGGCGGTGATTCACGATGCAGCAACCGAATCCTTGCTCGATGGTCTGCCGGCACGGCTGGCCGATATTCGACTGACTTTGCAAAAAGGGCGCAGCGATTACGAAAACCTCGATAGCGAAAGCGAGCTGGCGCTGGGCAGGCTCGATGACCGACTCGTCGAATTGATTGCGAGGCTCGATGAAATAGAGGAAAAAACGCCGGGGCTGGCACAGTGCTATCAGCGGCTGGTTGTCATGCTGGAACGCATCGAGACGATCCGCAAAAGCGATCAAAAAGGCATTCGCTGGCTGGAAACCACGGCGCGTGGATTCAGCCTGAACCTGACTCCGTACGATGTGTCGGAGAGTCTCGGGCGCTTCGTCAACAGCCTGGATTGCGGCTGGATATTCACCTCGGCGACGCTGGCCGTCGGTGATGATTTTGCCCATCTCAAGGGTCGGCTGGGGCTCGAGGAGGCCAGCGATCTGAAACTGGAAAGTCCTTTCGATTATCAGCACAATACGCTGATATTTATACCAAAAAATCTTCCAGTCCCATCCGATATCCAGTTCACCAGCCTGTTGCTGGAGCAGTGTCTGCCATTGATCGATGCGTGTCGCGGCGGGGTCTTTTTCCTGTTTACCAGCCATCGCGCATTGCGTGAGGTCGAAGCGCTGCTGGCGGAGCGCTGGGGAGAAAATCCGGCGCGGCCGGTACTCGCCCAGGGCCAGATGCCGCGTAACCTGCTGCTAGAGGAATTCAGACGCCTGGGCAATGCAGTATTGCTCGGTGCGGCGAGTTTCTGGGAAGGCGTCGATGTGCGCGGGCCGGCGCTCGGCCTGGTGATCATCGACAAGTTGCCATTTGCCTCACCGGACGATCCGTTGACGCGGGCGCGCATCGCGGCGATCACGGAAGCGGGCGGCAACGCTTTTTTCGAGCATCAATTACCCCAGGCGGTGCTCGCCTTGAAGCAAGGCGTCGGCCGGTTGATACGCTCGGAGACCGACACCGGCGTCGTGGTCCTCGGGGATCCGCGTCTGCAAAGCAAGCCTTACGGTAAACTGTTCCTGAAAAGTCTGCCCGATATGCCGCTGACCGAAGATATCGAAAAAGCCATGACTTTGCTGGGCGATGGAGAAGCCGGATCGTGAAAATTCTTGCGCTCGATACAGCGACCGAAGCGTGTTCGGCGGCTTTGCTGCTCGATGGCGAAATCACCGATCGTTTTGTCGTTGCGCCACGCCGCCATAACGAGCTGATCCTGCCGATGATCGACGAGTTGTTGTCTGCCATGGGGGTCCGGCTAAAAGATCTGGACTACCTGGCCTTCGGTCGCGGCCCGGGTGCGTTTACCGGCGTTCGTATTGCGGCCGGTGTGGTCCAGGGCCTGGCGCTGAGCCAGGACATCCCGGTGTTCGGGGTATCCGACCTCGCGGCCGTGGCCTTGCAGGCCGGCAAAAAACATGGCTGGGAAAAAGTGCTGGTGTTGACCGATGCCCGCATGCAAGAGGTCTACCAGGGTTGGTACCGGGTTTCTGTCGAGCAGAACCGGGTCGAGTTGGTGGGGCAGGAATCGGTGACCCGTCCGGCGCAGGTCGAGATACCCGGGGAAGCCGACTGGCAGGGTGCGGGGAGCGGCTTTTCGGCTTATGCTGACGAGCTTGGCGGGGTACGCAAAAAACTGGCCGGCGAAGACAGCGATTGCCTGCCGCGGGCCACGGAAATAGCGTTGCTGGCGGTTGCGCTGGTCGGGCATCAGGAACCACTTAAAGCCGAGCAGGCCTTGCCGGTTTATTTGCGCGACCAGGTTACCGGCTAGCAGGAGAGGGTTTGTGAGCCAGAGATTTGTAAACATGGCGGGGTTTTTGGCCTGCGCATCGATGATGGCTTTTGCACTTTACAGCCAGCATGTCATGGGGCTGAATCCTTGTCCGCTGTGCGTTTTCCAGCGCTTCGCGGTGATCGGCATCGGCCTGGTTTTTCTTGCCGCGGCCATCCATGATCCCGATCGCCTGGGCAAAAGAATTTATGCCGCGCTGGTCGTAGTCATTGCGGCCGGCGGTATTGCGGTGGCGAGCAGGCACCTGTGGCTGCAAAGTTTGCCGCCCGATCTAGTGCCATCGTGCGGACCCGGGCTGGATTATATTCTTGACGCCTTTCCTTTGACCCAGGCCATGTCGATGATCTTTGCAGGTTCGGGCGAATGTGCGGTCGTGGACTGGACCTTTTTCGGCCTGAGCATGCCCGCATGGGTATTGATTGCCCTCCTGTTTCTGGGTGCGGCCGGGACCTTTAACAACTTGCGTCCAGATACCCGGCAGGCTGACTACAGCGGAAAATACTGATGCAATCGTTGCGGTATTGCGAGAAAATGCCGCCCGTCCCGCACGAAAAATGCGGTTCGCGACAAACTTTCTGTTGAGGATAAATAAGTGAACAAACGGTTTTTCGTCCTGGAATGGGCCGGGATTGTCATGTTATGCGGGTTTTCCGTTGCTGCTCACACAGAGGAAATGACCGTCAATGTTTTCGGCAGAATCCATGCCGATGCGGCGATCTATGACGAGGATGTCACGGCGCTGGACAGCGGTACCGAATTGCGCAGGGCTCGCCTCGGGGTCAGCGGCGATATCGATCAGGACTGGAGCTACAAGGCCGAATATGATTTCGCCGACAGCGCGGACATCAAGGATGTCTGGATAAAGTATTCGGCGGACTGGGGTTCGCTGACCATCGGCAACCAGAAACCGCCGTTCAGCCTGGATGTGCTGACCAGCAGCAAGTACGTCCCTTTTATGGAACGGGCGATGGCGGCGACGAGTTTTGCCCCGGGAAGACGAATCGGGATCGGCTGGCAGCGCGCGTTACCCGGCTGGGCGCTGTCGGCGATGCTGTTCGGGAAAGACGCCAACCAGGATATAGCGGGCGACCAGGGGATCGGTCTTGCGGGCCGGGCGGCCTGGCACACGCAAAGCGATTCGACTTTGTATCATGTTGGCCTGGCCGCCATGTGGATGGAACCGCAGAGCACCGAAGACGATACCTTCAGATACAGGGTACGCCCCGAGTCGCATGTCACCGGCGAACGGCTGGTCGATACGACGATTACCCAGGCCAGTTCATCGACCAGCCTGGGGATCGAGTTTGCGGCCCGCTGGGAAGGCTTGTCGGCCCAGGCGGAATACATTTCGGTCGATGTGGACCAGGCGGCGGCGGGTATCGGCGATCCGGGTTTTAGCGGTTACTACGCCTACCTCAGCTGGTTTCCAGGCGGTGAATTCCGGCCGTATAAAAACGGGATTTTCGGCCGGGCAAAAGCGACCGGGGCCTGGGAATTCGGGGTTCGCTTTAGCAGCATCGATCTGGATGATGGCGTGTTCAATGGCGGCGAACAGAAAAATTTGACGCTCGGGGTCAATTATTACGTCAATCCGCAGCTTCGATTCATGGCCAATTATGTGCACGCGGATGTCGATAACGGCATCAACGGCGATGAGACGCCGAATATTTTTCAGTTCAGGGCGTCGATGGATTTCAAATAAGGGCCTCCTACGTTTGGTTTGTTAGAATTTTTTCGAGAATCCGGCGATAGAGGTCGCTGAGTTTTTCGAGATCGTCGACCGGCGTGCATTCATCGACCTTGTGAATCGACTTGTTGAGCAAGCCAAGCTCGACGACCTCGACGCCATGCGGCGCGATAAAGCGTCCATCCGACGTTCCACCGCTGGTCGATGTTTGCGGCGCCCGCCCCGTCTGTTTTTCGATGACTTCGCAAACGACTTCAATCAGCCGGCCGCCGCGCGTGTGGAACGGCGCTCCGCCGTGCTCCCAATCCAGTTGATAATTCACGCCGTGGCGATCGAGAATCTCCTCGCAAAGTGCAACCAGGCTTTGCCGGTTGGTTTCCGGCGAGTAACGAAAGTTGAACAGCAGTTCCAGGCTACCGGGAATTACGTTGCTCGCGCCGCTGCCGGCATCGATGGCGACGATCTGCAGGCTGGTTGCGGGGAAGTCCTCATTCCCGTCATTCCATTCCAGGCCAAGCAGTTCGCTCAGCACCGGGGCGATGTGATGGATCGGGTTGTGTGCGAGTTCCGGATAGGCCACGTGACCTTGTTCGCCGACGACAGCCAGCTTCCCGGTCAATGATCCGCGCCGGCCGGTGCGAATATTGTCAGCCAGTTTTTCCTGGCTCGATGGTTCCCCGATCAGGCAGTAATCGATCGCGACGCCTCGGTCGATCAATGTTTCCATGACCTTCGCCGTGCCGTCTATGGCGGGGCCTTCTTCGTCGCTGGTCAGCAAGAACGCGATCGTTCCCAGGTGAGAGGGATTTGCCGTAACGAAGGCTTCGGTGGCTGTCACCATCGCCGCCAGGGCGCCTTTCATATCGGCGCTGCCGCGGCCAAACAGCCAGCCATCGATGATTTCGCCCGAGTAAGGGCCGGTCGACCATTGCTCCGGGTCACCCGCCGGAACGACATCGGTATGGCCGGCAAAACAAAAAAGCGGACCGCCATCGCCGTGGGTTGCCCAGAGATTGCTGACCTCGCCGTTGCTCATCGATTCCGCGCCAAAGCCAAGATGTACCAGGCGCATTGCTATGATGCGCTGGCAGCCTGCATCGTCCGGCGTGATCGATGGTTGCCGCACCAGTTGCTGGCACAGCTCGATGGTTTTTTTGCTCGTTTGGCTCATCGCTTGTTTATCGTATGTTTCTCAACAATTCGTTGATGCCGATTTTCCCGCGGGTTTTGGCATCCACGCGTTTGACGATCACGGCGCAGGCCAGTTGATATTTGCCGTTCTCGGCCGGCAGGCTGCCCGGCACGACGACGGCGCCCGCGGGAACCCGCCCGTAACTGACCTGGTCGCGCTCACGGTCATAGATGCGCGTGCTCTGGCCGATGAACACGCCCATCGAGATTACCGCGCCTCGCTCGACGATGACCCCTTCGACGATTTCCGAACGCGCGCCGATAAAACAGTCGTCTTCGATGATCGTCGGTGCGGCCTGCACCGGTTCCAGCACGCCGCCGATCCCGGCGCCGCCGGAGATATGAACGTTGCCGCCGATCTGCGCACAGGAACCGATCGTCGCCCAGGTATCGACCATCGTGCCCGGACCGATCCACGCGCCGATGTTGACATAGCAGGGCATCAGCACGACGTCGGGGGAAACGAAAGCGCCTTTGCGGACCAGCGCATGGGGCACGATGCGGGCGCCGTCTTCGACAAACCTTTGTTTATCGTAGTCGACGTATTTCAGCGGCACCTTGTCGTAGAATCGCGTAAACACGCCATCCGAGACGACATTGGGGCTGAGACGAAAAGACAACAGCACGGCCTTCTTGACCCATTGATTGACCAGCCAGTCGCCGCCAAAATTCTGCGCCACCCGCAACTTTCCCGAATCGAGCATATCGATCGTCGTCGCAACCGCTTGCGTCAACTCGGAAGACGGCGTATCCGAGCCGAGGGATTTCCGCTGATCGAAGGCGGCGTTGATAATTTTTTCTAGATTTATCATATAATTAACATCTATTATTAAAGTTGATTCACGAGATGGCGCAAACGCTCGGCCGCATCCACACACTCGGCCAGCGGGGCGACCAGCGAGATGCGCACCCGGTGTTTTCCGGGGTTGCCGTCCGCGGTATCGCGGGCCAGGTAACTGCCGGGCAACAAGGTCAGATTCTGCTGCCGGTAGGCCTCGCGGGTAAAACTTTCTTCGTCCTGCACGGTACGCGGCCACAGGTAGAATGCCGCTTGTGGCCGCGGCAGATCCATGACCGGTTCGAGGATCGGCCAAACGGCCGTGAGTTTTTCCTGGTACAGGTGGCGATTCTCGGCCGCGTGCCGATCGTCCTGCCACGCGGGTACGCTGGCGAGCTGGATGAACAATGGCACCGCGCAGCCGTGGTAGGTCCGGTAGAGGAGGAAAGGCTTGATCAGCCCGGGATCGCCGGCCACGAATCCCGATCTCATGCCGGGCACGCTGGAGCGCTTCGACAGGCTGTGAAAAACCACGCAGCGTTGGAAACGATCGTGGCCCATGGCCTGGCAGGCCTGTAACAGCCCGGCGGGCGGGCAGTCTTCATCGAAATACAAATCGGCGTAACACTCGTCGCCGGCAATGACGAAATCGTATTTCTCCGCCAGCGCCAGGGCCCGCTCCAGGTAAGCCAGGTCCATGACCGCGCCGGTCGGGTTGCCCGGCGAGCAAAGAAACAAGATCGCGGTTTGCCGCCAGGTGTCGGCGCTGACTGCTTCGAGATCCGGCAAAAAGCCGTTTTCCTCCAGCGTGTTCAGATAAAACGGTTGCGCGCCGGCCAGCAAGGCCGCGCCTTCGTAGATCTGGTAGAACGGGTTCGGCATCGCGACCAGCGAATCGCCGCGGCCGTCGACCACCGACTGGACGAACGCAAACAGCCCTTCGCGGGTGCCGTTCAACGGCAACACCATGGTCTCGGGGTCGACCGCGTTTTCCCCGAGTCCAAAACGGCGCTCGAGCCAGCCGGCGGCCGCCACGCGCAGTTCGGCCAGGCCCAGGGCAACCGGGTAACTGCCCATCGTATCCAGGTTGCCGACCAGCGCTTCGGCGATAAACGCGGGGGGTTGGTGCCGCGGCTCGCCGATCGACATCGCGATGTGCGGTTTGGCGGGGGGTTGCAGGCCGTCCTTGAGCAATGCCAGGCGCTCGAACGGATAGCGGTGCAATTTTTCCAGGTATGGGTTCAAGCTCCTGTTGTCCTTTTTAGTGCCGGTTAAGCGCGGTGGTCAGTTGTTTTTTCAGTTGTTCCTGCTTTTCTTCGCTCAGCGGTCCGCCACCTAAGCTGGTGATATAAAACACATCTTCGGCACGTTCGCCGATGGTCATGATTTTCGCGGTCCGGATATGCGCGTCGACTGCCTGCAATGACTGCGCCACCTCGGATAATAAACCAGGCCGGTCGCCGGTGGTCAGTTCCATGATGGTGCCGTCGCCGCGGCTGTCCGCGAAAAAGCGCAGTTCGGTCGGCGTGCTGAACAAGCGTACCTGTCGCGGCGCCTTGCGCGATACCCGCGGCGTCGTCCGGTCGCTGCCGAGCACACGCCGCAGGCGGCTCGCGACTTCGTCCCGGCGGTCCGCATCGGCTAACGGCCGGCCATCGTGATCCAGCACCAGGTAGGAATCCAGCGTGCCATTGTCGCCGGCGGGGGAAATGACCGCATCGACGATATTCAGACCCATGTCATCGAGCGCGGCGGTGGCCAGCGCAAAACTGTCCTGCCGCCGGGTGGCGCGCACCAGCAATGGCGTGCCGCCGCGCATCTCTTTTTCTCCGACCGCGGTGACCAGGCGGGCGGTATCGCCGGCCAGCAGCAGCACGCTGGTGTGCCAGGCGATTTCCGCGGGCGAGTGGCGCAGGAAATACTCATCGCCCAGCAGGTCCCACGGCAGCGGCGTGGCGTCTTCGGGCAAGTGAATGTCGTCCAGATCGCGCAGTATGGCCAGCGCTTCGCGGCGGTGGCCCGCCGCCAGCTCTCCCTGGTCCTGCGGGGTTTCCAGGCCGCTGCGCAATGCCTGGCTGACGCGCAAATAGAACTCGCGGAACAGGCTGGCCTTCCACGAATTCCAGAGCTTGGGATTGGTCCCGCGTACATCGGCGATGGTCAGCAGGTACAGAAAATCCAGGTGCAGCTGATCGCCGACCTGGCGGGCGAACTGGTGAATGACGGCCGGATCGGAAATGTCTTTTTTCTGCGAGGTGACCGACAACAACAGGTGATGGCGCACCAGCCAGGCGACCAGCTGCGACTGGTACTCACCGAGGCCATGCGCAGTGCAGAAAGCTTCCGCCTCCTCGGCGCCGAGCGTCGAGTGATCGCCGCCCCTGCCTTTGGCAATGTCATGAAACAGGCCGGCAAGATAGACGATCTCCGGGTATTCCAGCGCCTGCATGATCCGGCTGCAATCGGGAAACTCGTGATCGAACCTGGGCAACGCAAAGCGCCGCAGGTTGCTGACCACGAACAAGGTGTGGGCATCGACGGTATAGGCGTGAAACAGGTCGTATTGCATGCGCCCGACGATCCGGCCAAAGGCCGGGATATAGCGGCCGAGTATCCCGTAATCGTTCATGCGTCTTAGCTCGTGGGTCACGCCGGCCGGCGCCCGGATGATGTCCATGAACAGCTTTCGGTGCGCGGGGTCGGCCCTGAAGCCGACGTCTACCAGGCGCAGGTTGCGGCGGATCAGGCGAATGGTCGTCGCGCTGACGCCGCGCAACCCCGTTTGCTGCTGGAGGACCTGGAAAATTTCCAGCAGCGCGGACGGTTGCCGGGCAAAGACCTCCGCCGAACTGACCTCGAGAAATCCGTTGCGGGATTGAAAACGTGGATTGATGATCTTCGGTTGCGGGTCCGGCTCCAGCAGTATCGCTTCCTGGAAAAACTGCAACAGCATTTCGTTGAGCCGGCTCAGCCGCATGACCATTCGGTAGTAACGCTGCATGAATTTCTCGACCGCCAGGGTCTGCGGGCCATCGCTATAGCCGAACTGTTTGGCGAGTTGCACCTGGTGATCGAACAGCAGCCGGTCTTCCCGCCTGCCGGTCAGCTTGTGGAGGGCGAAGCGGACCCGCCAGAGGTAAGCCCGGCCGGCCTGCAGGCGGCGGTATTCACCGGTGGTCAGAAAACCCAGCGGCACCAGTTGCTGCAGATCGTCAACCTTGAAATGGCGTTTGGCGACCCAGCCGATCATCTGGATGTCGCGCAAACCGCCCGGGCCGCGCTTGATGTTGGGTTCCAGGTTGTACGCGGTGTCGTGGTAGCGGTGGTGCCGTTGTTCCTGCTCGGCCAGTTTTGCGGCAAAGAAATCCCGCGACGGCCAGTCGCCGGCCGGCCCGGTTTTGTCCCGCATTTCATCGAACAGGCGCATGGCGCCGAACAATAACCGCGATTCCATCAGCGCAGTGGCGACGGTAATGTCGTCCGCAGCCACGCTCAGGCATTGTTTTACGGTGCGCACGCTGTGACCCGGTTCCAGGCCGATATCCCACAAAAAAGCCAGGAAATCCTTGAGCGAATCCCCCGCGAAGGCGGCGCCCTCCGGCGCCAGGATCAGCAGGTCTATATCCGATCCGGGGTGCAACTCACCCCGGCCATAACCGCCCACGGCGATCAGTGCGAAATCCCCGCCGTCACCGCCGAAGTGGCGTTGCCATGCAGAGACGACCAGCGCATCGACCAACCGGGCGCGATCGTGGACCAGGGCCGCCACCTGCTCGCCATCGTCAAAGCGGCGGGCGAGTTCGTCGTCGCCCAGGCGCAAGGACTCGGCAAATGTTTCCTGCGGTGCGGCGGTGGCCGCCAGGCGGGCATCGAGACCCGCCAGGAACGCCCATTTCTCCGGGGATTTGTCTGGCCCAGGCTTGGCGGCGGTAGCGGGCGGGCGGCTCACGGTCAGCCGCCGGTATGATCCCGGGTCATGATTTCATAGCCGTTGTCGGTGACCAGCACCGTGTGTTCCCATTGGGCGGACAGGGAGTGGTCCTTGGTGACTACCGTCCAGCCATCCGGCAGCAGGCGCACATGTCGACGGCCGGCATTCACCATCGGTTCGATCGTAATGGTCATGCCCGCGCACAACTCGAGGCCGGTTCCGGATTTACCATAATGCAGGACCTGTGGGTCCTCATGAAATTCCCGGCCGATGCCATGGCCGCAATATTCCCGCACGACCGAGCAGCCCTGGCCCTCGACATGCTGCTGAATG
>JAZFYI010000145.1:0-5572 GCA_036443455.1 Gammaproteobacteria bacterium
CTGCTGACCCTGTCTTTTGTCGAAATCTACAGCCGCTGGTTTCCCGACCGGCTGGCCAGCGAAAACCTTGGGGCGCTGGCCCTGACCGGCGCCGTTCTGGTGGTTGGTGGTTCGATCGTAACCGCGATGGGTGGTCGCCGGAGCAGCACGAAAAAAATGCAGCGGAAGCAAGCCAACAAGGTAAGCTGAAGAGGTGGCAGCCTTGTTTGAATACTACCCGGGTCTTGGCGGCAGTCTGCCGTGGGTCTCGCTGACGAAGCTGCCTACGCCGATTACCCGGCGAGGCTGGCCGGGACAACCTGGCCAGCGGTTCTGGATCAAGCGCGATGACCTGAGCAGCCCCCTGTATGGCGGCAACAAGATTCGCAAACTGGAGTTTCTGCTCGGTCGCGCGCTCGCCGAAGATCGCAAGGCCGTCATGACCTTCGGCGTAGCGGGTTCGAATCACGTGCTGGCAACCGCGCGTTGCAGCAGAAAACTGGGCCTCGATTGTATTGCGATTCTTTCGCGGCAACCCGCTACATCTTATCTGGCGGCCAATCTCGCCGCCGTGGCGCGCAGCGGCGCAAGAACCTGCAATTACCCGAGGATCGGCGAGCAAGCGATGGCGGCAGTAACAGAACTCAGGCGCGAGAAAAAGAGAACCGGCATCTATCCGCTGGTGATTCCTGCCGGCGGTTCCAATGCAACCGGGGCGGCAGGGTTTGTTAGCGCGGCATTCGAACTCCGCAGGCAAATCGAACAGGGTTTGTTGCCCGAGCCCGATCTCATCTATATGGCGTTGGGTACGACCGGCAGTGTCGCAGGGCTGGGGCTGGGGCTTGCCGCTGCGGGCCTCGACAGCCGTGTCATCGCGGTCAGGGTTGTCGATGAGTCGGTAGCGAATCCGCGCGTGCTGGAATCGCTGTGGCGGCGCACGGTCATGCGCCTGAGAAAATACGACGATAATTTCCCCGATCTGCCGTTCGACCCGGGGCGATTCGAAATTCGCCATCAGTATCTCGGTGCGGGATATGCGCGCGGCACACCCGAGGGCCGGATAGCGATCGCGATCGGCCGCAAGCTGGGTTTGAAACTGGAGGGCACCTACACCGGCAAAACCCTCGCGGCAATGAACGATGACCTGGCTGAGCCGGGCTTTGCGGCTAACGTCCTGTTCTGGAACACGGCCAACTCACGGGCGTTGGCACCAGCCAACGGCCTGGACCTTTCGTTGCTGGACCCGGCGTTGCAGAAATATTTGAGCGTCAAAAGAAAGCCCGGCTAGCTGGCCGGGCTCTGAACCGTAGGATCGGCAACCCCTTACTTGCAGGATTGGGCCGCATAAAATGCCGCCAGGTCTGCAATATCGGCATCGCTCAAAGCCGCCGCCATCGGCCCCATCATCGGGTCGCTGCGCGTGCCATCTCTAAATGCTGTCATCTGCTTGGCAAGATACACTTCCTGTTGCCCCGCCAGGCTGGGCCACATCGGGTTGATACTGATGCCGGTCGGTCCGTGGCAAGCCGCACAGGTCGCGGATTTCGCTTTGCCCGCCGCAGCATCACCGGCCACCAGCGGCCCGGCGCTCATCAATGCCAACATCCCCGTGGCAACGACAATGGATTTTTTCATTCCTTCGTTCTCCTGATTTCAGACATGGTGAAAAGTCTAGGCAATGCGCGGAAACGCGGTCTTGACCTCAATCAATTAGCCTTGGCAGCTTGCAGAAAAAAATTTGGCAAACGCCCCAGCCCGGCACGAGGGTCAGGTCGCCGAGCGACGCAATGGCCGGGTCAGGCAGGTCGGACCTCCTTCCCCCTTGCGGCAAATGTCGTCGCCGGAAAAAATCAGGACTTCACAACCGGCTTGTTCCAGCAAAACCCGGGTCAGCGGATTACCCGACACCATCAGGCACAATCGGGGCCCGAGCGCCAGGACATTGCAGGCGAGCTGCGCATATTCCGTTGCAGGAACCTCGACCAATCGAATATCCCGCGACAACAGGTATTCGCGGAAAACCACCGGCATCAGTGGCGAATAGACCAGCGCCAGGCCCTGGTCCAGCGGACTGATCATGGACATCAGGTGCAAAACATCGGCCGGCCCGTTCCAGTGCGGCAATGGCACGGCAATCACATCGATATCGTTACCCGCTAATTTTGAAAACTGCTCGAGACCTTGAGTGTTGCTGCGATAACCCTGGCCGATGGCAACGGTGCGCTCATCGAGCCAGATCAGGTCGCCACCTTCGAGCAGGCCATCATCGACGATTCTGCCAGCTACCTCGTGGCCATTTTCGCTCAGCCAGGCCTCAACTTCGGGCGGTTCACCGGCCCGGCTTTTTTTCCCCATTCGACAAAGGATGGAACCCGCATCGCATACGACGCTGGAATCCCGCAGATACAACGAATCGATACTGCCGCCATCGGCCGGCAACAGCTCGATCTTGTTGACCCTCGGCGCCAACAGTTCGAGCAGCGAATCGAATTCCCGGCAAGCCGCCTTGAAATCCGGTGCGGCGTGGTAATTGAGCGCCTTCCATTGCCGATCTATGCGCGCCTGACTCGCAAAGGCCTCCTTTGGATGCCGCATCAACAGCGTCTCGATCGCACCCCATTCGTTGCGCACAGACAACATCGTGTCTAATCCGGCGTCATCAGCTCGGCAAGAGAGCCCGCCGGTTTCTCGGCCAGCTTTGCGACGGGAAGAATGCTGCGGATTTTGTCGGCAAACATTTTGAGACAGACTTCACCGCTGGCGAGCGGTCCTTGTTTGAAGCCGCTGCTGCCCATGCCGTGCTGCACTCTCTCGATCAGGCCCCGATCTTCCGCGTTGACTTTGCGGTTGACCCGCCAGTTCAGGTAGCGGGCCAGGCGCATTTCCCGCGATTCATCGGGCAGGGCATAGGAAATCTCGCGAACCAGGGTTTCCCCGGGGCTGAGCGGCAACATTTGCATGAAGTCCACCTGGTCCGGGTATATATCGAAAGCCGTGTTCGGCCACAGCAGAAAGTATTCCCACAACCGGCGACGCTCGGCGGGCAGATCGCTACGCTCGGGCAGCACTTTCAGATACATGCGCTCGGACCAGCCGACCGACCCGCTCTCATGCAATTGCGATTGAATGTGTTGAACATGCTCGCCGGCGGCCAGGCGGTAATTTTTGCCGGCGATGCCGCGCAAACCCGGGTGCGCCACATTGATGTGCAGACCGTCTACATAATTGTCCACGACGTTTTTCCAGTTGACTTTGCGCGACCTCAGGCTACCCCGACCCAGTGCTTTCATCTGACCCATGCGTAACGGGGACAGGCTCTCTTCGAATGGCGCCATGATCTCGCCGATCGTTGGCGTGGCCGGTTCCAGCGAGACAAAAATGAACCCCATCCAGATATCGACGGCAATTTCCGGCAGGCGACAATCCTGTTTCCGGAAACCCTCATAAGTCCCCTCGTACGGCATATGGGCAAGCCGGCCATCCAGGTCATAAGTCCAGGCGTGGTATGGGCAACGGATCAGCCCGTCGCGGCAGGTTCCGCGCATGCCGCCATTTTCACCATCCAGCAGCCTCGCCGCCCGGTGGCGGCAGACATTGGAAAGAGCCCGCACAGCCCGCCGCTTGTCCCGCAAAACGACCAGGGGTTCATCGAGAAAATCGAAACGGAAATAATCGCCGGGCTCCGGGATGTCCGACACATGGCAAACGACCTGCCAGGAACGCCTGAATATGCGTAGTTTTTCCAGTTCAAAAAACTCCGCGTGGCTATAGGTCCAGGCCGGCAGGCTCATGCTGACCTGATCGCCAAGCGAACTTTGTCCAGGTTGATTCATCGATGGTCCCACCAGGGTTTAACGCATTGAAGCAAAAGTACGGTGACTGAGGCAATATCTCATGTCAGAATATGGCTGTCAGTCTGCCTGGTACAGGCAAGCGCAACAAACGATGGACATCAAAGAGAAAACATCGATTCAAAGCCTCAAGGCGCGGGGCAAAGCCATCCCGATGGATGAAAACCAGCGTTATCAATGGCAGCAGGAATTCAACGCCTTGCCGGCCATGGTCGCTTTTGGCATCAAGCTCGATATCAGCGACGATACCGTCGTCAAGGTCATTCTTGCGGAAATCCTGCCACAGCACCTGGGCGGGCTGGGCAGCGATTATGTCAACGGCGCCGTGGTGGCCGGCCTGTTCGATGCATCGCTGGGTGTCGCCGGGGCCGTTCATTATCTGGGTCGGCCGGCGGGCACGGTTGAATTGTCGATCAAGTTTATCCGCGCAATTCATGGGCCGACGGTCACCGCCTACGCGGTCGCGCTAAAACGATCCGACAGCGTTTGTTTTGTCGAGGGAAACCTGTTTAGCGAAGGCCGCCTCTGCGCCATGGCAAGCGGCATGGTGGCGCTCGCAACGGCCGCGGAAGGCGCCGACGAGTTGCGCTGGTAGCAAAAGCCTATTTGCCGGCCGGTTCGTCCAGCACCAACCCCGCGGCCATGATCGTGATCGGGTGATAACCAGGCTTCGCCAGGGCAAAAATTTCTTCCGCCAGCGCCTTATCCTGCCCGTTTTCGACCAGGGCCTTGTATACCGGCACGACCAGTCGCATCCGCCCATAGCGTATCAGGTGCTGCCGCATGGACTCGTAGGCAGGCTGGTATCTGCGTTTCGCCACCTGGATGAACCAGGCACGACCGATTTCGGCATTCCTCGTCGAGCTCAAGCCATTTCCCTGATCCAGCTCCGTTAACTGCTCATCGCTGAGCGTGTCGGGGAGGGTCTTGATGAAATGCACAACGGCAAGTGGGCTCCAGTCTGCAAGTGACGCCGCCTGGAGAGAGGCCTCACCATCCGCCCACCGCAACGCCAGGTCAGCGGCTTTTTGCAGCGATTCAGATTGCGGAATCACCGCGTCCTCAGGCAGCCCTGGCTGGTACAGCCACTGTTCCACCTGCTCCTGGCTGACCTTGCCTGGATATAGCTCGAGCAGGTTATCGGTCAAATAGGCGAGAAATTGTTCGCTGCTGATCGCCTCAAACCGGAAGTGATCGAAATAGCCGGCCAGGAAATGATCGAAAACGTCGCGGCCAAACGCGTGCTCCAGGTAATCGAGCAATAGCTGGCCTTTCTTGTAATGCACGGTACCCTGCGTTTCCTCGATGTCCTCGCTGCCGAGCCTCGGCGCCAGTGCCTGCATCGCGGGCTTGATATCGGGCAGCTGCTCGATCAATTCCCGGTAATCGATGACCCGCTCTTCGTCGGCGCGTTCCTTGCCAAAAAGTTCTTCCATCAAGCGCTTGTCCAGGTAGCTGGTCACGCCTTCGTTCAACCAGATATCGCGCCAGGTCTGGTTGCTGACCAGGTTCCCCGACCAGGAATGGGCAAGCTCATGGGCGATCAGCGAAACCAGGCTGCGATCACCGGCGATCACGGTAGGCGTGATGAACGAAAGCCGGGGATTCTCCATGCCGCCATAAGGAAAGCTGGGCGGCAGGATCAGTAAATCATAACGGCCCCATTGGTAGTCGCCATACATCCCGGCTGCCGCATCCAGCATGTTCTGGGTATCGGCAAACTCATGAGCCGCCGCCGCCAG
>JAZFYI010000146.1:0-26524 GCA_036443455.1 Gammaproteobacteria bacterium
CGCTGCCAGCAAAAGACCGACGCCCAATTGGGCGGCGAGTATCCCGAACATCGCCCTGGCGGCGCTGAGCGGTTTGCTGGTGCTGCTCACATGCGGAGCATCGGCGCTCACGAATTCCCCTGCTACATCCTCGGACTTCGGCCCGGGCCATGCCCGGGTACATAAAAACGCCACCACCGATGGTCTTTCAATACGGCGTGTGGCGTCCTGTTTGCCCCCAGATTGTCATCTGCCCAGGGGGCGGCTCAAAGCCGCACTATTATAGTGGCGACCATTTGGACTGGCAACAAAACAGTGGTTTATTTGATGTGTTCCAGGATGCCCTCGAGCTCGTCCAGGCTGTTGTAGCTGACCACCAGCTTGCCTTTGCCTTTGGCGCCATGGCTAAGACTGACCTTCGCGCCGAGCTTCTCGCTCAGTTCGGTCTCCAGGCGAGCGATATCCGGGTCGCGGCGCGCCGGTTTGCGGTCTTTTTTGCCGCCGCTGAGCAGGCGGCGCACCAGGGCCTCGGTTTCCCTGACCGACAGCCCTTTTTTCGCGACCAGCAAACCGACTTCGGTCTGTTGGCGCTGGGTCGGCAAACCCAGCAAGGCCCTGGCGTGACCCATGTCCAGCTCGCGGGCCGCCAGCAGTTTCTTGAGTCGCGCGCCAAGATCGAGCAGCCGCAGCAAATTACTGACCGCCGCCCTGGACCGGCCGATGGCGTCGGCGGCTTGCTGGTGGGTCATTTCGAACTCGCGGATGAGCCGGTCCAGCGCTTGCGCCTCTTCCAGCGGATTCAGATCCTCGCGCTGGATGTTTTCGATCAGCGCCATGGCGATCGCGGCCTTGTCCGGAATCCGCCGAACGACGGTGGTTATTTCGTGCATACCGGCCATTTGTGCGGCACGCCAACGGCGCTCGCCCGCGACGATCTCGAACTGCTCGCCGTTGCCAAGCGGTCGAACCAGGATCGGCTGCACCAGGCCCTGCGCACGAATCGAATCGGCCAGCTCCTGCAGCGTGTCCTCGCGCATATCCTGACGCGGCTGGAATGGGCCGGGCCTGATCAGCTCGATCGGCAAGGTACGCAGGCTTTCCCCGTCGCCACCCGCAGGCACGGCGCCGCTCAATAACACATCCAGGCCACGGCCTAGCCCCCTGCGTTTCGCCGCCATCAATTCCTGCACCTTGTTTTGCCATTCATCGCCAAAAGTCCTTTTTTATCTACGCCGTACTCGCCACAGCCTGCTGTTCTTCGTGCCGGCGATTGATTTCCCCGGCCAGCGCCAGGTAAGCCATCGCGCCACGCGATTTCCTGTCATGGTACAGCACCGGGAGACCGAAACTCGGCGCCTCCGCCAGCCTGATGTTGCGGGGGATCACGGTGCGAAATACCTTATCCTTGAAATGCATGATCAATTGCCCGGACACATCGTTCGCCAGGTTGTTGCGCGGGTCGTACATGCAGCGAAGCACGCCCTCGATGCGCAGCTCGGGGTTGACCGTCTCGCGAATCCGCTCGATGGTCCTGACCAGGCTGGTTAAGCCTTCCAATGCGTAATACTCGCACTGCATCGGGATCAGTACGCTATCGGCGGCCGTCAGCGCGTTGACCGTGAGCATGTTGATCGATGGCGGACAGTCGATAATGATGTAGTCATAGTCATCGTCAAGCGGTTCCAGCGCCTTGCGCAGTTTCAATTCCCGGCCATATTCATTGAGCAGCTGGACCTCGGCGGCGGTCAGGTCCTCGTTGCCCGGCAGGACGTCGAAACGTGCGTCCTCGACATTCAGGATGGCCTCCCTGGCAACGCATTCACCCATCAGCACCTCATAGGTTCCCCGCTCCAGCTTGTACTTGTCCACGCCGGCACCCATCGTGGCGTTGCCCTGCGGATCGACATCCACCAGTAAAACGCGGCGTTTTGTCGCCGCCAGCGACGCGGCCAGGTTGACGGCCGTCGTGGTCTTGCCGACGCCACCCTTCTGATTCGCAATCGCTATGATTCGTGCCATATCCGTTTCGGGTCCTTTGTCTATTGCCGTCCGAGAATCAGCAGGTGCCGCTCCGCCGCCAGCCCGGGTATCACCAGTTTTTCCGCGTGCTTCAGGCGCCATCCGTTGGGCATTTCGTTCAGCTCGTCCCGGGGCATTTTCCCTTTCATGGCCAGCAAACTACCCCGGTCGGCCAGCAGATTTCCTGCCGCCGCCACAAATTTGTCCAGGCTGGAAAATGCCCTTGTGGTAATTGTCGAAAATAGAGGCCCCTCGTCTGAGCTCACAAGATAATCCTCAACGCGCCGGTTTTCTACCCGCACGTTGGCGAGTCCGAGTTCGACCACGGCCTGGGTCAGAAAACGGCAGCGTTTGGCTGCGCTGTCGAGCAGTACGAAAGACCGGTGCGGTTCAGCGATCGCCAGCGGGATACCCGGCAATCCTGCACCGGAACCGACATCCAGGATCCGCTCGCCAGCCAGCCATGGCCTGATTGCCAGGCTGTCCAGCAGGTGGGCCGCGACCATATCATCGATTTCCCGGACCGCGGTCAGATTGATCGTGCGGTTCCAGTGCCGCAAGAGTTCGAGAAAGCTCAGCAGCTTTTGTTCGGCGCCATCCGGCAAGGTCTGACCAAGCTCCGCCACTCCATGCCGCAACATTTGCGCAATCGTCATTGTTGGCGCGTTACCTCCAGCAAGCCATCCGGGTCATGCAGCGGAAAATCCCTGAGTTGCCCGTTTTCGAGGTCAAATATGCGAACGCGGTGATTGTTGGTGTCCGCGATATAAAGATACTGCCCGCCGACGCTCAGACCACCCGGTTCTTCCAGGCTCGGCTCCCCGGGCGTCAGGCTGACGACCTTCAGGCTATCTGGCTCCAGGCGTTTGATCTTGCTGTTGTAGGTATCCGCGATATAAATCACGCCCGCGCTCCAGGCCACGCCGAGCGGGTGCTGCAATTTGACCCCGCGCCCGCGGCCATCGACATCGCCAAAATCGAACAGACCGGTGCCCAGCAGGGTGTGCAATCTGCCACCGCCGTCGAGGTCCGCGCTGCGGATCGCGCTGGCTTCGCTATCGGCGATATACAGATTCTTGCCATCGGTGGCCAACCCGCTTGGCTGGTTGAGCCCCGCGGAAAGCAATTTTCCGTCCCTGAGCTGCTCGCGCCGCGAACCGGCAAAGGCTTTTAGCCGGCCACTGACCGGATCGAGGGTCCAGACCTGGTGCTGTCCCGCCATCGCAACATAGACGATGTCGCCGATGCGCAACAGGTCCCACGGAGAATTCAATCCGTCGCCAGGACCTGCAAGGTCATCAAACATATAGTCTTGCCGGCCGTTTCCGGCGATCGTCGTCACCGTTTTTTGCGCGAGGTCTATCCTGCGTATGGCATGATTTTCCGTATCCGCCAATAACAAGGTGTCTTTGTCCAGCAAGGTCATGCCCTGTGGCAGACGAAAGCGGGCTTCGCCAAAGCTACCATCGGCGTAGCCGGCCACACCGCTGCCAATAAGCTGTTGCACCTGCCCGTCCAGACCGGCAACGATAATGCGATGATGCCCGGTATCTGCGATAAACAGGCGGCCATTTTCGGCATCGGCCAGCACTTTTCCGGGGAAACTCAGCCGGCCTGTCGGCCGCTCCTCGGCTACCAGGCCCAGTTCGGAGCGGTCGATTTCGAATTCATCCGTCAACCCGCCGATAACCGCATCCAGTAAATCGTAATTCCCCTCCCCGGATACCTGGCCGACAATGTTGCCGACCGGGTCGATCACGACCAGCGTCGGCCAGGCGCGCACGCCAAAGTCCCTCCAGATCTCGTGATCCTTATCATTCACGACCGGATGAACAATCTCGTAGCGTTGCACGAATCGCCTGATTCCCGCGGTTTTGGACTCACGTTCGAATTTGGCGGAGTGCACGCCGATGACCACCAGTTCCTCGGCGTATTTCTTCTCCAGCCGTTTCAGATCGGGGATGATATGCAGGCAGTTGATACACCCATAGGTCCAGAAATCCAGCAAGATGATTTTGCCATTGAGCTGTTCAACGCTCAGCTCTCGATCGCCGGTGTTCAGCCAATCCATGCCGGAGGGAAACTCAGGCGCCGGGTTGGTGCCCGCATAGCTTGGCATTTCGTCTGCACTGAGCTGACTGGATTTCTGCCACTGCGAGAAACCCCAGGCCGCCAGCATGGCGACGACGACAAACGCCCCGATTGCTGTCAACAGTCTATTTATCACAATGATCAAGGTATTACTCTCCGCATTTCATCAATAAAACGGGGCGGGACCGGCCTCGCAACAAGCTCCACACGGCAGCATTTTTCGTCAGCCCGCCGCGGTTCAGTTCAAGCCTTGACCATCATCGCCATGAAATCCGACACCGCCATCGCGGACAATCGTTGCGGGTCAGCAAACAGCGCATTCAGCGCCTGGCACTGGCCTGCGTCCAGCTGCTCCGCCGCCGAGTGTTCGAATTTCTTCACCAGCACCGGAATACCTTCTGCACGGCGCTTGCGATGGCCGATGGGGATTTCCACTTCGACCCGCTCGGTTTTACTGCCATCTTTAAAGAAGACCTGCAAAGCGTTGCCAATATGACGCCGCTCAGAATCGAAATATGAAGTCGTGAAATCCTTGTTTTCTACCACCTCCATGCTGTCTCGCAGAGCATCGACGCGCGGGTCCGCGGCAATATCGTTTTCATAATCGGCCGCCACCAGCCGGCCGAAGAGCAGCGGAACGGCCACCATGTACTGAATGCAGTGGTCGCGATCCGCCGGGTTATCCAGCGGGCCGGTCTTGTCGATGATGCGTACGCCGGGTTCCTGGGTTTCAATCACGATTTTCTCGATCTCGTCGAGCCGGTCTCTGACCTGTTCATGCAAAGTCATCGCGCATTCGACCGCGGTTTGCGCATGGAACTCGGCCGGGAAGGATATCTTGAACAGGATATTCTCCATGACATAGCTGCCGAATTCCTGCGGCAGGCTGAATTCCTTACCCTTGAACAGCACGTCGAAATAGCCCCAGCCCGGCGCACTCAGCGCCGATGGGTAACCCATCTCGCCGGTCATCGCCATCAATGACAGGCGCACGCCGCGGCTCGTCGCATCGCCGGCCGCCCAGCTTTTTCTCGAACCGGTATTGGGCGCATGGCGGTAGGTGCGCAATGCGCCGCCATCGATCCACGCATTGGACAGCGCATCGATGACGGTGTCCCGATCGCCACCCAGCATGCGCGTTACCACCGCGGTCGTTGCCACCCGCACCAGCAGCACATGATCGAGACCGACCCGGTTGTAACTGTTCTCCAGCGCCAGCACGCCCTGTATTTCGTGCGCCTTGATCATCGCGGTCAACACGTCATGGATAGTCAGCGGCTCTTTGCCATTTGCCTCGGCCTGGCGGCTCAGATAATCGGCCACGGCCAGGATGCCACCGAGGTTGTCCGATGGATGTCCCCATTCGGCCGCCAGCCAGGTGTCGTTGAAGTCCAGCCAGCGGATCAGTGCACCGATATTGAACGCCGCCATGACCGGCTCCAGCTCGAAACTCGTCCCGGGCACGCGCGCGCCGCCGGGCAGCGTGGCGCCGGGGACGACGGGCCCAAGCAACCTGGTGCAGGCCGGGAATGACAAGGCCTGGAAACCACAGGCCAGGGTATCCATCAGGCAATATCGTGCGGTGTCGTAGGCCAACTCGCTGTCGACCCGGTAATCACAGACATAGTCCGCGATTTTCGTTAACACCACGTCGGGTTCCGGCCGTTTGGCGGAACGGATATCACTGGAAGACATTTTTGCTCCTGGAGACAGCCTGGCGGCTACCGCCTTGGTGAAATATGCGGGTCAAAACTTAATCACGCTCTTCGACGGGCACCCACTCGCGCAAACCCGGGCCGATGTAATCCGCAGCCGGGCGAATCAGGCGGTTGTCGGCGCGTTGCTCCATGATATGGGCGGACCAGCCGGTGATGCGCGAACACACGAAGATCGGCGTGAACAGCGGCGTCGGGATACCCATGAAATGGTAGGCCGTCGCCGAATAAAAATCTGCATTCGGGAACAGTTTCTTTTCATCCCACATCACCTTGTCGATCGCCTCGGACACGGCAAACAAATGCGTATCGCCGACTTCCTCCGACAATTGCCGCGAGAGTTCCTTGATCACGACGTTACGCGGGTCCGATGTCGTATAGACACGGTGGCCAAAACCCATGATTTTCTCTTTCCGCGCGAGCGCCTGATGGATACCCTCGGTAGCCTGTTCTGCGTTCTCAAAGCGCTCGATCAGCGCCATCGCGGCTTCGTTGGCCCCGCCGTGCAGCGGCCCGCGCAAAGCGCCGATCGCACCGGTTATGGCCGAGTAGAAATCGGACAGCGTCGCGGCGATGACGCGGGCGGTAAAAGTCGAGGCATTGAACTCGTGTTCCGCGTACAAAATCAGGGAAATATCCAGCACCCGGCGATGGAAATCACTGGGCGGCTTGCCGTGCAGCAGATGCAGGAAATGACCGGCGACCGAATTCGCATCGGTTTCTGTGTCGATACGCACGCCATCGGTATGATAGCGGTGCCAGTACATCAGCATCGATGGAAAACAGGCGAGCAAACGGTCAGCGACCTCGGCTTGCTTGGAAAAATCCCCTTCGGGCTCGAGGTTTCCCAGCACCGAGCAACCGGTACGCAATACGTCCATCGGGTGCGAATCTGCGGGCGTGTTCTCGAGGACGTCCGTTAACGCCTTCGGCAAGCCCCGCATGCCTCTGAGTTTGGCCAGGTAAGTGTCGAGCTGCTTCCGGTTTGGCAGATCGCCATGATGCAAAAGGTAGGCGACTTCCTCGAACGTGGCGTTTTTCGCCATGTCCTCGATGTCGTATCCGCGATAGGTCAGCCCGGCGCCTTCCTTGCCGACGGTGGCGATCGCCGTCTCACCGGCGATTATATCGGCCAGGCCGCCAGGGTTTTTCTTTGCACTCATTACTTGCTCTCCAATTAGCTTGGTCCCGGGGTCACGACTTCTCGGCGGCAAACAGTTCGTCCAGCTTGCGCTCGTATTCGTGGTAGTCCAGGACTTCGTACAACTCATCGCGGGTCTGCATAGCGTCGGTGCAGGATTTTTGCGTGCCTTGTTTACGCAGGACACTGTAAACGTTCTCGGCGGCCTTGCTCATGGCCCGGAACGCGGATAATGGATACAGGGCAAGCTGCACACCGGCAGCCGCCAGTTCATCGAGGCCAAACAACGGCGTTTTGCCAAACTCGGTGATGTTGGCCAGCACGGGCACGCCGACTTGCGCTACGAAATCCCGATATTCGTCCAGCTCGGTCAGCGCTTCGGCAAAAATCATATCGGCGCCCGCTTCAACATAGTGCATCGCGCGGTCGATCGCGGCCTGCTGACCTTCCACCGCGTGGGCATCGGTGCGCGCCATGACTACGAAACGGGGGTCGGGCCGGCCATCCACCGCCGCCTTGATCCGGTCCGCCATTTCGCCGGCCGCGACCAGTTCCTTGCCTGGCCTGTGGCCACAGCGCTTGGCGCCAACCTGGTCTTCCATGTGCATGCCGGCCGCGCCCGCCACGCACAAATCGTGTGCCGTGCGCGCAATCATGAACGCCTGACCCCAACCGGTATCGGCATCGACCAGCAATGGCAATTCGACTGCGCCGCAGATCCTGCGCACATCCTCACAGACGTCGTTTAGGCTGGTGATACCCAGATCGGGAAAGCCGAAAGAAGCGTTGGCGACACCGGCGCCAGACAGGTAGATCGCTTTAAAACCGGATTTTCTTGCCTGCAATGCGCTAAACGCATTGATGGTACCCACGACCTGGAGCGGGCTTTCTTCGCCCATGGCCTGCCAGAGGCGCTCACCCGCTGATTGAATTGTGCTCATGCTGTCGTCGTCTCCGGATGGCCGCCGTTGATTCAACGGCGTTGCAAAATGGGCGGTTATGTTAGCGCAGCGGAGCGCCGTTTCCCAAATGCAGGGGCACGGCTGGAGACTCAAGCGATTCTAACGACGCTGCGACCGATGTTTTTGCCGTGCAGGCAATCGTCGAATGCGCCGGCTAACTGGTCGAACGCTATGACCCGCGTGCAAATTTGTTCCAGGTGGGCTGGCCTGAGATCACCGGCCAGGCGTTGCCATATTTTCAGGCGCAGCTCGCGCGGCGTCGCCATCGAATTGATCCCCAGCAAGTTTATGCCGCGCAATATGAACGGCATCACGGTGGTATGGAGTTCGTGACCCCCGACCAGCCCGATGCTGGCGATGCTTCCCCACCAGCTCATCGTGCGGGTTAGCCAGGTCAGCATTTCGCCACCGACATTATCCACTGCCCCGGCCCAGAGCGCCTTTTCCATGGGCCGGCTGCCGAAATCGATCTGTTCGCGCAGCAAAATCTCACTGGCGCCCAGCGTTTCCAGATAGGACGAAGCGTCAGCCTTACCGGTGACCGCGGTGACCTGGTAACCGGCACCGGCCAGCATGTCCACCGCCAGGCTGCCCACACCGCCGGTGGCGCCGGTTACGACCACCGGCCCGTCGGCCGGCGTCAGCCCGTTGTGCTCCATGCGGGTAATCGCCAGTGCCGCGGTAAACCCCGCCGTGCCCAGCGTCATCGCCTGTTTCTCACCGAGGCCATCGGGAAGCGGGATCACGCTGTCGCCTTTGACCCGGACGATTTCGGCATAGCCACCGTCGTATTCTTCACCGAGCCCGCAACCGGTGACCACGACCGGGTCGCCTGCTGCGTAGCGGTCGTCATCGCTGTGGATGACCTTGCCGGCCACATCGATGCCACCGACCAGCGGGAATTTCCGCAGGATTTTGCCCGCGCCTGTCGCCGCCAGCGCATCCTTGTAGTTGATGCCCGAGAAAGACGAGCGAATAACGACTTCGCCCGCGCTCAGATCGTCCAGCGTCAGGGTTTCGAACCTGGCGCTGACTTTCCCGTCATCGTCGTGTATACGAAAGGCTTTGAATGTTTCCATAACGGGTCCCCGACGGTTATCGCCCTGGTGACATGCGGGTTAGCCCCTCATCTTGCGATCCAGCCAATATTCCAGCCCCTGCGCGTTGAGTTCAATATCCGGGTCGAGCAGGCGGTGTCTTTCCGCATGGTCCAGCTCGCAGCCATGCTGATCCAGGCGCAGGCTCAGGTAGTCGTACAATGCGCTGACCATCGCACCGTGCGGGTCATCGCTCGCTGCATTATCGTGGGTAATCTCGACAAACGCGTCGATATCGGCATGTAAATCGCGCGCCAGTTTTTCCGGTGGTGACACGGCGCTGTAATGGGTCAGGAAAATTCGGCTGACCTTGTAACTCAGAAGGCGGTCTATCGACGCATGCGCAGCTTCGGGGTCGAAGTGTATCGGTGTGGTCGTGGGCATGATGAAGGCGCCGGCCGCGGTATCGAACTCGCGATAGGAAACGCCAAAGCTGTCGCCGCTAAAAATCGCATCCGCTTCGCGATCCACGATGCAACAGTGATGCAGGGCATGACCGGGCGTGTGCAGGAATTTCAGCTCACGATCGGCGAGTTTCAGTTTTTCCCCGTCTTCGATCACGCGGATTCGCTCCCCGGGGATCGGCAGCAATTCACCATACAGTTGCCGGTAGAGCTCCTCGCCATAAACGGCGATGCTGCCGGCGATCAGTTTTTCCGGGTCGACCATGTGTCGCTCACCACGTGGGTGTACGACCAGGGTCGCGTTCGGCAACGCCTGTATCAACAGGCCGGCGCCACCGGCGTGGTCGAGATGGATATGGGTCAGCAGCACATAGTCGACGTCGGCAGGGCTTAGTCCGCAGCGGCTCAGCGCCGCCAGCAACAAAGGCACCGAATGCGCGGTGCCGGTGTCTACGAACGCGCCCCGGCCTTGCTGTACGAGCAGGTGGCTGGCATCCATTCGCGGCCTTAGATACCCGGTATCGATGGCGAAAACACCGTCGCCCTGATCGATGATGTCCGGCTGTGGCTCGTTGATGCTTGCTGTCATATCGGCTGGGTACTCTTCAAAAACAAAAAAAGCCGGCTGTCCGCAGCCGACTTTTTCCCGGGCGCACACGCATTACCGGTTCAGCGTGAACAGGCCCTCCTGCGCCGCAAAGTACGCGGCCAGATCGGCAATGTCTTCGTCGCTAAGCGCGGCGACAAAGGCAGCCATGATCGGGTCGCTTCTTTCGCCGTTGCGGTAGGCCATGAGCGCGTGTTCGAGATAATCCTGATGCTGACCCGCGAGTACCGGGTAGTCCGGCATGACCGATTCGCCGGTCACACCGTGGCAACTGGCGCAAACCACGGACTTTTCCTTGCCTGCTTCCGGGTCGCCATCGGCAATGGCTGTGGCGCAAAGCAGCATGGCTCCGGCCAGTACCGTGAAAACCTGAACCCCCTGTTTTCTCATTGTTATCATCCCCTCAGTCATCAAAGCGGCTGGCGAAATAGGCCGCCACGTCGGCTATCTCCTGGTCGCTCAGCGTGGCCGCCTGGGCATGCATGGTCTTGTGCGGCCGCGCGCCATCCCGATAAGCCTTCAGCGCCGCGACCAGGTAGGCTTCATTTTGCCCGCCCAGCTTGGGAACCTTGTACATCGGGTAGAGGCTCCGGTAATTTTCAATCGCATGGCAACCCAGGCAGGTATCGGTCAGCGCCCGGCCGTTTTTCGCATTGCCATCGGCCATCGCGGCCAAGGGCAGCAGCGCCGCCAACGCCATTATCAGTCTTTTTCTGATCACTATTTTTGTCTCCGTCCGAACCGGCGCTATCATCGCCATGTTGCACAAGTGGCGAAATCTTAAATGGCCGCCGCTAAAAATGCCACCGCAGAGCGGATTCTCCAGCGGGTTCGCGTCAAAACATAGCCGCCAGATCGGTCATCAGGCCGGCGTCATCGGGCGTTGTGGCCGATGGATATCGCGCTCTCAGCGTCCCTTCCGCATCCACCAGGAATTTCTCGAAATTCCATTCGATGTCGCCCGGGTATCCGTTTTCCTCGCTGGTCAACCAGTCGTACAGCGGATGCCTCCCGGAACCATTGACATCTACCTTGGCGGCAATCGGAAAACTCACCGAATACTTTTGCGTGCAGAAATTGAGAATTTCCTCGTTGCTGCCGGGTTCCTGGGCGCCAAACTGATTGCACGGCACACCGAGCACGACCAGGCCCATGCCGACCGTTTCCTGGTGTAGCGCTTCCAGCCCTGCGTATTGAGGCGTATAGCCACATTCGCTGGCAACATTGACCACCAGGATCGCCTGGCAACGAAGCCCGCCGAGCAAATCCTCATCGCCGCTTATCCCCGCCAGTTTGATATCAAAAAAATCACTCACATCATTCACCTTCTTCCAGCCAAGGATGGCACACGGTTCACTGTGATAGCATCCGGCCACACCGAGTCTGGGAATGTAACATGCGCCGTCTGCTGATTGTCCTGCTGGTTATCGTCGTTCTGGTCCTGGCTTCTCCGGCGCTGACCCGTTCGGGTGCCGAGAAACAGTTTTACCGTTCATTGGCGGATCTCGAGGAACTGGTGCCCGGACTGCTGTTTGAAGAGACCCAGGCCGATTCGGGTTGGTTCAAGTCGGTCAACACCCAGGAACTGGTTTTCAAGGACATGGTGGTTGCGGAAGACGGTTCGGTCGAAGACCAGCACAGCGGTATATTCGTGGAAACCGAGATTTTTCATGGTCCGGTGATTTTCGGGATGGGCGATCCCGCTATGCCGCCGATCAGTCTTGCCCTCGCGACCACCCGCACCCGGATCAGTTACGTCGATGGAGATGAAGAACCCGTCGAATTTCCCGGCGGCATCTACAACCGGATTTCGATTGATGGCAGCGGATCGCTGTCCCTGGTTTTCGAATCCTTGTCCGAAGAATTTAGCAATAAGGCCGCGGCCGGCGGCGGCACGATCACCTGGGAAGGCGCGCACCTGAAAGTCGATTACGATGCAGGCTTGAGCCATGTGGAATGCGTCGGGCTCATCAAGCCTTTGAGTATCGTATCCGCCGATGGCGAGTTCCGTCTCGGTGAAATCAGTTTTGAAAGCTCGGCCGATTACAGTGATTTCGGTATCTGGGTCGGCAGCTCTACGACCCGTGTAGAAGCGCTGACCGTGGTTGAATCATCGGCTGAGATTCCTACGGCCTTTTCCCTGAAGGGAATGACTATATCCGGCGACAGCGGTATCGAGCAGGGCCGGCTGACGGGAAGTGTCACCCTGTCGATCGCCGATGTCGAAATGAATGATATCGCAGGCAATTCAATCCAATTAGCGATATCTGCCGATGTCGATGCTGCGACTGTCGGGCGCTTGAAGAACGCCCTGGAGGAGCAGGATTTGGCCAACGCAGAGGCGAGCGCGGAGGTGCCGGCGGCTTTGCAGGATGCAGGAATGGAGTTGTTGGCAGCAGGCCTGACGCTCGAAATTTCCGAGCTGCAAATCAACACCGCTCAGGGCGATGCGCGGTTTGTGATCCGGTTCGAAATCCCGGCAAGCGATCTGAGCGGCGAAGCGGCGGTCATGAACGCGATATTTTCCATGTCTGCCGAATCGAGCTTGCGGATCAGCCGCTCGCTGTTCGATTTTGTTTCCCGGAGCAATCCAGTCATGGCGCAACAAATGACAGCTTTGCTGCAGACCGGCATGCTGCTCGACGAGGGCGAGCAACTGACCCTCGAAGCCATATATGACGGCGGCCTGTTGACCGTCAATGGCATGCCGATTCCGTTACCGGTGGTGCCACAGTAACTCGCCGCCCGCCAGCCTGCGCTACCCGAAATCCAGCTTCGCCTCCGACGCGAGCAGGTTTTGCGTGTACGGATGTTGCGGCTCGCTGAGTATTTGCCGCGCCGGGCCGCGCTCCACGATTCTGCCCTGGTGCATGACGATCAACTGGCTGGCGATCCGCCGGACGACGCCCAGGTCATGCGCGATAAACAATATCGACAGCGCCAGCTTTTGCTGCAGGTCCAGCAACAGGTTGATGACCTGCGCCTGTACCGAGATATCCAGTGCGCTGACAGGTTCATCGCAAATCAGTACTTCGGGCCGGTTGGCCAGCGCCCGCGCGATCGCCACTCGCTGGCATTGCCCGCCTGACAACTCATGCGGATAACGATTGGCGATGTCCTGGCGCAGACCAACCTGGACGATCAGCTCGGCCAGCCGCTTGCCGATTTCGTCGGCGGCGGGCCGCGCGCCGCCGGCGACCGACAACAGCGGTTCGGCCAGCGATTTGGCGATGGTCTGCCTGGGATTCAGCGAAGAGACCGGGTCCTGAAAAACCATTTGCAGATGCTGCGCCTGCCATTGCAGGTCTTTCGCCCGCTGTCTCGCCAGCGGCCGGCCGAGCAATTCGACAGTGCCCCGCTCAGGCGCCAGCAAGCCGGCGCAAGCGTATGCCAGCGTCGATTTCCCCGAGCCTGACTCGCCGACCACCGCCAGCGTCTGACCGCGGATCAGTTCGAACCCCACGCCTTCGAGAGCGAGAAATCTGCCGCCGCTGCGCCGGTAACTGACTCGCAGATCCGCGACCTTCAATACCACGGCGCTCACTGCTCTTGCTCCAGGTGACAGGCCGCCCAATGGGATTGCTTATCCCCGATCCGCCGCACCGGTCTGGTTCGTGGAATTTCCTTGCTGCAATGGGGCAGGACTTCACTGCAGCGCGGGTGAAACGGGCAGCCGCCCGGCGGATTCCGCAAGTCCGGCGGCTCCCCCGGGATCACGGCCAACGCTCCCGCGCCGCCATGCAGGTCTTCAAGCGTCCGCAGCAATGCCGCGGTATAGGGGTGGGTCGCGTGCAGCAAGACCCGCTGGCTCGGGCCGCGTTCCATTTCCCTGCCGCCATACAGGATCATCAGGTTCCGGCACATCCCCGATAACACGGCCAGGTCGTGGCTGATCAGGATCAGCGCCGTTCCCGATTCCTGGCACAAGGAACGCAACAATTCCAGACTCTTCTTCTGCACCGTGACATCCAGTGCCGTCGTGGGCTCATCGGCGATCAGCAGGCGCGGACCGCAGGCCAGCGCCATCGCGATCAGGATGCGCTGGCGCTGGCCACCCGAAAACTGGTGGGGATACGCCTTGCTGCGCCGCCCCGGCTCATCGATGCCGGTCATCTGCAACAATTCGCAGGAACGTTTCGCGGCTTCATCGGCGCTCATTCCCTGGTGCAACTCAAGAACTTCACCGATCTGGCGGCCCACTGTCATATAAGGATTCAGCGCGCTCATCGGATCCTGGAACACCATCGCGAGGCTCTTGCCGCGCAAGCGGTCCAGAGCGCGCTCGCTCTCCCCGACCAGCTCTTGCCCATCCAGCCGGATGCTGCCGCTGACCCGCGCGTTGGCCGGCAACAAACCCATGATGGCCAGCGCGGTCTGACTCTTGCCCGAACCCGACTCGCCGGCGATGCCCAAACTATCCGCTTCGTCCAGCTCGAAGCTCAGATCGCGCACGACATCGAACGGGCCATCCCGGGTGGGATAACTGACTTTTAGCCGGCTGACTTCAAGCAGGCTCACCAGCCGTCCTCGTCAATCTTGGGATCCAGTGCATCGCGCAGACCATCGCCGATAAAGTTGAAACAGAACAAGGTCCCCGCGAGGAACAGCGCCGGGAAAACCAGCAGCCACGGTGCGGTTTCCATTTCCAGCGCGCCCTGGTTGACCAGCGCACCCCAGGATGTGAACGGTTCCTGTACGCCAAGCCCGAGATAACTGAGAAACGATTCGACCAGCATGACCTGCGGTATGGTCAGCGTGACGTAGACGACGACGACACCAAGCAGGTTGGGTATGACATGGCGGGCGATAATGGTCAGCGTGCCGGCCCCCATCAGCGTCGCGGCCTGGATAAATTCACGGTGCCGCAGGCTGATGGTCTGCCCACGCACGATCCGCGCCATGTCCAACCAGTTGATCGCGCCGATCGCGACAAAAATCAGCAGGATATTGCGGCCGAAAACCACCATCAGCAGAATCACAAAAAACATGAACGGCATCGCGTATAACAAGTCGACGAAACGCATCATCAGCGCATCGACGCGCCCGCCGCAATAACCGGCGACGGCACCCCAGAAAACACCGATCAGCAACGAAACCAGGGTGGCCACGAGGCCGACCAGCAGCGAGATGCGCCCACCCGCCAGCGTGCGGGCCAGCACATCGCGACCCAGCGCATCGGTGCCGAACCAGTGGCCACCGGCCAGGCTCGGGGCGGTCGAACCCAGTGACAAATTGGTCTGCGTGTAGTCATGCTGAGCCAGCCAGGGACCGGCCACCACCAGGACGACGAACACAAGCAACAACCGCAGGCTGAACATCGCCGCCTTGTTCCGCCGCAGCCGCTCGCCGGCATTCTGCCAGAGACTGCGGCCACCCACGGTGGCATTTGTGCCGCCGCCGTTCATTGTTTCTGCCGGCTCCTCGGGTCCAGCCAGGCATACAGGAGATCGACCAGCAAGTTCATGACGATGATCAACGCGCCGTAGAAAATCACGACACCCATGACCAGCGTGTAATCGCGGTTCAGCGCGCCGGTTACAAAATAACGGCCGAGACCCGGTATCTGGAAAATCTGTTCGATAACCACCGATCCGGTCAGCAAGGCCGCGGTCGCCGGGCCCAGGTAGGATATGACCGGCAACAGCGTCGGTTTCATCGCGTGCCGCCACACCGCCTGGCCGCGCGACAGCCCCTTCGCTCTCGCGGTACGCAGGAAATCGCTGCCCAGCACATCGAGCAGGCTCGCCCGGGTCAGCCGTGCAATATAGGCAGCCTGCGGCAGAGCCAGCGTAAACGCTGGCAGCACGACACTTCCAAGGCCGCGCCAGCCGCCGGCCGGCAGCCAGTTCAGATGCACCGCAAACAGCAAGACCAATAACGGGGCGAGCACGAAATTGGGTATGGATATTCCGCTCATGGCCAGTGACATCAGCGCGTGATCGCTAAAGCTGTTGCGCCGCAACGCGGCGAGTACGCCCGCCGTAACCCCGCCCAACAACGCCAGCAGCAACGCCGTCATCCCGAGCTTGAACGAGACCGGAAAACTATCCGCAATCAGATCGCTGACATCGCGGTCGCGATAATGATAGGAGGGACCGAAATCGCCGCGAACGACGCCTTGCAGATAACGGCCAAATTGTTGCAGCAGTGGCTCATCGAGATGGTAACTGCGCTCGATATTGGCCTGGATATCCGGCGGCAGGTTTCTTTCGCTGTCGAACGGCCCGCCCGGCGCAATGCGGATCAGGAAAAACGTCGCCGCCACGACCAGCAACAGCGTGGGGACTGCGGACAACAGCCTTTTCAGCGTAAACGCGAGCACCGGCTCAGTCCGCCGCGTCCGGGCCGGCCAGCGACAAGTCCTGGCTGTAATGGATGTTCAGGCTGTTGCTTTGCCAGCCTTTGACCCGCGAGCCGACCATGCGCTTGTTGACGTAAAAATAAATCGGCATCAATGGCTGGTCTTCCAGCATGACGGCCTCCGCCTGTTGCAGCAAAACGCGGCGCCGATCGGCGTCCGGCGTCGCCGCGGCCCGTCCCAGCAAGTCATCGTAATCGGGATTGGCATAACCGACGAAATTTGCCGCCGCACCGGTGCGCAGTATCTCCAGGAAGGTATAGGCGTCATCGTAATCGGCGATCCAGCTGCTGCGGAAAACATCGGCATTCCCGTTGCGCATGTCCTGCAACAGGACCTGGAACTCCACGTTGAGCTGGCTGGCCTGCACGCCCAGGGTTTCGTTCCAGATGCTGGCGATCGCCACCGCGATGTTGCGGTGTATATCGGCGCTGTTGTAGCGGATCTCGATCTTTAGCGGCCTGGCTGCGCTGTACCCGGCTGCGCGATACAAGCGCCGGGCCTCGGCCAGCCTTTGCGCCATCGTCCAGCCGGCCCACTCGGGTTCGATCGCCGTGTAGTTGGCGACACCCGGCGGCACCCAGCCATACGCCGGTTCCTGGCCGGCGGTCAGGATGCTGCCCGAAAGCAGCTGGCGATCGACGACCATGGACAGGGCGCGGCGCAAGCCGCGCTGTCCGGCGAACGGCGCGCGCCGCAGATTGAAGCCGTAATAATAAGTCGTCAGTTGCGGCGAAACCTTGAGCTCGCCCGGATAGTTTTCCGCGGCCAGCGCGAACTGGTTGTTGGGCACGGTATAAGTAATATCGAGTTCGCCGGCGCGAAACCTGGCCAGCTCCGCGTTCTGGTTGACGACCTGGTGGTATACGACTTTCGCGATAGCGGTGTTTTCAGCGTCCCAGTAATTCCGGCTTTTCTCCAGCGAGTAATGCGAGCCGGTCACGGCCTCGGAAAGCACATACGCGCCGTTGGAAACAAGATTCCCCGGCCGGGTAAATTCTCTGCCATGCCGGCTCAGCGAAGGCCGGTGCACCGGGAAATTCGCCGGGTGAGTCAGCACGCCCGGCAGGTAGGGGGTCGGGGCCCTGAGGCGTATTTCCAGCGTGTGCTCATCGAGCGCGATAACCGCAAGATCGGCGGCGGGTTTGTCACCGGCGATGATTTCCGGCGCATTGATGAGCGGGCTCAAAAAGAACGCGAACGCAGCCGCAGTTTCCGGGTCAACCAGGCGGCGCATCGAGAAAACATAGTCACGGGCGGTCAGTGGATCGCCGTTCGACCAGCGTGCTTCGGGCCGGAGATGGAATGTGTAAGTCCTGCCATCGGCGGAAACATCCCAGCTCGACGCGGCGCCGGCAATCACCTGGCCATCCGGGCCCAGCCGGGTCAGCCCCTCGTACAGGTCCCTGAGGATCGCGCCCGAGGAATCGCTGCGGGCAATCTGCGGGTCCAGCGTTTCCGGCTCGGCCCCGTTGCCCCGGTGCAACACGGCGGCCGTGTCCGCGTCGCCATCGCCCGACGCAACGTCATCGACTTGCCGCCAACTTATCCAGAGCAGCGCAAGCAGGCCGAGCAGAATTAAGATTCTTCGCATTTCCGTGTCCGTCCAATGGGCACGGTTGAAGTATATAGGCGGCGCGGGATTAAGCCGAGCGCTTGTATTCGCGCTTCTTCAGATGAACCAGCAGCAAAGACAGGCCCGCAGGCGTGACCCCCGGGATTCTGGCCGCCTCGCCGATCGTTGTGGGCCGGGCCGCGGCCAGCTTCTGGCTCACTTCCGCCGACAGACCGCCAACTTGCAGGTAATCCAGATCGCCTGGCAGAACGGTATTCGTCTTGCGCTGCAAACGCCTGATTTCCGCCTCCTGCCGCTCGATATAGCCTGAGTAGCTGGCCTGGATCGCTACCTGTTCCCGAACCTGGCTCCACAGCCACGGGTCTTGATGCTCGGGCTCGCCGACCACCGCGATCCGGGCCAAGTGTCGATAAGAAACCTGTGGCCGGCGCAGCAGATCCATGGCCTTGATATCGCGGCCGGGAACTCCGCCAATCTCGTCGGCAAGCCCGGGCGGGATATCGCCGGGTTGAATGACTATTTTCGCCAGCCGTGCCTGTTCGGCCTCTATGGCCTCGCTTTTGCCCTCGAAAACCTGCCAGCGCTTATCGCCGACGACACCGAGCCTGCGCCCCGCCGGTGTCAGGCGCAGATCGGCATTGTCCTCGCGCAACAACAACCGGTGTTCGGC
The DNA here is from genome assembly GCA_036443455.1 of Gammaproteobacteria bacterium. GTDB lineage: Bacteria > Pseudomonadota > Gammaproteobacteria > Steroidobacterales > MnTg04 > MnTg04. Next base: position 18,620 of record JAZFYI010000146.1, read on the forward strand.
ACGGCTGGTAAACATGCGGTAGGGCTCGCTGGTCCCACGGCTGATCAGGTCGTCCACGAGGACCCCGATATAGGCTTCGTGCCGCTGCGGACACCAAACCGGCTCGCCGCGAATCTTCAGCACCGCATTGATGCCGGCGAGAATGCCCTGGGCCGCGGCTTCTTCGTAGCCGGTCGTGCCATTGATCTGACCGGCGAAAAACAAGCCGTCGATAAACCTGGTCTCGAGACTGCTGCGCAAGTCACGTGGGTCGAAATAGTCGTACTCGATGGCATAACCGGGTCGCGTGACATGCACATTTTCAAAACCACGGATGCTGCGCAGAAAGGCCAATTGCACATCGAAGGGCAGGCTGGTCGAGATGCCGTTCGGGTAAACCTCGTGCGTGTTCAGGCCTTCGGGCTCGATAAAAATCTGGTGTGAGGACTTGTCGGCGAAGCGGACGATCTTGTCTTCGATGGATGGGCAATAGCGCGGCCCGACCCCTTCTATCGCCCCGCTGTACATCGGCGAACGATGCAAAGCCTGGCGAATGATGTCATGGGTGCGCTCGTTGGTGCCGCTGATGTGACAACTGACCTGCCGCGGGTGTTCTTCCCTCCGGCCCAGGAACGAAAACACCGGCGCCGGATCGTCGCCAGGCTGCTCGGCGAGCTGACGATAATCGATGCTGCGGCCATCGAGCCGTGGCGGCGTACCGGTCTTCAGGCGTCCGACCCGAAACGGCAGCTCCCGCAACCGCGCGGCCAGCCGGTTGGCGGGCGGATCGCCGGCCCGGCCACCTTTATGCTGGCTCTCGCCCACGTGGATCACGCCACCGAGGAAAGTCCCGACCGTCAGCACCACAGCAGGTGCCATGAACTGCAGGCCCATCCCGGTCACCACGCCGCTCGCCCGGCCGTTTTCCACGACCAGGTCGTCGACGGTCTGCTGGAACAGGCTCAGCCCGGGTTGGTTTTCGACGATCGAGCGGATCGCCTGCCGGTAAAGCACCCGATCGGCCTGTGCGCGCGTCGCACGGACCGCCGGACCCTTGCTGGCATTAAGCGTGCGAAACTGGATTCCGGCAAGATCGGCCGCGTGCGCCATCGCACCGCCGAGTGCATCGACCTCCCTGGTCAGGTGTCCCTTGCCGATACCGCCGATCGCCGGGTTGCAGCTCATCTGGCCCAGGGTCTCGATGTTCTGCGTCAACAGCAAGGTACGCGCACCCATGCGCGCGGCAGCCAGCGCTGCCTCGGTACCGGCGTGACCGCCGCCGACGACGATAACGTCGTATTGTTCCGGGTACTTCATCAAACTCAACCAGTCTCGCCTGGGTGGCGCATTGTAAGCGCCCAATGGTGCCCGTACCAGAGTAATGCTTTACACTGTCATCGATGTCCGTATCCCGATCGCCCGTCAGAAGGGCCTTTTTTTTATCTCCCCCGATCCATCCCTCTGTCAAAGTCCGGGTGAACCGGCTGGTGGGCGGCGCACTGGCAAGCCTTCTGTTAATTGCGCCGGTTTCTTCGCCGCTTGCCGAAAGCGATCTGCCGGCCGATGCGCCGCCGATCTCATCCATCGATGAACTGCAGGATTGCAATCTTTACGCGACATCGGGGCTGCGGCGCGTCGAGGCGCGCTGCGGCTGGTTCGAGGTAGCCGAGAACCGCGCTGACGCGGACAGCCGGAGTATTCGCCTGCACATCGCGCTGGTACCGGCGGTTGACGAAACAGCCGCTGGCTCGCCGCTGGCCTTGCTGGCCGGTGGGCCGGGCCAGTCCGCGCAGGACGTGTATACCAGCGTCGCACCGGCGCTTTCGCGGGTGCGCAACAAGCATCCGATCCTGTTGCTCGATCAGCGCGGCACCGGCAGATCCAACCGGCTAAGTTGCGAGGAACAGGAAGAAATAGACGACCAGGAGTGGAGCGTGGAGTTGATGCGCAAGGTTGTCGGCGAGTGTCTTGAAGCCCTGGATACCGATACGCGTTATTACACGACCAGCGTCGCTGTTCGCGATCTGGACGAGGTGAGGCAGGTACTCGGTTTCGAACAACTGAACCTGCTTGGCGGCTCGTATGGCACACGGGTAGCGCTGCATTATCTCCGTCGCTACCCACAGGCCACACGCGCCGTCATTATCGATGGCGTGGTGTCGGCCGACCTGGCGCTGGGCCCCGGCATCGCGATCGATGCGCAAAGAGCCCTCGATATGGCGTTCGCCCGTTGCGCCGCGGACCCCGCCTGCCACGAGGCCTTTCCTGACCCGGCGGCCGATGTCAGGTCATTGCAGGAGCAACTGGCAAAGGAGCCTGTATCCCTGGCCTTGCCAGACCCGCTGACCGGCAAGATGCTCGATAAACGCCTCGATGAAAATCAGTTTGTGGGCGCACTGCGAATGCTCACCTATTCGTCGGAGACGGTTGCCCTGATCCCTTTGCTGCTCAGCGAAGCAGCAAGCGGAAATCCTGCTCCCTTGCTGGCGCAATCATTGATGATCACCGGCAACATAGTCGAAATGCTGGCGATGGGGATGCACAATGCGGTCGTCTGCACGGAAGACGTGCCGTTTATTGAGGATCCGGACAGCTATATGCCGGAACTCGAAAAGACTTTCCTGGGCACGATAATGCTCGATGGCTTGATCGCCATTTGCGACGTCTGGCCCGCGGGAGTCATCGACGACGATTTCAAAACCCCGGTGGTCAGCGACGTACCCGTCCTGTTGTTGTCGGGCGAGGCCGACCCGGTGACACCACCGGTCTATGCCATACGAGCCGAGGAAACGTTGAGCAATTCCCGGCACCTGGAACTGGCCGGGCAAGGCCATGGCCAGATCAGCACCGGTTGTCTGCCGCAGTTACTCGGCGAGTTCATCGCCAATCCCGATCCGCAGGCGTTGGATGAAACCTGTATCGAGCGCGCCGAACCGGTTGGCTTTTTCCTCGATTTCAACGGGCCATCGCCATGATACGGGCACAGGGGCTGAGCAAGTCTTTTGGCAAAATCCACGCGGTGGACAACATATCTTTCGACGCCGAAGACGGGAAAATTACGGCCCTGCTCGGACCCAACGGCGCGGGCAAATCGACCACCCTGCGCATGCTTTACACGGTACTGAAACCCGACGCCGGCCTGGCGCTGATCGATGGCGTCGACAACCAGGCCGATTTGCAAGCGGCACGCCGCAAGCTCGGTGTTCTGCCGCACAGCGCCGGTCTGTACCCGCACCTGACCGCGTTGGAAAACATCCGCTATTACGGCCGGCTTAGCGGGCTGGAAAAGGCGGAGCTCGAACGACGCGTGACAGAATTGTCTGCTGTTTTGGAGCTGGGGCCTATCGCGGATCGGCACGCCAAGGGGTTTTCCCAGGGCGAACGCACCCGGGTCGCGCTGGCGCGCGCGCTCGTACACCAGCCAAAAAACCTGCTGCTGGATGAGCCGACCAATGGCCTGGATGTGATGGCGACACGGTCTTTACGCAAGTTGCTGCTGCAATTGCGAGACCAGGGGCATTGCATCTTGCTATCCAGCCATATCATGCAGGAGGTCGCCGCGCTGGCCGACCAGATTGTCATTATTGCGCATGGCCGGGTTATCGCCGATGGAACACCGGAGCAAATTCTTGCGAGGACCGGCGCCGATGACCTGGAGTCGGCATTCGTCGATCTGGTCGGGGGGGAGGAAGCGAGATGACGCTGCTGACGGTCGTCTGGGCCAAAGAGGTACTGGACAATCTGCGTGACCGGCGCACGCTGCTTTCCTCGCTGATATTTGGCCCTTTGTTTGGCCCGATACTTTTCGTATTCATGATGAATTTCATGCTAAACGAAGCGACCACTGATCTGGACGAGTTGCTCGAATTGCCGGTCAGCGGACAGGAACACGCACCCGAACTGATAAAGTGGCTCGGTGGCAACGGCGTCGATGTTGTGCCTGGTCCCGCGGATGCTCGCGAGGCAGTCAGCCGGGGTGATTTGAGCATGGTGCTGGTCATCCCGGAATCGATCGGCGAACAGCTTCGCGCGGGACAGCCTGCGCCGATACAACTGGTCGTCAACAATGCCAGGAGCCGCGACCGCGGCGATGTGCGCAAAGCAAGAAATTTGCTCCGTGCTTACCGCAACCAGCTTGCTGCGTTGCGCCTGCAAGCCCGCGGGATCAATCCGCTGGTGTTGCACCCGGTGGTGGTCGATGAGGTCGATGTTTCAACGGCGGTTGGGCGAGCGCTGGTCGTGCTCGGGATGTTGACCTATTTCATATTGTTCTCGATGTTGATGGGCGGCATGTACCTGGCGATCGACACGACGGCCGGTGAACGGGAGCGTGGCTCACTGGAACCGCTGCTGACGCTGGCGGTACCCACCGGCCAGCTGATCCTGGGTAAAGTCGCGGCGACCTGTACGTTCATGCTGGCGGCATTGGCGGTAACCGTCACCGCGTTTTCGATCAGCCTCAATTTCCTCGATCTCCAGGCGCTCGACATGCAAGCCAACTTCGGTCCCGGTATCGCCTTGTCGGTGTTCGCGGTCATGCTGCCATTTACCTTGTTTGGCGCCGGCATGATGACGCTAGTTGCCTCGTTCACCCGAAGTTACAAGGAAGCCCAGACCTACCTGACGGTTGTGTTGCTGGTACCGACCCTGCCGATTATTTTTGCGGCGATTTTCTCGCTTGACCCCACCTTCGAGTTAATGGCTGTCCCCAGTCTCAGCCAGCACTTGTTGATCACCGCCATCATGAAAGGCGAAGCGTTGCAGCCCGAGTGGATCGCGGTCTCGGCTACAAGCACCTTGCTGGTCGGCGCACTTTTTGTCTGGCTTGCCAGCCTGTTTTATCGCCGGGAGAGCATCCTCGGCTGACCGGTCCTCACCCCCGGTTTTTTGTCGCCCAGGAGCCTGTCGGGCTTATCGGCAGACCCCCGCACCCCGCAGGCCCCTCATTTGTGCCGAACCATTTGACATAATTCATCCGGTTTTCATGAATGCGACGGCCCTCACGCTTTGCAAACCCGATTTCCCCGATGCTATCTGATATATCAAACAGGGCCTGGTAAGTGGATTTTTCGCTGGTACCACAAAACGATGAAAAACAGGCATTGCGCCTCCGCCGATTCGGCATGGCGCTGATGTCGTATGTCTTGTGGGTCTCCCTGGGTGTGGCCGGGTACCTCAGCGGAACCCTGACGCTCGACCGGGATCTGCTGTTGTTCCTGCTCGCTGGCATTGCGGCTTCCAATCTGCTGATTTTTGTCGTTTTGCGCTCTGGTTTGAATAAGAGATTCAGCGATCCATCGCTAACGCTTTTTCAGTGCCTGGTCGCGATGTGCTGGATCCTGGCATTCATGTATCTCTCGCCACCGGCCAGAGACATAATGCTGATGATCTACGTCGTAATAATGCTGTTCGGAATGTTCCAGTTGAGCCGCAGGGAACTCCTGCTCCTCGCAATGTTTTCGCTGGCCGGGTACGGCGCCTTGTTGTTTTTCGACGATGTCTTGCAAGCCAGCCGAGAAGTACTGACTCGCGAAGCGCTTCGTTATTCCGTTTTGACCGTGATGATCTTGTGGAGCGCCTATTTTGGCAACTACGTCGGCAACCTCAAGCAAAAGCTCCGCCGGCAGAATCAGAGCCTCAAGCGCGCCATAGAAACCGCCACCCACCAGGCCGAGCGTGATGAACTGACCCGAACCTATAATCGCCGTTTCATCATGGGTAGCCTGGATGAGGAAAAGGTCCGCGCCGATGAAGAAAACCGGATTTTTTCGATCTGTATTTTCGATCTCGACCATTTCAAACGCGTCAATGACGACCACGGCCACCAGGCCGGCGACCAGGTGCTTGCGGAGTTCACGATGCGCGCCGGCGGTATCCTGCGATCGATGGACCAGGTCCGCAGGCGAGGTCATCCGATGGGCCGTTATGGTGGTGAGGAATTCATCGTGCTGCTTCCCGGCACCGGACTGCCGGGAGCTATAAATTGCGCCGAGCGCATTCGCGAACTGACTGAGAAACGGACCTTTGTTGACGATATCAAGGTCACCGTGTCGGTCGGCGTCGCCCAGTACCGGGCCGGCGAGGAAATCAAGGAAACCATTCACCGCGCCGACGAGGCCCTGTATCGGGCCAAGGCCCTTGGCCGTAACCAGGTTTGCGCGGAGCCACGCTTGGACGGGCCCCAAGGCCTGGATACGCATTCCGAAATCGTGCTCACCGGCAGACGGAAACGCCTGACGTCCTGAGCAAAACGCTTCGACTGCACGGTCCGCCGAGTCGCGCCTGTTTTTTCTGCCAATTCCTGTATATCCGACTAACATGCACGGCCAAGGGCCGGCTATGCTGGCGCCATCTGTAACAAGAATCGCTAAACAGAAGGGGCAACGAGTATGGCCATGATGAAGCGCATCATCAACGCGACAATCATTTTCCTGCTTTGCGTGGTGTACGGAACCATGGCTCATGCCGGGCAAAACCCGGGCGAGGCGTCATCGGTTAATCCAGCGATCTCAGCCGCTGTTTGCATTAATGGATTCGCCGACGGGCTACCGTGCAGCAACGTTAACGTTTTGTCGCATATTGCGCTGGACGAATTCAGTAGCAACCCGCAGCGCGCCAACGACATCTGGGGATTTTACGATCTGAATACCGAGCGCGAGTACGCGTTGATCGGTTTGGAAAACGGCGTTGCCATCGTCGATGTCTCCAACCCCTCCTCGCCGGTCGAAATCGACACCGTAGCGGGCGACAGTTCAATCTGGCGCGATATCAAGGTCTACCAGTTTTTCGATGAGACCAGCCGACGCTTTCACGCGTTCGCCTATGTGACCACCGATAATTCGAATATCGGCCTGCGGCTCATCGATCTGTCCGGCCTGCCGCACGCGGTTAGCGGCTCGGTCACCGTATCGCCAGAGCTGAGCGCACACAATGTCTATATCACGAACCTGGACTATACGACCAACTCGGTGGTCGATGGCGTGCCGCCGGTCCTGTACACCGCCGGCTCAGACCTGAGCAACGGCAGAATCCGCGGTTACGCCCTTGATGTGCCGACTGTATTGAGGCTTGCCGCCGACACGCCCATCGGCGGCAGCTCGCATGATCTGAGCTCGGTAACCATTCGCGATGCACGGATCAATCAATGTCCTGGCGCAACGACGTATTGCGTGGTTTTGATCGATGCGAACGAGGACAATTTACAAATCTGGGACGCGACCAATCCAGCGAATCCGGTGCGTCTCAGTTTGACCTCTTATGCCAATCTGGGTTTCGCACACTCGGCATGGTTCACGCGCGACGGTAATTTCGCGTTCGTCCAGGACGAACTCGACGAACTCGATTTTGGCAGCAATACCCGGTTGCGCATATTTGACATGAGCAACCTCGCACAACCCGTCCTCGCGGGAACCTGGACCGGCACCGAAGCGGCTATCGACCACAACGGCTTCGTGCGCGGCAACCGTTACTACATGGCCAATTACACGCGTGGCCTGACGATCCTGGACATCAGCAACCCGGTTCAACCGGTCGAAAGCGGGTTTCTCGATACTTTTGCGGCCAACAATTTCGCGAACTTCGCCGGGGCCTGGGGAGTTTATCCATACCTGCCCAGCGGGAACCTTTTGCTCAGCGACGTCAATAGCGGGTTGTTCGTCCTGCAAGATCGAACCCTCGACTCGGCGCAGGGTACTTTCTCGATAACGGCAACCGGCGGCGCCAACGAAGGAAACACGCTGCAACTCACAGTCAGTCGAAGCGGCGGCAGCAGCGGTGCGGTCAGCGTCGCCTGGGACACCCAACCGGGCTCCGCGAGCATCCTGGACTTTGTCTCCGCTGCCGGCGTTTTGAACTGGGCAGATGGCGATGCCACTGACAAGACTATTTCCATCAGCCTGATCGCCGACGGATTCGCCGAGGACCCGG
>JAZFYI010000147.1:0-8004 GCA_036443455.1 Gammaproteobacteria bacterium
TGGCACATGGTCTTGCCGATGCAAGCGGCTATGGCTTTGACCTGGATTCCTGGCGCCATGACTGGGGCACGATAAAAACCAGGCGCGATGCTTATGTTGCGCGGCTGAATGCGATATACGCCAAAAAAATCGAGGCTAAAGGGGTCACCCATATTGCCGAAAACGGATACTTCACCGGGTCCCGCACGGTTTCCGCGGGCGCAAAAACCTACCAGGGCAAACACATCATCATTGCCACCGGCGGTCACCCGGCCCGGCCCGATATCCCCGGTGCCGAGCATGGCATTACATCGGATGGGTTTTTCGAACTCGATGAGCGGCCGGACAAAGTTGCCATTATTGGCAGCGGTTATGTGGCGATCGAGCTGGCGGGAATGTTTCGCGGGCTGGGTTCGGAAGTCAGCATTTTTGCCCGCTACGATGGTGTGTTGCGTAACTTCGACGACATGATTCGGCAGGAACTTGACGACGCGCTGGGCAAAGACGGCATCACGGTAGTCACCGAGGCGATACCGTCGAAAGCGGGTGCCGGGCAGAACGGGTTTTTCCTGGAAACCAGCGATGGCCGGGTGTTCAATGATTTCGATTGCCTGTTGTGGGCGGTTGGGCGCAAACCGAATACCGAGGACCTGGCGCTGGAAAAGGCCGGCGTTGATGTCGATCCGAGGGGCTTCGTGCTGGTTGACGATTTTCAAAACACCGGCGCCGAACACATCTACGCCGTTGGCGATGTCACCGGGCGGGTGAGCTTGACGCCGGTCGCTATTGCAGCCGGACGCCGTCTCGCCGACCGTTTATTCGATAACAAGCCGGATCGGCACCTCAATTTCAACAATATCGCGACGGTTGTGTTCAGTCATCCGCCGATCGGGACCGTGGGTCTGACCGAGGCCGAGGCACGGGCGGAATACGGGGATATTGTGAAGGTTTATCACTCTGCATTTGTGCCGATGTATTACGCGGTCCTGGAAAGCCAGGGTCGTGCCGCGATGAAATTGATCACTGCCGGTGAGCATGAAAAAGTCGTCGGTATCCACGTCATTGGCGATGGCGCCGACGAAATGATGCAGGGATTTTCTGTTGCCATCAGCATGGGCGCCACGAAAGAAGATTTTGACAACACGGTCGCCATACACCCGACCAGCGCTGAAGAACTGGTTACGATGCGGTAGCGGCTGTGAAAATTGCCGGCTATCGGTGGAGATGTGTCAGGGTCGCTTGAGAAGCGATTGCAGGACCGGGATGGTGTTCGGTTTCACGCCCCGCCACAGATAGAAGGATTCCGCGGCCTGTTCCACAAGCATGCCCCAGCCCATCGTGGCGCGTGCCCCGTTCTGCTCCGCCCAGCGGGTAAACGGAGTGTCTTGTTTGCCGTAATTAAGGTCATAGCAAAAGGTGTGCCGGGCAAAAAGATCGACCGATATTGGTGGCCGCTGGTCAAACAGATTCGCCGAGGTCCCGTTGATAATCAGGTGAAAAGTATTCCCGCTCAGCTCGTCCAGGCCGGTAGCCTCGACAACGCTGGATAGGCCGAGCTCATCGACCAGTTTGCGCGCGTTGTCCGGGGTGCGGTTGGCGATCACTACCAGTTTCGGATTCTGCGCGATAACAGGCCCAATCAGTCCCCGAACCGCACCGCCCGCACCCAGAATCAGGATTCGGCGGTCTTCCAGTTTGAAATTGAGATTCTCGGTTAGGTCGGTAACCAGACCGGCGCCATCGGTATTGTCCGCCAGGATTTCTCCATCCTCGCCCAGAACCAGGGTGTTGGCGGAGCGGGCGGCCTCTGCACGGCGCGTGTGGGTATCGGTAATTTCGAAAGCAGCGATCTTGTGCGGAACCGTAACATTGAGTCCCTTGCCGCCCAGGGCAGCGAATTTTCTGACTTCGGTTGCGAAATTCCCCGGTTCGACATCGAGTAGCCGGTAGGAGATTTGCTGGCCGGTCTGCCTGGCAAAAATACCATGGATGAACGGCGATCTGCTGTGAGCCACCGGGTGACCCATGACGCCATATTGGTCTGTCTCGTGATCGTGTTCCATTGTTTGTACTAAATGCGGGCCAATTACAATGCAGCCTTCAGTATGTAGAAGAAAATAATCGCCAGGATCGCGCCGGCAGGAATCGTGACTACCCAGGATATGAATATCCGGTTCACGACCGAGAGATTGATCGCCGTAATACCGCGCGCCATCCCGACACCGAGGATTGCGCCGACCAGGGTCTGGGTCGTCGATATAGGCATTCCGGTACTGGAGGCAATGACAATGGTGGTTGCGGCAGCCAGCTCGGCGGCAAATCCGCGGCTCGGCGTGAGATGGGTTATTTTGGTGCCGACGGTTGCGATAACGTGTCTGCCGAAGGTTGCCAGGCCGACAACGATCCCGATACCACCGAGAAACAGGACTGCCAGCGGCAATGGGGATTCCAGTCCGACGACGCCGGACCGGGCGATGCTGATAACGGCTGCGACCGGCCCGACCGCGTTTGCCACGTCATTCGATCCATGGGCAAAAGCCATGCCACAGGCCGTGACGATCATCAGAACGCCGAATACTTTTTCGACGGTTGCAAAGTGGAACTTGCGATCGGCTTCCTCGTCGATCTGGATCCGGCTGATAAAAAACTTGCCGATGAGCGCAATAAGAATGCCAAAAACGGTCGCCACCAAGTAGGCTTGTTGCGTACTCAGCGACAGACCAGCGTGTTTCAGGCCTTTGAAAATCGTCACCAGCGTTATCGTGAAACCCGCCAGAAATATGTACACGGGGACATAGCGGCGTGCTCTTTCCAGTGGGTTTTCGCGTCCCATGATCAGCCATTGAACACTGCTGTAAATCAGGTAGGCAACAAAGCCCGCGATCACGGGTGTGACAATCCAGCTCGCTACGATCTCGCCGACCTTGCCCCAGTTGACGGCGTCCATGCCTATACCGACCACGGCGAAACCGACTATCGCCCCGACTATCGAATGGGTTGTGGAAACCGGCCAGCCCATTCTTGACGCGATCCACAGCCAGCAACCGGCGGCCGCCAGGGCCGCCAGCATGCCGTAAATCAATAACTCGGGAGATTCCGATACGCTCGCCGCATCGATGATTCCTTTGCGGATGGTCGATGTGACTTCGCCGCCAGCCAATACGGCGCCGGTGAATTCAAACACGGCGGCGACAAATATTGCCTGCTTGATGGTCAGCGCTTTTGATCCGACCGATGTCGCCATGGCATTCGCGACATCGTTTGCGCCGATGCCCCAGGCCATAAACAAACCGAAGATGGCCGCCAGGCCAATATAGATCTGCATGTCTTCCATGACGGTTCCTAATGCGCCAGCAGCAATTCGAGCCGCCGGCCCACGCGCTCGGCATAATCGGCGACTTCACCGGTCAGGTCGATGATCTTGTACAGGAACATCACATTGACCGGCGGCAGCTCGGACTCAAGTTTGAATAGCCCGCCGCGCAGCTCGCTCTGCAACACATCGGACTCTGATTCGAGACGGTCGAGTTCCTCGACCATCGATTCGACCAGTTTGGCTTCCGCGCCGCGAAAGCCGGTCTCAAATAACTCGTCTAGTTCACGGACGCTCTTGCGAGCCTGCCTGGCCGCAGCGACGCTGCAGCGGACAAACTTTATGAAAGGCTCCGCTATGGCTTCGGGCAACTCCATTTTTCGCCCGACGACCAGCCCCGAGACATCCTTTGCGCGATTGGCAACCCGGTCCTGGACCAGCAGCAATTCGAGCAGGTCTTCCCTGGGTACCGGCATAAACAGGCTTTTTGGCAGGTTGGAGCGGATTTCCTGCTTCATTTCATCCGCTTCGCTTTCCAGGTCGCGAATGGTTTGACGACAATCCTCGACGGCAACCCAGTCCTTTTTGACCACTGCTTCGAACATCGGAATCAATTGCCTCGCGCAGCGGTAGGCAATATCCATATGCTGCTGCAACGGCGCGACCGGAGACGAACCGAATATCCCCGACAGATAATTTGCCATCCTACCCCCTGGGTTTCGCCTGTTTAATTATTGGCCGAGCCAGCGTGCCGCCTGGCCGGCATAATACGTCAATATACCGTCTGCGCCAGCTCTTTTGAACGCCAGCAAGGCCTCCATGACGACCGCCTCTTCATCCAGCCAGCCGGCCTGGGATGCCGCCTTGAGCATCGCGTATTCACCGCTGACCTGGTAGACAAATGTGGGTACCCCGAATTCATCCTTGACCCTTCGAACAACGTCCAGGTAGGGCATTCCGGGCTTGACCATAACCATGTCGGCGCCTTCGTCCAGATCGAGCGCGACCTCGCGCAGCGCCTCATCGCTGTTGGCCGGATCCATCTGGTAGGTGTACTTGTCGCCACCTGCGAGATTATCGGCGGAACCGACAGCGTCGCGGAAGGGGCCATAAAAAGACGATGCGTATTTTGCCGAATAGGCAAGAATCTTGGTCGTGTGACGGCCTTCGGCTTCCAGTGCCTGGCGGATCGCACCTATCCGCCCGTCCATCATGTCGGATGGCGCTACGATATCGGCCCCGGCCTCCACATGCGACAGGGCCTGGCGAACCAGGATATCCACGGTCTCATCGTTGAGAACATAACCGTAGTCATCGATAACGCCGTCCTGTCCGTGTGTGGTGTAGGGATCGAGCGCCACATCGGTAATCACGCCCAGCTCAGGGAGAGCAACTTTCAATGCCTTGATGCAACGCTGAACCAGGCCGCCCGAATTGTAGGACTCCTTGCCATCGAGGCTCTTGCCATCGTCATCGACGACCGGGAACAGGACCACTGCCGGCACGCCGAGATCAGCCAGCTCCCGGCTTTTTTCGACTGCCAGGTCGATACTGAGGCGGTTCACGCCGGGCATCGAAGGTATCGGTTGCGACTGTTTATCGCCTTCGGTCACAAACAGCGGGCAAATCAGGTCCGCAGAACTCAGCGAGCATTCGCGCATCAGCCGGCGGCTGAAATCATCTCGCCGCATCCGTCGCATTCGCGTGCCGGGAAATCGGCCTTTTACTGTACTGGCCATGCTGGATTCCTTACTTGTCAGGATATGTGGTAGATTTTCGCCCGAAAAGGGCGGCCTGTCCAAAACATCGGTCAAAAACCCCGGTAATAATCAATAAATGTCTCCGGTCTGAATATATGAAGCAGGAAAATACCGAGGAATCCAGGCGCAGCAGATTTGAGAATATCGCGCGAACCTACGAGGGGGACCTGTTCCGATTTGCTTTCTGGCTTTGCCGCGATCATTCAATCGCCCAGGACTTAGTCCAGGAGACCTTGCTGAGGGCATGGCGCTCTTTCGACAGCCTCAGGGACGAATCGGCGGCCCGCTACTGGTTGATAACCATTTTGCGGCGGGAAAACGCCAGGATGTATGAGCGAAAGCGGCATCCTACTCAGGATATCGATGATTTGACGCCGGCGGAGCAGGGATTGCTCGCGAATACACCGGATACGGACCTGGCGGATCTGAGGGCAGCGATAAGCAAGCTCGAACCCGATTATCGCGAACCCTTGATTTTGCAGGTTTTGCTGGGATTCAGCACGGAAGAGATAGCCGGGCTGATGGAAATTAAACAAGGCGCGGTGCTGACGAGGCTGTACCGGGCTCGCAAGATGCTGATGAAGTCTTTTGAGGAATGAGTGACCAGTGATGAATTGCCTGGAATTTCGCAAACAGTTTGGCGCTGACCCCGCCTGCCAGGACCAGCCGTTGCTGGCGCACCGGCAGGCTTGTGCGGCGTGCGCCCGTTTCGCGGATCGGGTCCAGGAATTCGACCGCAAGCTGGTGCTGGCGCTGCGTGTCCCGCTCCTTGCAGATCACGGCGGTTCCTACCAGGTACCTGCGGATACCGGTCTTGGTCAGGGCCGGGCATGGATCGGACTGGCTGCGAGCCTGGTTCTTGGGCTGGGTGTAGGGTTGCTGACCTGGTGGAGTGCGCCGCATGGTGATATTGCGCAGGATTTGCTTGCCCATGTGCAGCATGAGCAGATGTTCCTGGTGTCTACCGATGAACGAGTACCGTATCAACGGCTGGAGACGGTACTTCGAAAGTCGAGGATGGCGATGCCTGATGGCGTAGCCGAGGTTTCCTATGCGCGTAGCTGCATGTTCCGGGGCCGGCTGGTACCCCACCTGGTGGTCCAGGGAGAGAAAGGACCGGTCACGGTGATGATATTGCCCGATCTGGAAATCGCCGGGCCAACGAGTTTCTCGGAGCAAGGCTTTTTCGGAACCATTCTGCCCGCGGCGGTTGGCAGTATTGCCATTATTGCCGGCGAGGAAAGCGACCTCGAAGAGGTGTCCGAGCCGATCGGTCAATCGCTGCGCTGGGATATTTGACCGTATCAGCTTGTAATTTTTTTGGCCGAGGCCCTGTCTAGTTTATTAAGCCCAACTGGGCGTTTGAGTCATGGAGGTATGGATCTGGTTTTTTGTGGCGAGGCACGCTTCCCGCTCAATATGGGCTTCAAGGAATCCGCCGCACCACAACCTGCACCAGCGGTCTTAGACCGCCCGGCTTCGATTAACCTCCACTTGTCGCAAAATTCAGACAGTGGCGGCATTTCGGTCCGGGGTCTATGCTACTTTCAGCCCGCTCTGAATCATATTCGAAGCGGATAATAAATGGCCGGAATGGCCGTTAATTCCCTATGGGATACTAAGGAGACCTGCATCATGTATGAATTAAAGAATCCTCTGGCACTAGCGGTTGGCGTCGCGTTGGCGTCTTCATTCGCTTTCGCCAGCACCGCGAGTGCCGACAGCAGCCCGTTTATGGCGAGCGCGCTGAGTGCCGGCTACATGGTTGCCGATATCGGCGAAGGTAAAGGCAAAGAAGGCAAGTGTGGCGAAGGCAAGTGTGGAGAGGATAAAGCCAAAGAAGGAAGCTGCGGCGAAGATAAAGCCAAAGAAGGAAGCTGCGGCGAAGATAAAGGTGAAGAAGGCAAGTGTGGCGAAGGCAAATGCGGCGAGTCGCTGTAACGCGTTCATAACACTGCACGGAATTCTTCGGAATTCTATCAAGGCCCGCGAAAGCGGGCCTTTTTTGTGTTTTTCTGCACAAAAAATATCTGGCGCAGACCCGCTTACGCAGACTACTCTTGTGTCGGGACACCCATTAATTGGCAGTTTTCGAGAGCGATTTTTATGACAGGGAAAAAGAAACAAGACACCCGGTGCACGTGGGCGCAAAAGGATATCTTTCACGCCTACCACGATCGGGAATGGGGTGTGCCGGTACACGATGATCGGCTGCATTTTGAATTCCTGGTGCTGGAGGGCGCGCAGGCGGGTCTGAGTTGGGAGATCATTTTGAAAAAGCGCGATGGTTACCGCAAGGCATTCGACAACTTCGACCCGAACAAGGTTGCCCGGTACGAGGATGCAAAAATCGAGAAACTCCTGGCCGACCCGGCGATAGTCAGAAACCGGCTCAAGGTCAGATCGGCAGTAAGCAATGCAAAGGCATTCCTGGCCGTACAAAAAGAGTTTGCCAGCTTCGACCGCTACATCTGGGATTTCGTTGGCGGCAAACCGATTCAAAATCGCTGGAAAACCATGGGACAGCTGCCGGTGACATCCGCGCAATCGGATGTATTGTCGAAAGACCTGAAAAAGAGAGGCTTCAAGTTTGTTGGCAGCACCATCATTTACGCACATATGCAAGCCATCGGGATGGTTAACGATCATGAAACAGGTTGTTTTCGTTATCAGGAATGCAAAGCTCTGGCTGTGTAGCGCACTGCTGATTTTCTGCCCGCCATTGATGGCGGGGCCAGAGGACACAGAATCGCTGGTCGTCCAGGCCGTAGCTGCGGCACGGGCCCACAGCAGGGCCAACCAGACCAGAATTGTCCGTGAGTTTGCGGAGCTGCTCGCTTTGCGGAACGTGGCGTCAAACCACGGCGATATGCGTCGCAATGCCGAGTTCATCATGGGGATGCTGCGGCGACGCGGCGTCGAGCCACGTTTGCTGGAAGCGCCGGGCAGCCC